>JAAVFW010000012.1 GCA_014800535.1 Bacteroidales bacterium
AGTATATTGGTCACATTTAGGACATTTACAAATCATAGCCTTAATCCTCCCAGATAGATTTTGGATTGTCCCATACATGATTACAGTTATCACACACAAGCTTATTATATGCGGCTCTTGCAAGACGACCACCGGCTTTTCCTACGGCTCCACCAATAACACGATTGATATATGAACCTCCTTTGGGATTAATTGTACCCACCAGAGTACCTCCGGCAAAAATTGGCAGTTTAGTTGCAAGATTCCCGGCAAACTCAAGAGTATCAGACACCATTGAAGTCCGAACTTTATTTGAGTCACATTTTGGACACCTCGGCATGGCAATATGAGTTATTTGCCTCCTGATTCCCTAATTCGGCGGTTATGTTTGGGTACAAGAAAAGAGGGGAATTCATCGTACCTCTATCATAGTAAGACAGGCTCGCCAAAGCCTACACGCTGAATGATATATGAGGGTAGAATAAACTGCCCCTCTGATTTGTGTATGCTAAGATACGGCAATTAATGTCGCATCAAAAGATACTACAAAACAGAAAGAGCGTCTAATCTCACTCAATCTCAGCGTGTTGTAGAACTGGCGATTCGTCTTACTGAGAAAGAAAGCTTGACACTTTTCTTTTCCAACGGCATTTCTCTTCCATTGGATAATGCAAAGTTACAAAAAATTTTGATTAGACGCTCTATGTGAGCAGATTATTCTACAAAGATAAGGAATATGGTTATTTCATTAACGGAAAAAAGGCATACGATCGGTGCCGCATACCTTCTCAACTGGATTAGTCATCCGGTAACTCGAACTCTTCTAATGTGTAGCAGAAATCGCTATGGGCACGTGAAAAGGTTTTAAGTGGCTTTTTGCTGGAGTCGAGAGTCTTCAAATTCTTGTAACCAGTGATATTCTCGACTTCTTTTGCATGTGATTCGTAGGTGGTATAATATTCTTAGGGGTCTTATAATTTCCTCATTCAGATTCTGTTCGACGATATTAATTAACGCTAATATTATCGAAAGGGGTGTAAAATATGTTAAGGCTGTGAACCAACCTTTATTCTGAGATGTTTTAGGTATAGAAGGAATAAAACGACAATTATTACAATGATTACAGATCAAGTTATAAAAGAAATATATAAGGTCTACATCAAGCCTCCGAAAGATCGTGCTGAGTTGAGACTGGACTATTTCCGGGATCTGCTTGCTCCGAATCATGATCTTGGAATTGATGATGACGAGATAATCATTAACAACTTGGAGGAATTTAATCCGTTCAGAAGATTTTTGATAAGGAGTATTAATGCTATTCTGGAATTTGATAAATTTGTGGCTATCGTTTTCCGAAATCATATATTGTTTATGAATAAGGAAGATAGCAATATCAGAATTCATATCCGTCCTGAAAAACCTAAGAAAAATATATTCTCCAGAATATTCGGAGGACGATAGAAATACTTATTATAAAATAGAACGGGCAAAAATGATTCATTTTTGCCCGTTCTATTATATTTCAGACTATGTAAAATCAGACAGCTGACCTAATGATTCCACGGCCTGAGTTGGCTATAAAGTCGATAATCTCATTTTTTATCGGAGAATCTGAAATTGTCTCGCGCACAAGGTCAAGAGCATGGCTGACATTCATATCGCTAAGATAGATTATGCGATAAATCTCCTGAATAAGCTGAATGTCTTCTTGAGAAAAACCATTTCTATGCAGACCTATGGTGTTAAGTCCTACATAAGAGATAGGTTCGCGCGCCGCCTTAACAAACGGAGGTATATCTTTATTTACCAGTGCTCCGCCCTGAAGCATGATATTTCTGCCAAGATGGCAGAACTGATGCACAAGGCTGCCACCTCCAATGACGGCATTATTGTCGATAATAACCTCTCCGGCAAGTTGAGTTGCATTTGAGATTATAACCTGATCGCCAATAAGACAATCATGGGCTATATGAGTGTAAGCCATAATCAGGCAGTTAGAACCAACAACAGTTTTCCCTTTGGAGGCAGTGCCGCGGTTGACGGTTGCACATTCTCTGATTGTCGTGCCGTCGCCAATTTCAGCAGTAGTGATTTCTCCCCGGAATTTCAGATCCTGGGGAATACCTGCAATGACAGCGCCTGGAAATATCTTGACATTTTTACCAATTCTTGCTCCCGGAAAAATAGTGACGTTATTGTGGATTTCACATCCGTCGCCTATCTCGACATCATCATGAATGGTAGTGAAATTCCCGATGCTGACATTGTTACCTATTCTTGCACCAGGATGGATATCATTCATCTTAGCCATAATTCAAGCGGATTACTTGTTCTTAATAATCTGAGCCATGAACTCGGCTTCACATACAACTTTTTCTCCTACAAAAGCATAACCCTTCACAACGGCACATCCACGGCGAATCTCAGTTGCCAGACTTACACTTAGGATGAGGGTATTACCCGGCACGACTTTCTGGCGGAACTTGACATTATCAATCTTAAGGAAGTAGGTTGAGTAACGTTCCGGTTCGTCGAGAAAGTTTAGCACAAGAACACCTGCTGCCTGAGCCATTGCCTCCACCTGAAGCACACCGGGCATTACGGGTTCCTGAGGGAAATGACCCTGGAAGAAAGGTTCGTTGACGGTCACATTCTTTATTGCCACACAGTGCTTCTTGTCAATTTCAATGATTTTGTCAATTAACAAGAAAGGATAGCGGTGAGGGAGAAGTTTCTTTATGCCGTTAACGTCAATCAGAGGAGCAATGTTAGGATTGTAAACGGGAGCCTGCACCTCAGTGTGTTTCACCTCTTTGCGAAGTTTCTTGGTAAACTTGCTGTTGATGGTATGACCGGGTTTAACAGCAACAATACGTCCCTTGAGCGGTCGGCCGATAAGAGCAATGTCGCCGATAACATCGACAAGTTTATGGCGAGCCGGCTCGTTATCCCATTTAAGGGGAGTGGGGTTGATGTAGCCGAAATTACCGAGTTGCATGTGTTCAACGCCCATCATGTCGCAGATGTGGTCGATAGAATCCTGACTAATCTCTTCGTCATAAATGACGATAGCATTGTCAAGATCGCCCCCCTTGATAAGACCGCCTTTAGCTAACGCTTCTATTTCGCGCACAAAGACAAATGTGCGAGCAGAAGCTACTTTCTGACGGAAATCGGCAATATCGTCAAGCATGGCAAACTGGTTGGGGAGTACGCGAGAGTTGTATTCCACCATTACCTCAACGCTGAAGCCATCGTCGGGGTAAGCAGTGATGATAGCACCGGTTTCTTCGTCGCGGATGCTTGTTTTTTCCTTTATGATATAGTAATCTTTTTCTGCGTCCTGCTCAACAATGCCGGCCTGTTCGATGTTTTCAGCAAATATTGCTGCGCTACCGTCAAGGATTGGTAATTCCGGTCCGTCAACATCAATAAGGCAGTTGTCAACTCCGGCTGCATAGAGGGCAGCTATGGCATGTTCGATGGTGCTGATACGCACATCTCCCTTTCCGATAACCGTTCCACGTGTTGTGTCGATAATATAATCTGCAAGAGCAGGAATCACCGGGGTGCCCTCAAGGTCAACACGACGGAAACGATAACCTGTGTTCGGCTCGGCAGGATTGAATACGGCAGTAATCATGCCTCCGGTGTGGAGTCCTTTCCCGCTGACCGTAAAGGAGTTTTTAAGTGTTTGCTGATTCATTTGAGTATATTGTTTTTATATATTCTTTTTTTTGAAGCCTGAGATTTTTTATTTCTTAAAAAGTTCTTCAAGCTTATTTATATAGACAAGATTTTTAGCAAATTTTCGGGCTTCAATTGCCGGATAACCTATCAGACGTTTGTTGCTTCCCACATTGTTAGGTATTCCTGATTGAGCGCCGAACTCATTGTCGTTTCCGACACGGATATGTCCGGAAAAGCCGCACTGACCGCCAACACGATTATTATTGCCGATATGTGTGCTGCCTGCAATACCTGTCTGAGCCGCGAATACGTTATTCTCTCCGATTTCAACATTGTGGGCAACCTGAATGAGGTTGTCAAGCTTAGTGCCTTCTCCGATATATGTATGTCCGAAGGTTGCACGGTCGATGGTTGTGTTGGCACCGATCTCGACATCGTCGGCAATCTCCACTATGCCAATCTGTGGAATCTTTTCATATCTTTCTCCTTTGGGAGCGAAGCCAAAGCCGTCGGCACCTATTACGACACCCGAATGGATTATACATCGGTTCCCGATGCGGCAGCCATCATATATCTTGGCTCCGGGATAGATTATGCAGTCTTCTCCGATGCTTACGTCAGAGCCGATGTATGTCTGTGGATAAATCATCGAGCGGTTGCCGACCGAAGCCCCTTTCCCAATGTAGGCGAACGCTCCTACATATATATCTGCTCCTAATGTTGCGTCTGCATCAACAAATGCGGGGTTTTCAATACCTTTTTTTCTGGATTTCATTTTGTCGAATGCAGTTAGAACTTCTGCAAGAGTAGAGTAGGGGTCGGCCACTCTGATAAGCGTTATAGAACGTGGAGACTCAGGCTTGAAGTCATTGGCGACAAGTAAAGCCGACGCTTCGGTTGTCTCATAAAAGTGAGAATAGAGAGGATTGGCGATAAAAGAAATATCGCCTGATTTTGCTTCCTCTATTTTAGCGAAGCCGGTGATGACGGTATTTCCGTCACCTTCAATTTTGCCTCCCGCCATAGCGGCAAGAGTAGATACTGTCAATTTCATGTCCATTAGGTGAGGAGATGTGAAACAGTGTTGATTACAAATGCCAACCAAGCCATAATTATATGGAGGGAATTGGAGTCAGCACTTAATAGTTTGCAAATGTAGTAAAAAAATGCCGTGTGAGAAAATTTTTCATATAGATACTGTCTTAAACATGCTTTAATGGATAAGGAGTGCGTAATCTCTAAAAAGTTTGTTTTGATTATTCAATTAATTATTAGTATATTTGCAGCCGGATATAACTGTTATGACTTTATTGGTCGTGGCAGTGTATGAAAAAAGATAAATAACACAATAACAACTAACGAAAATATCAATGAAGATTTCTCACATTGAACACATCGGTATTGCCGTTCCCAATCTGGAAGAGGCAATCAAGTATTATGAGTCAGTTCTCGGCCTTAAATGCTATAAGACTGAAGTTGTTGAAGATCAGAAGGTGACTACAGCTTTCTTTAAGGTTGGCGACACTAAGATCGAACTTCTTGAAGCAACTTCACCTGAAAGCACAATTGCCAAATTCATTGAGAAGAACGGTGGCAAAGGTGGAATGCACCACATGGCGTTTGCTGTTGAAGACGGTGTCGCAGAAGCTCTTGCAGAATGTGAAGAAAAAGGTATCCGCACAATTGACAAAGCTCCTCGCGGAGGTGCTGACGGTCTGCAGATTGCATTCCTTCACCCCAAATGCACTGAAGCTGTGTTGACAGAACTTTGCGAAGATCCCTCAAAAAAATAATCTGACAGATATGAGCAAGCAAGAAGAAAAAATTAAAGAGCTTATTGAAAAACGCGCCACTGCACGCATCGGTGGTGGTGAAAAAGCTATTGAGAAACAGCACGAACGTGGCAAATACACTGCTCGTGAACGCATCGCACAGCTTCTTGACGAAGGCAGCTTCGAAGAGCTTGACATGTTTGTCACTCACCGAAGCACAAACTTCGGAATGGAAAAGAAACATTTCCTTGGTGATGGTGTCGTAACCGGTTTTGGTACAATCGAAGGTCGTCTTGTTTATGTGTTCGCTCAGGACTTCACAGTGCTTGGCGGCTCATTGTCAGAAACAATGGCACAGAAGATCTGTAAGGTGATGGATCTCGCTATGAAGATGGGTGCTCCTGTTATCGGTCTTAATGACTCAGGTGGTGCTCGTATTCAGGAGGGTATCAATGCACTTGCAGGTTATTCAGAGATTTTCCAGCGCAATATCCTCGCATCAGGCGTCGTTCCCCAGATTTCAGCTATTCTCGGTCCCTGTGCAGGTGGTGCGGTTTACAGCCCCGCATTGACCGACTTCACTATCATGGTTAAGGGCATCTCTTACATGTTCCTTACAGGTCCGTCAGTTGTGAAGACAGTGACCGGTGAAGATGTCACTCAGGAGCAGCTCGGTGGCGCATCAGTTCACGCTTCTAAGAGCGGTGTGACACACTTTGCTTGTGAAGATGGAGAAGAAGCTATCAGCCTTATCCGTAAGCTTATCAGCTATATCCCGCAGAATAATCTTGAGGAAACTCCGCTTGTTGCATGCGACGATCCCATTGACCGTCTTGAAGATAAACTCAACGAGATTATCCCTGACAGCGCAAAACGCAGCTACGATATGTATGACGTTATCGGTGCTGTTATTGATAACGGTGAGTTCCTTGAAATTCAGCGTGATTATGCAAAGAACATCATTTGCGGTTTCGCTCGTTTCAACGGTCAGTCTGTCGGTATCGTAGCCAACCAGCCTAAGGTGCTCGCAGGTGTGCTTGATTGCAACGCATCTCGCAAGGCAGCTCGCTTCGTGCGTTTCTGCGACGCATTCAACATTCCTTTGGTAACTCTCGTCGACGTGCCCGGATTCCTTCCCGGCACAGGTCAGGAATACAATGCAGTTATCCTGCACGGTGCAAAACTTCTTTACGCATACGGTGAGGCAACTGTGCCCAAGGTGACTGTAACTCTCAGAAAGAGCTATGGTGGTTCACACATCGTGATGAGCTGTAAGCAGCTTCGCGGCGATATCAACTACGCATGGCCTTCTGCCGAAATCGCAGTTATGGGTGCTGAAGGCGCTGTCGGTGTGCTTTATGCTAAGGAAGCAAAGAGTCAGACAGATCCCGCTGCGTTTATGAAAGAGAAAGAAGAGGAATACACAAATCTCTTTGCAAACCCCTACAACGCTGCAAAATACGGTTATATCGACGACGTAATCGAGCCGCGTAACACTCGTTTCCGTATCATTCGTGCCCTTCAGATGCTTCAGACTAAGAAGCAGACAAATCCGGCAAAGAAACACGGAAATATACCTCTGTAAGACCTATAATAAATATGCATGGAAACCGGAGTCTGTCAAGACCCCGGTTTCCACAGCATAACATTTTTATCGTCTATGTTTAAAAAGAAATTATCAATAGCGGTTATCAGCTTTGCTCTGTTCAGCGGTGTGGGCTTCAATGCTTTCGCTCAGCAGGAGGCAATCACTGAGACATCCGAACAGGTTGTGGCTACAACACCCGACGGTCAGACTGAGGTTGTAGCTCCCGGAACCGACAGTGAGGAAGTAAATACAATCAGTGAGAGTGAAACCACTCGAAGAATGCTTCAGGAAGAGAAGGCAAAAGACCTTTCTGAGAATGACTCAACAGGTGGAGCCGTTACAATTATCGCAATGGTGATTGTTCTTTCGGCTCTTGTAATTCTCAGTGTGCTTTTCCTCGGTTTTGGCAAGATTTCATCAAAACTATTGTCAAAGAAAAAGAAGGAAGCAATTTCAGCTGCGGGCACTGAAGACCATCATGACCATGAAGATCTTGAATCAGGTGAGATTATAGCTGCGATTTCTGCTGCACTTGCCGAGCATTTTGGACAGGGTCATGACATGGAAGACACCATTCTTACAATCCGCGCAATGAAGCGTGCTTACTCTCCTTGGAATTCCAAAATCTACAATATGCGTGAGGTTCCTGAACTTAAGCGCAACGTAAGAAAGTAAAAATTCAAAATCAATCTCCTCCAAAGAAAAAATGAAAGAATATAAGTATAAAATCAACGGCATTAAATTCGCTGTATCTGTTGGAGATGTCGTTGACAATAAGGTGACTGTGGAAGTTAACGGCACTCCCTACACTGTGGAACTTGAAAAGGCTCCTGCCGGAAAGACTTCAGTAAGCAACGTTAAGAAAACTCCTGCAGCTGCTCCCAGAACACAGGAAGGTGCTAAGGTTATTTCTAAGCCTGCTGCTCCCTCCGGCTCTGCTTCTGCTGTTAAGAGTCCGCTCCCCGGCACTGTAATGAGCTTCTCTGTCAAAGAGGGTGACACCGTAAATGTTGGCGACACAGTATGCGTGCTTGAAGCTATGAAGATGGAAAATGATGTCCATACAGATAAGGCTGGCACAGTTAAGAAGATTCTTGTCGGCGTTGGTGATGCTATTCTTGAAGGTGCAGACATCATGATTATCGAATAAACATATTCATACTCGATAATATGATTCTTGCAGCCCAAAGCAGCTTCTCTGAGTTCCTTAAAGGAAGTATTGATACGTTCTGGCATTTTACAGGATTTTATAACTGCGAGTGGACAAATCTTGTCATGCTTGTGGTTGGATGTTTCTTCGTATGGCTTGCCATAAAGAAAAACTTTGAGCCTTTACTCCTTGTTCCGATCGGTTTCGGTATGCTGATTGGTAATATTCCTTTCCAGCCCGGCATGGAGATTGGTATATATGAGCCCGGCTCTGTCCTTAACATCCTGTATAATGGTGTTGAAAAGGGATGGTATCCTCCATTGATTTTCCTTGGCATCGGTGCAATGACCGATTTCTCTGCTCTTCTTGCTAATCCGAAACTTATGATTATTGGTGCTTGCGCACAGTTTGGTATCTTCGGAGCCTATATGTTGGCACTTCTCATAGGTATGGACCCCCTTTCTGCAGGATGTGTGGCTATCATTGGTGGTGCTGACGGACCGACTGCCATCTTCACCACTTCTAAACTTAATCCATCGCTTTTGGGTGCAGTCGCAGTGTCGGCTTACTCTTACATGGCTCTAATTCCGTTGATTCAGCCCCCATTGATGCGACTGTTTACAACTAAAAGCGAACGTCTCATCAAGATGAAACCTGCTCGTGTGGTCAGTCAGTCAGAAAAGATTATTTTCCCCATTGTCGGACTGATGCTGACTTGTTTCATCGTTCCTTCAGGCATTCCCTTGCTTGGTATGCTTTTCTTCGGAAACCTCCTTCGTGAAAGTGGTGTGACTACTCGTCTTGCAAAGACAGCAAGCAATGCAATGACCGACATTATTACCATTCTTCTTGGTTTGACTGTCGGAGCTTCAACTCAGGCTGACAAATTCCTTACAAAGGAGACTCTGTTTATCTTTGCGCTTGGTTTCATTGCATTCATCATCGCCTCTTCAGCAGGTGTGTTGAGTGTGAAGGTGTTCAACCTTTTCCTTCGCAAGGATAAAAAGATTAATCCGCTTATTGGTAATGCCGGTGTGTCTGCTGTTCCTATGGCAGCGCGTATCTCAAATAATATCGGTCTTGAATACGACCCCTCCAACTATCTTCTGATGCACGCGATGGGTCCGAACGTAGCCGGTGTTATCGGTTCGGCTGTTGCTGCCGGTGTATTGCTAAGCTTCCTCGGTTAATCAATCATACGGTTATAAAAGTTTTAAAGGTGCAGGTGTGGATTCAGATTCACACCTGTTCTTTTTTTTCAGAGTAATGACCTATTTTTTTTGTTAAAGATAGATGATAATTCGAGGATATGTATTAATTTCGCATTGCAAAATTTCGCTGATGAATTTCGATCAGCATTGCGCGTGTCTATACCTTGCAATTTAAGGTTGTCGGACATGAAACTATATTAAAGAACTTCAAAAGACTAACATCCGTTATGGTATTTAGATTTAAACTTGTCAGTGACGAAGTGAACAGTTTCAGCCGAGAAATAGAGATTGATTCAGATTCTACTTTTCTGGCTTTGAGAAATGCAATTCTGGAAAGTGTTGATTTTTCTAAAGATGAGTTGGATTCTTTTTTTCTCTGTAATGATGATTGGGAGAAAGAGGAGGAGATAACTCTTGAAGATATGGGTTCATCGTCCGATCAGGATATTTGGCTTATGGATGAAACAACCATCGGTGAGCTGATTGAGGATGAAGGACAGAAATTAATCTTTGTGTTTGATTATATGACCGACAGGTGCTTCTTTATGGAATTAAAAGAGATTTTACCGGGTCGAAGTCTTTCACAACCTGTCTGCATTTTTAAGAAAGGTAAGGCTCCTGTGCAGATGATTGAACTTGAGGAGTTTGACAGAAAGGTTGACGAGAATCTTGCAAAATTGGATACTGATCTTGATGAAGAATTCTTCGGTGACACCCAATATGACGAAGAGGATCTTCCTGAGGGAATGGAGGATTTCTGATAAATGCATTGAAAGCATCTAAATATGATTATAGAGTTTCAGAGTTGATGGATTTAACAGAAGCTTGACATAGCTTATTTTTGAAGCTTATAAAGAGAAGAGGGTATCGCAAAATGAAAATTTTGGATACCCTCTTACAGTGTTTTCTTATAACTTAAAATCTGAATAAACCGGGATGATGAGGAATGTGATGGTCTGTTATTTCCTTATTCGATGTAATAGCCAATTAATTCCTTATCCGTAACTTGAGATTTTGCGGAGTTGTTCTTCGTTGGTTATCTTGATTTTTCTACCGTCGACAACAATTAGATTTTCTGAAACAAATGCTGTTAATGTACGAATGGCATTTGAAGTTGTCATGTTACATAGAGAAGCCAAATCATCGCGACTAAGATAAATCTTAAGTGTTAGATTGTCTTCTTCAAGCCCATAGGAATCAAGAAGGAGAAGAAGAGCTTCAGCAAGTCTTCCGCGTATATGTTTCTGAGTCAGATTAACAAGTTTTGTGTCTGAGCCGCCAAGATTTCGCGATAGGTCATAGATAAAGAACATCGCAAGCTTTATGTTTTCATGAATAAGGCGGTCAACAATTTCCATGGGGATGAACCCAAGGGTTGAATCTTCAACTGCCATGGCAGACGACACATATTTTTCGTTTGCAAAATATGCCCTGTAACCAAAATATTGCACCGGTCGATAAAGACGCAGAATCTGTGGACGGTCGCCGACACCTCGTTTATATTTTTTGACTTTCCCCCTAAGAAGTACCCATAGAAATTCAGGATTTGCTCCCTCTGGGTAGATAACCTGGTTATGCTTGAATTGAGTAATGGTCATATTGTCTGCAACGATGCGCTTCTCTTCGGGTTGAAGCACACTCCAGAGGTCAGACAAATCATTAGTCATCAACTCTTCAAGCTCACTTTTCTTTAACATTACGACCTTTTTACCTGTAGAAATTATCTCTAACTTTTATGAACTTATTAAAGAAGTTCTAAATTCTTAAACATTAATACGATGGATATTTCCAAACGTTATTCAAGCAATACAAAATTAATTCAATAATATTACTTAAGCAAATATTCACAAAGATAATGTAAAAGAAGGATTATCTTAAGCCCCGTTCCTTAAAATTTTCTTCGTATCAGTTTTCCTGTTGGAGTTGTTTCAAAACTCTCTATCACAACAACGTCTTTGGGAATTTTCCATCCTGGAAGTATGTCGGAAAGCCGACTTTTTATTCTTTCCCATTCCTGCATGAAATCTTTATATCTCTGATTATTTTTTTCTATTACGACCACGAGAGCTTCCCCCCATCTGTCGTCTTTTCTCGATGATATATATAAAGGGAAAGAAGTCAGTTTAGAAATTTCATTTTCTATTTCAAGCGGATTAATCTTTTTAGCTCCGGAAATTATCATGTTGTCGTATCTTCCCAATATCTTGAACTCAGTTGAAGAAAAGAGCTCCGCCACATCGTTTGTGATTATTTCACGTCCATTATCATTAATTACGAGACAGTCTCGATTGTCAACTGTGACTGAGACACCGGGGAGGGTTGTGAAATACTCCACGGCCGGAGAAATTTCCTTTAGAGCTATATGCGATGCCGTCTCAGTCATTCCGTAAGTCTCCCAGCACTTGAAGGGACGATCATATAGACGTTCCCTCAAATTATCGGCTATGGGGGCTCCTCCGATAATTATATTACGCAGTTCCGGAATTGGATATTCATTGGAAATTAGTCCCCACATTTGTGAAGGCACCACAGCAAGAAGGTCTATCGCTGATTTATCAGTCAGACTTTTGAGTGGTTGCATCGAAGGTGTTTCCCACGTAAACCGGCAATGAGCTTCAACGCTTCTGACCACCATCATCTTGCCGCCGATAAACTCATCGGAAATTGCCGAGTGAAGTCGTGATTCGGAATTTATGCCGAAGAAATCATTTGTTCTACGAGCACTCTCAGCAAGTAAGCTTTTCTGAAGTTGAATCTCTTTAGGAGTACCGGTGGAACCGGATGTTCTGACTGTAATATATGGTATGGGAGAGAGGTATTCATCTTTGAATCTTATTCTCTCCATTGCAGTTTAGCAATTTGTTCAGAACTTAGTGAGTGATCAGGATTATAGCGAAGGTTTTCGCTATCAAGATAGATCGGCGATTCGAAATTATTGGTGAAAAGTCCTCCCGTGCCGAGACCCTGAGGGAGAGTTGTGTTAAGAGTACCCACCCATTGAGCAAGAGCGTTCAATCCGATGTTTGATTCAAGAGCCGAAGTAACCCACCAGCCGATTCCTCTTTGTGTGGCTGCATCAATCCATTCCTCCGCACCGGAGAATCCTCCGCAAAGTGTTGGCTTAAGAATGATGTATTGGGGCTTGATAACATCAAGCAATCCCTCCTTTGCCTCCTTTCCATAGATGCCAATCAATTCTTCATCCAGTGCGATAGGAAGGGGAGAGACCTGACAAAGAAAAGCCATTAGAGAAGGGTCAAGGTGAGCTTTTACGGGTTGCTCGATTGAATGAACTCCGAGATCTGCAAGACGTTTCAGCCGTGGAAGAGCTTGTTCCATAGAGAAAGCACCGTTGGCATCAACCCTTATTTCAAGATCTTTTTCCGAATATTTCCTACGGATATATTCAATCATATCAACCTCAGATTTCCAGTCGATTGCGCCAATCTTAAGTTTGATACACCGGAATCCGTCCTTGACTTTCTCATCGATTCGTTCAATCATCTTATCGAAGTCTCCCATCCAGACAAGACCGTTAGTCAGGATGGAAGTTTTGCCGGAGGTGAAAGGAGATTGAAAATACAATCTCCTTCCGCCTGAAGCAAAATCTCGCAAAGCCTGCTCGAACCCGAATTTCAGCGAGCTATATCTCTCAAGATCAGTCGGACGGCCTATGGCCACATTTGCTAGAAGCTCAACAACTTTATATTCAAATGATTCGTTTGCTTCAGGCGACAGACCGGGAAATACAGATGCTTCGCCAAGTCCAAAAACTTCGGGATTTGACTCATCATATATTTTCAACAGGCAGGTAGGTTTTGAGGTGAGAATGCCTCGAGATGTACCGGCAGGTTGTTTGAAGACAAGGGTGTAAGGGCAGTATGCGAGTTTCATAGTGTGTTTATTTATCAGGGGAATTTAGGGAATTGATCGAAGTCAGGGTCTCTCTTTTCAAGGAATGCGTTCTTTCCTTCCTGAGCCTCTTCCATCAGGTAATACATCAATGTCGTGTCTCCTGCAAACTCCATCAGACCATGCTGGCCGTCAAGTTCTGCGTTAAGTGCACGTTTGATCATTCTGATTGCAAACGGTGAGCGTTTCAAAATCGTGCGACACCATTCCACTGTTGTTTCCTCAAGCTTATCAAAAGGTACGACTGCATTAACCATGCCCATCTCAAGAGCTTCCTGAGCAGTATATTGTTTACAGAGAAACCATATCTCACGAGCTTTCTTCTGTCCGACACATCTTGCAAGATAAGAAGAGCCGAAACCGGCATCAAAGCTTCCAACCTTTGGACCGGTCTGACCAAAGCGAGCGTTCTCCGATGCAATTGAAAGGTCGCAGACAACTTGCAGAACGTTTCCTCCTCCGATAGAGTAGCCGTTGACCATAGCGATCACAGGCTTTGGAATCGAACGGATTGCATGATGAAGTTCAAGGACATTCAGACGAGGCACACCATCTGAATCTATATAGCCGCCAACTCCTTTTACATTTTGGTCACCTCCACTACAGAATGCTTTGTCGCCTGCTCCTGTCAGGACAATTACTCCTATGTCGCTACGCTCACGACAGATTCGCATTGCGTCGAGCATCTCCTGATTGGTCAGAGGACGGAAGGCGTTGTAGACTCGCGGACGATTGATTGTGATTTTGGCAATCCCTTCAAATTGCTCAAAGAGAATGTCGGTATATTCCTTAATTGTTTTCCACTCAAACATAGATTATTCTATTATTATTTGTTGTGTATATTTTCAAAGTAATTTCTTAATATCTTCGCGCTTAGAGAGCCGTCTGTCTTAACTTCAACAATGGTAGAATTTCTGTGTTTTGTTCCACATAATTGCTTTATCGACTCACCTGCTGAAAGGTAGTTATTATTGTCGATTGCAATGTAGTCAAATCCGAATCCCTTAGCGATTGAAGCTATGTCAACATCAGGACGCACACAGAAGTATTTATCAAGCAATTCCTCTTCAAGAGCTGCTGTTGACTTAATGAAGCGGAATATGCCACCTCCACCATTGCTGATTACGAAGATTATTATGCCTGTGTCTAGGGATAATGGGATTCCCAGAGCCCCTAAGTCGTATGTAAAAGAGAGATCGCCTGTTATTAGGGCAGTCGGAACATGTGTGGCGCATGCACCACCGATGGCAGTTGAGGTGCATCCGTCAATCCCTGAAACTCCGCGATTACAGAAAGTTGCATGAAAAGGATAATCAAACAATTGTCCGTAGCGCACGGGAGTTCCGTTAGAGAGAAAAAGATTCCACGATGAGGGAATAGAGGAAAGAATAATCTCGAATGCTTTCATGTCACACCACGGCAGAGTCGCAAGATATCGGTTATGATATTCGCGTGTGCGCTTCCGGATCTCAGTCCATTTAATGTTGTAGTTTGAACGGCTGACAACAGGGTTACGGCGCAAGAGGGAAGCCAGTCGCAAGAGGAAAGATGATGCGTCAATTTCAATCTTTGTTGTTAATGACATGAAACAGTCAACAACTGTATCGGAAGATCCCAGACACCAATGTTCGCCATTCGTATTCTTTCTCAGATATTCTTTCAGATTACGGGATACAAGAGCGCCACCAACAGAAATTATAATGTCAGGAAGAAGCTCACTGTCAGCCAATGAAAGAGATAAATCGACAGAGGCATAGTCACCGTCGGAGTGAATATTAGAGATAGTCTCCGCCATAACGGTCACATTGTCAAGCTTCCCAAATTCGTTTACCGCCCGGTTGAGGCGTTGATTGGGTGCTCCGAATCCGGCCACCAACATAATTTTCTTACCGGCAGCCCGCTTTGCAAGTTCATTCATTATGTCGGCTGGAAGTTTTGATTCCGGCCGGTATTCCCTGACAATCCTCTCTTCTCTGATGTTTTCCGGAAGTGTTTCAATTCCGGTCAGAGGAGGGGAGAGCCGTATATTCAGATGAACAGGACCACGCTTCGGGCGCATTGATGCCAGCATCGCCTCGTTGACAATTCTGTTGCAGAACCAACTATATTCTTTAAACGAAGAAGACTCCGATTCCGGGGACACCTGAATGTCATAGCTCTTCTTGACAATATTTGACAATATTCCGTCTTGGCGTATTGTCTGAGAATCATCCTGATCAATCCACTCCTTGGGGCGGTCGGCTGACACGACAATCAACGGAACGCCATGATAAAATGCTTCCGCCACAGCCGGTGCATAGTTTAATATCGCTGAGCCGGAGGTGCAGACAAGCATTACGGGACGTTGAGAAACCATCGCCATTCCAAGTGCAAAAAAGGCGGCTACCCGTTCGTCGGTTATGACATGCTTGTGTAAGGAATCCCGACAATACGCAGCTATAAGAAGAGGAGAATTACGGCTCCCCGGCGAGCAAATAATATCAGTAACTCCATGTTCTGCCGCAACATCGAGAAGAATCCTTGAAGTGATGTTTGTCGTGTCCTTTTTCATTGAGAATTGTGAATAAATGGATTAATCAAAGAATCCGACTGGAGTGTAGCCCGCAAGAAATGCCGAGACCGGCATATTCTTTTTGCCTGAAGGCTGAAGTTGTTTTATCTCTATCCAGCAATCAGAGGTAGCGACATACAGATGATGTTTATCTGCTTTGACTGTGCCGGGTTTCGCTCCGAGGCAATTCTCATCTGTCAAAGATGTTTCAAGAATCTTTACCGGGAGAGAATCATTTCCGGAAACAGACATAACCGACCACGAAGCAGGATAAGGTGAGAGTCCGCGCACGAGATTATGTATTTCTTGAGCCGATTTATTCCACTCAATGTGGCAATCTTCCTTGAAAATTTTAGGAGCAGGTGTAAATTCACCCTCAGGTTGAGGTGACGTTTCACAGCGGTCGAGAAGGATATCGTTGCAAGTTGCAAGCACCATCTCAGCTCCGATAACCATGAGCTTGTCATGAAGGTCGCCGGCATTTTCATCCGGGCCTATTGATACGGTGCGTGAGCCGATAATGTCGCCTGTGTCAATTTCGTGTTTAAGGAAAAATGTGGTCACTCCGGTCTCTGTTTCTCCGTTCATAATGGCACGGTTGATTGGGGCCGCACCACGATATTTCGGAAGGAGGGAAGCATGAAGATTGAAAGTGCCGAAACGAGGCATGCTCCACACAACCTCCGGCAACATTCTGAATGCAATCACTATGAAAAGGTCAGCATTGATTTGTCGAAGGGTATTGACAAACTCCTCATTTTTCAGTTTTTCAGGTTGAAGAACGGGAAGATTATGTTCAATCGCATATTTCTTGACATCGCTTTCAGCAAGTTTTCTTCCTCGGCCGGCAGGCTTGTCGGGCATTGTGACAACTGCGGCCACATTGAATCCGTTGCTTACAAGCGCATCGAGACTCTTAACGGCAAATTCCGGAGTCCCGAAAAAAACTATTTTAAGATTTGATTTATCAGTCATCTGTATAATGGCGCAATACTCTGCGATAAGAATTGAAAATTTTTGATTTGGAAACGAAGCCAATATATTTTGTGCCATCGACAACGGGTATGTTCCAGGCACCGGTTTTGTCGAATATATTCATAACCTTGTCCATAGAGTCATTGATGTCTATCCGCGCGGGAGGCATTGACATAAATCGGCTTACGTGCATTTTATTATAGAGGTCAGGGCGGAACATAATGTTTCTTATGTCGTCGAGCAACACAACCCCTTTGAGATTTCCTTCTGCATCCACCACCGGGAAGAGATTACGGCTGCATTGTGAGATTATGTCGACTACTTCCTTAAGCGACATCTCCGGTCTGACCGACATGAAATCATGTTCAATCACATTGTCAAGCTTGAGGAGTGTCAGCACTGCTTTATCTTTTTCATGGGTCAGAAGGTCTCCCTTCTTTGCAAGACGCATGGTGTAGATGCTGTAAGGTTCAAAAATAATGATTGTCATATATGAGAGGGTCGATACAATCAGAAGTGGAAGAAACAGATTGTATCCGCCTGTCATTTCTGCCGTGAGAAATATTGCCATAAGAGGGGCGTGCATGACACCGCTCATTAGTCCGGCCATGCCCATTAATGCAAAATTGCGGTTTGAGATGTCTGCCCCGAAATTGAGATTATTAAGCACGTATGCAAAGAGGAATCCTGCCATTGCACCGACAAACAGAGAGGGTGCGAATGTGCCGCCCACACCTCCGGCCCCGTTGGTTGCAGATGTAGCAAAAACTTTGGTCAGGACAATGCAGGCAATGAATAAGGCAATAAACCAAACGGAATGTGTGCCGTTGTAGAACGGCGTTCCTTCAAGCATCTGTGAGGGGTCGCCGTCAAGAAGAAGATTAATAGCTCCGTAACCTTCACCGAAGAGAGGTGGGAAAATAAAGATTAGAGCCGCAAGAATTATTCCTCCGAGAGAAATTTTAAGCCATTGATGATGTATCTTTGAAAACATTCCTTCCATCATCATCATCATTCGGGTGAAATAGAGAGAGATGAATCCGCAAAAGATACCGAGCAAGATAGCGTATGGTATTTTGCGTGTGACGAAGGCCTCTGTCTGCGAAAAGAAGAATTCCGCATCATACCCTTCAAGAATATATGCCACGGTTGCTGCAGTGATGGATGAAATCAATAGAGGCATGACCGTAGCCCCAGTGAGGTCAATCATCAGAACTTCAAGTGTGAAAAGCATTCCGGCAATTGGAGCGCGGAAAATACCGGCTATTCCGGCTGCTGCACCGCATCCCACAAGGAGCATGAGCAATTTTGGAGAGAGTCGGAAAGCTTTACCTACATTTGAACCAATTGCAGCTCCGGTAAATACTATCGGACCCTCCGCACCGACAGAACCGCCGAATCCGATTGTGATGGAGGAGGCTATGAGAGATGAATATATATTTTTGAGTTTCAGACGTGATTTGTTGCGCGATATGGCGTATAAAACACGAGTTACTCCATGAGAGATATTGTCTTTGATAACATATCTTACGAGCAGGCTGACCAATAATATTCCGACAACGGGATAAACCAGATATATATAGTTCCATGATGACATGTTGAGGTGAGCTGTCAGCATAGATGATATCAGGTGAATCGTTAGCTTGAGAAGCTGAGCGGCAATACCTCCCAGGATTCCAACAACAAGGGCAAGAATCACCATGAAATTCTTTTCCTTGATGTGACGTTCGCGCCAGGTGACAACTGTCGTCCACCATTCAGTAAACCAATTATGTGTTTCCTTATATGCCATACCAATAAAAAAACTCCTTATTGTCCTCTTCCCGTAATAACAGTTTTTACGGTATAGATTAAAATTTTAAGGTCGACAGAAGTCGACATGTTGCTTAGATAGACCAGGTCATAGCGAAGTCGCTCAATCATCTGGTCGACAGTTGAAGCGTAGCCGAATTTTACCATTCCCCAGGATGTGATGCCCGGACGAACCTGATGGATAATGGAATAATAGGGAGCTTTCTCAACAATCTGGTCAATAAAGACTTTTCTTTCAGGACGGGGCCCGACGAGCGACATGTCTCCGATAAGCACATTCCAGAATTGAGGTATCTCATCAAGTCGATATTTGCGTAATATGCGTCCGATTCTTGTGATTCGATTGTCATCTGCCGACGTCAGTTGAGGTCCGTCAGCTTCAGCATCGGTGCGCATACTCCTGAATTTAATGATATTAAATGGTTTCTGGTGAAGCCCGATTCTTTCCTGTCGGTAAAAAACCGGACCCTTACTGTCATATTTAATTGCTATTGCCAAAGCTGCGTAAAGTGGCGAAAGAAGTATGAGTGCGCTCAGCGAGACAATTACATCTATCACACGCTTTACGTTTTTTGACATCCCGGAAATAGAGGGAGAAGTTAGATCTACAAGAGGTTCTCCAAAAATATCCTGAAGGTGGATGCTTGAAGTAATAAACTGAATGTCTTCAGGGGCAATCCTTATTGGAAGATTATAATGAAAGAGTTTATTAAGAAGTCTCAGAACAACCCGGTCATTACGAGATTCAGGCGATATGATAAATTGGTCAATCTTATGTGAGGCCGCAAGATTACCGATATCGTCAAAGGAAAATATCTTTGTGAGGTTTGGCGACATAGTTTCTCCGGCAATAGGAATGTAGCCCACTACGTTATAGCCCAATTCCGGTTTAGACCCTGTCAGGCTTTTTGTGAATGTCTCAGCAGTATTTGAGCATCCGATAACCAATGTGTTTATTTTCCAGTTATTACGTTTAAATTGGTTGATCGTTCGAGATGTTATTGTCAACCGACCAATGTAGGTAAAAATGAAAAGGACACCGGCAAGGATAAGGATAAGCTCCCAGTTGGTTGAACGATGCACAATCTGGTCGTTGGTAAGCAGGGCAAGATAAATAAGAATGGAATTGACTAATGCTGAGCCAAGGGTTGTCATCAATTCTTGCAATCGCGATCGTTCAAACGGGCGGTTATAATAGCCCGAAAGCCAATAGAGACCCAACAATGCAATGGGAATTATCAGCTGCTCAAGCATAAGTTTATGAGCACCTAAAAAATCAAGAAGTGACTGAAAAGAAGCATCATTGCCGTATAAGATAAAAAAACGCACAATATTAAAGACGAAAAATGCGATGGAAGTCGTAATCCAGTCAACCACCACATATTTTGTCCTTTGCTTTTTTACAGATAATTGCACTGAGTTCATTTCAGGAATTTATCGGATTATTTTAAAGGAGTGATCCGAATTTATTTTGATGATATTGCTTGAAGAAGCCGGCTTGTTTTCATCCGAACGATAGCCGACAACATAATCAACACCATTTTTTATATCGTCTTCAATTTCTGCAAAGACAGCAGGTGCTTTCTTTGCGCTGATATTGGCTGACGTAGAGACAATCGGCTTGCGGAACCTTCGGCAAAGTTCTTTTGAGAACCGCTCACCGGTGATTCTGATTGCCAGACTTCCGTCAGAGGCTTTGAGAGATGAGGCTACATCTTTAACTTCAGGATAGACGATTGTGAGAGGATTGACGGCAACGTCAATGAGTTGCCACGCCATCTCGGGCACATCCGGCACAATGCGTTCAAGCGACGCTTCCGAGTCGACAAGCACTATCATCGACTTGCTTTCAGGTCGGTTCTTAAGCGCATATATTTTCTTGACAGCCTCTTCGTTGGTGGCGTCGCATCCGATTCCCCAAATTGTGTCGGTAGGATAGAGGATGAGTCCCCCTTCTCTAAGAGTTTTAAGGGCTGCTTTCAGGTCTTCTTCCATAACAGTTCAGACTGGTTTAATCAAAAGCAAATTTACAAAAAAAAGTCCGTTCAGCATAATTTTCATATTTCAATATTCTTAGCTTCATTAAGCCACATAGCACTCGAAGCATCAGATGGCATTCTCCAGTCGCCGCGCGGAGAAAGGTTGACACTGCCCACTTTCGGAGCATCGGGAGTGCATGACCGTTTGAACTGCTGTGAAAAAAATCTGGAATAAAATGAAACCAGCCATTTTTTTATCGTGGCAGCATCGTATGAATCTTCAAAGGCAACCTTTGCAAGCATAAAAATCTTGCTTGGTCGGAATCCGTTTCTAAGGGTGTGGAAAATGAAAAAGTCATGCAGTTCGTAAGGACCAACAAGGTCTTCCGTTTTCTGAGCTATCGTGCCATCATCGTTTGCAGGAATCAGTTCCGGTGAGATAGGGGTGTCAATAATATCGTTAAGCACTTCCGCCACTTCCTTCGGACTCTGCGAAGCATGATAGGAGACGAGGTATCTGACAAGTGTCTTGGGCACTGATGCGTTCACTCCATACATGGACATCTGGTCGCCGTTGTATGTACACCATCCAAGTGCTGATTCCGAGAGGTCGCCGGTTCCGATCACCATGCCGCGTTTCTTATTTGCCATATCCATCAGAATCTGGGTGCGTTCGCGAGCCTGTGAATTTTCATAAGTGGCATCTTTAATTTCCGGATTGTGATCTATATCGGCAAAGTGTTTACTGACAGCATCATTGATATTTATTTCCAATGCCTCGACACCGAGATACTCCATAAGTTTCTCGGCATTGCCATGAGTACGCCCCGTCGTTCCGAAGCCTGGCATTGTTATTGCGCATATTCCTTTACGGTCAAGATTGAGTTTGTCAAAGGTTCTGACGGCCACAAGAAGCGCGAGTGTTGAATCCAATCCGCCTGAAATGCCGATAACGACATTCTTGCACCCTGTTGCACGCAGACGCTGCATAAGGCCCCAGACCTGAATGTCGGTTATTTCTTCACACGCCTCTCTAAGGTGATTATTGTCGGATGGAATAAACGGGGTGGGGTCTACCTTCCGAAGAAGTGTATTTGCCGTCTGATTTGTCAGGCTGTTGGTGTATGAGCTGAATTCGGTGTCGATTTTAATTATCTCAAATCCTGCATCATTCTTATCGTAATTGTCAGAGAATGAATTGAACTTAGTGCGATCGAGAATCAGCTTCTCAATGTCAATGTCAGCTACCAACAGTTGCGGATTGATCTCAAAGCGCTTCCCCTCTTCAAGTATAGAGCCGTCTTCTGCGATTATAGCATTACCGGAAAAGACAAGGTCAGTTGAACTTTCGCCGATTCCTGCAGAGGCATAGACGTAGGCCGCACGACATCGGGCGGATTGCTGTTTTATTAATGAGAGGAGGTAAGAATGTTTCCCGATTGTTTCGTCGGTTGCCGAAAGGTTAGCTATGACCGTTGCACCATGAGCCGCCTGACGACAGCTTGGCGGAACAGGCACCCACAGGTCTTCGCAAATCTCCGCTCCCACAATTGTTCCGGCTATGTCAAATAGGATGTCTTTTGAGATAACAAAAGAGTGTCCGGCATAGATTATAGTCTTAGATGCTAAATCGAAACCTGACCTAAACCATCTCTTTTCATAAAACTCGTTGTAGTTGGGCAAATGACATTTGGGAACTGCTCCATAGATTCGTCCGTTGCAGATGACAACAGCACAGTTAAAGAGAGAATTACCGACGCGTATTGGTGCACCGACAATTAATGTAATCTCTTTTCCTAATGACCATTCGCATATTTTTTCTACAGCACGTTCAGCGCCATCGATAAGAAGTTTCTGGTTAAACAGATCTGCGCAAGTATATCCCGTAACGGAGAGTTCCGGAAATACAATCAGAGAGGCTGACATTTCAGTCGCCTTTCTCGCGAGTTCTATAATATTATCGGCATTTGCATCGGGGTTGCCGACCATCACTTCAGGCACGGCAGAAGCAACACGGAAAAATCCGAGATTGAATCGAGAAAAAGATGTTTCAATCATATTTATACTAACCCTTTGGGTCAAATTATCGTCAAAAAAACTTATTACATTATTGTCTTTGGAGGAGACAGTTAAATTATATTACAAAGTTAGAAACAATTTTGTAAAAAATGGTGTTGTAAGAAAGAAAGTTCGTCTTTACAGTGCGCTAAGAAGACGAATAGTTCATGAAAACATTATCTAAGATGAAAAGAATGAGAAGCTTTGTAGCCGCACTTTCGGTGATGGCAGGGTTAATAGGATTACCGTTTGATGCTGAGAGTGCTCCGAGAGAGCTTTCCATAGGTTTGGGAGGAGGTTACACAGGCTATAATAATGGAGGATATGCTAAATTATATTTTCATTATCAGCCATTTAAATATCTTCGTCTATCTCCTGAGGTCGGATATATGATAAAGAACGATAATAAGTCAGGAATCGAATTTTCGTTTGATCTTCAGTCTCCCTTTAGAGTGGGAAGAGGAGTTTCTGTTTACCCTCTTGTTGGTTTCACTGCCAATCAATGGCACATTACTGATCAGGGAAACACCACAAAGGTCGGACTCGATTTAGGAGCGGGTCTTGACTTATATATGACCTCAAATCTGAAAATCAATTTTCAGGGGAAATATAGCTTTATGAAGAAAACTTCAGGATGTTTTATAGATCTTGGAGTTGCCTATATCTTTTAGGTAAAAGTATAGGAAAGTATAGTTTATGGATTTTGGCTATGTATAGTCCTGAAAAATCTTTAACTTTTTAGTCAAGATTTTTCAGGACTATACATATAAATACTAACGGCGCTCCCTCCACTCATTACCTATTAATCGAATGTTGTCACTTTTTTATCACCATATCACACATCAAATCCACAAATTTTACCCATTAGCACTGTAAATGTTAAAATAGTGTTAAAATGGATGCTATCACTAAAGATTGGAGGGTCTTTTGGTATATACCTAATTTTTGTCAGAAATGAAGTAGGTTGCGTATTTGGAATGTTCGGTTTATTTTGAAGTTGCCAGTTGGGATTAGGTCTGAGAGTAGGGTGTTATTTGTAGAAGATTTGAGGCTCTGAATAATAGAATATTGAAGGAATTTTTGTAATTTTGCAGTCGGATTGGCATAGCCATGTCCATGACATCTTGGAAAAATAAGAAGCGTTATGCTCATCTTGTAGTTTGAGAACCTGAGAAATTCATAAACAGAGCAAGAGATAGCATAGTGGTTCTCACGCGTATAGCGTGGGCTACTATTGTTACATCTGCTCACAGGTTTTCTCAGGACCTTCAAACTAGAACGTGGCATAGTTGGCTCACGTATTCTTTTTGGTAATTGGTCTAAGAGCCGCAGGCCATTGAATATAGTATGATGAAAAAGTCAACTATAATAATTTTGCTCATAATTTCTTGGATTGCCGTGGCTTCAATAGCAATCGTTATAATTTGTAAACATATTGAGGATAAGGATGTTTCATTACGACAGGAAATTAGAGATAATATCGAGTCTATTTTTGAGAATCAAAGTGATGGACGAATTTTCATTACTTCTGATTATGGATTTTTTGATTCACAAATGAATGGTGCGACTGTAAAGAATTTCAAACGAGCCGCAATACCAGCAAAGCCCTCAAAAAATGATTTTAAAAATATCGAAAGCATTTCTCCTGACGCATACTCTCAAGCGTTAGAAAATTGGCGTGAAAGTTATGGTGATGTGGCATCTTTATGGGATTTGAATTGGGGGTCAACTGAGATATATCATACTGACGATGAGGGATGGAATATAATTGGAATTTCATGCCACGGAACTGATGAATCGTTCATTCATACTTTTGTCAAATTTCCTTATCGGGTAGCTCTTAAACGTTCTGAATGGGGAAACTATTATACAGTCCCTCAGGCCGTTGCTGAGGCTTATGATTTTTATGTTAATAATCCCAAATCTGGAATTTCTGATAGATTTGAGAAGGGTTCTTTCAATAGAATTTGGAGTAAGATATATGACTGTCAAAATGAATATTACGGTGTGTATCGAAATGACAATGAACATAGTTGGTATGAAGGCAAGCCTATACCTGGAGCGTCTTCAGCTCGTGAAGGAGGTTCAATAGAAGATGGATGGATGCACAATGGCTATTATCGAGTATACATTGCCCGAACACAAGAAACGCATTGGGGTATAAGAAAGCATCCTTGGAATCCTGAAAAAAAAGAGCGAAATCACTTGCTTTTATGGACACTCACTATAATCACTGTAATTTTTTTAATCCCAATATGTATTATAGCACGAAAAATCCAGATTAGCAATAAGCGTAAGCGTGAGACGCTTAAGGCTAAATTGTTACGCCTGTGTAATCCTTCTAATTTTGTAAAGGAATACAATAAAGACAAGATAGACTATGCTAATAAAATTTACCAACGATTGGTCGAAATAGATGTCAATGATATTTCATCTTTAGCAAAGGTTGCGAATGAAGCTATTTCGTTTCTTAATATTCCTTTGATTGAAGAAGCTGACTTGAAAGAATTAGAGGATAAACTGAATCCCAAAAATTTCATGCGTCCTTACGATGCAAACAAGATAGGAAAGGCAAACGAATTGATTTCAATGCTCAAACAGGCTCCATTGAAATATGAAGACTACCTTGATATTGTCAACCAAACAAATCAATTATATAAGTAGAATGAAATACAAAACTTATTTTCTGACGCTTATAATAAGCGTATTAATATGTGGTTGTAATGAAAAAACTGAAAAGCCTCGGCAAGTGCCATACAAGACAACAAAACAAAAAGAAGATTCTATAAAGGTATCAGAAAATACTGCGGTTAAAGAAATGCATTCTAATGAAGAGGAAGGAATTATTACCACTCCTCAAAATGCCTCGGAGTATTTTGCTGAATGGAATGGGAAATTTAAATATTTTGACACTAAAAGTCGGGCTGAAGAGGTTCAAGGTCTGTCTGATTTGCATGCGAAGTACTTAATATTTCTAAGGCATTGTGAGGTTGGCAATGGTTTCAATACTGTATATTCAACTATAAACGCTATACAATATAAAGAAAATGAATATGAACCTCATCCAGAAGTTGCACAAGCTATCGGGACAAAGCTCCTTGGCAAAATTAGTTTTTCTGTTACTGGGTTGGAATTGGAAGGTGCTCAGAGGGAAATAAACTATGCCGACAATTTGGTGAGAGAAGCCATACTTGTATCAGATTGCGCCTCAATCGGTAGAGCAAATGAGTGCTTGGCTCTTATTCGAAATGCTGAAGTTCATTATAATAATGCACAAAGATTAGCTAACAGAAAAGAAGAAGATCTTAAGCGGCAATTAGCTTCGATTTTCAGGTAAAATATTGTATTTATCACAATGAAAAGAATCATCATAATATTATTTGGAATAATATTGCTTTCTTTTGCGGCAGAAGCTGCCCATTTGGAGTTCATGGGTATTCCCATCAACGGAACTATTTCAAGTTTTCAAACTAAACTTCTTGCCAAGGGGGCGACAGTAGGTAAACATAATAAAGATTTACCCTCTGGGATAAGAAGTTTTGATGGTGTCTTTGCAGGAAAAGATTGTATAATAATTGTATGGTATAATCAGCGTACAAAACATGTTTATCAGGTACGGGCAATCGTAGAATGCATTTCTTTAGAGGTAGCTCATAATACATTTGACTACTATAAGAATCTGCTAAATCAAAAATATTCTGGAGTCGCCCTTACTTCGGATATGCTTGAGGAACAAAGCGAACCATTTGACTTTTATATGATGGTAATTGAACCTCCAATTGTAGTAGGGGCCAAATTAATCGGATCAATATCAGTCAATATTATTGATTATGATACCTATCCGGCATCTTATGGGGTTGCTATCACATATGAGGATTTTGAAAATTCGCAGAAAAACGAACAAAATATTATTGATGATTTGTAAGCATACATTGTAGCATGTATTGCACAATTGGACAAAATAGCGCGAAGAAGCTCGAACGTTGGGGATGTTCGGGTTTCTTCGCGCTATTTTGATGTTGTGTGTTAGCGTTTTGGTCAGTCAGGGTCGGGAAGATTCCAAGGTTTAATATCGTCCCGTTTGGCATATTCACTCGGTAGGAGGTCTTCCATGGATTGACCGGTCTTTCTTCGAAGGGTATCTGAATAAGGACGTGTTCAAGCCACTGCCAGGGGCTCCACATCGCCCGCTCGGCATGAGGCAATCAGTGAGTAGACTATAGAGGCTCGGTAACCCGAGGCATCGTTGGTACAGAAGAGCCAGTTCTTACTTCCAAGTGCTAATGTCGGATAGAGTTCTCGATGAGGTTATTGTCGATGTTAATGCGTCTGTCGTGGACATATATAGCCAAGCGATCCATTAGAGAATAGGTATATGCAATGGCTTTTCCAAGAAGACTTGATTCTAGAACTTCGATGTACGTATCCATGCTCCATCTTTCCACCAGTTTTATAACAGAGTAAGCTTCCTTATGACGCAATTAGCGTCTTTATTCTAACTATACATAACAAAAGGAGGGTTGAGATTTAGTTGTTATTGTTAAATAGTGTGGGAGTTGGAACATTTGTCACATTCTCCATATAGCCTATTATTAGAGTTTTATTTGGGTGTTGAATAATCTTTTTTCATTTGCTTTTCCAATTACAAACTATTTCTCCGTTGAAGTCGTTGGGTAGAAAGATTTTATCATATTTGGTTTCACCAAACATCACCGTCAGTCCTGTTTTCAGATTGATACTGACTTTCAGTACCATTTACATTTGCCATTGGTTACAGCAAATTATTTGTTAACAGCTGATTTATTATTAACTATTCACTTTATAAAACTCACATCATCAACGGATAAGAAAACAACCGATATAATCTTCTTTTTCCAATATAGGAATAAGAAAAATCTCACATTGGAAGACCAAACCGGCTTTATTCTCTCTGAAATGCTTGAGTAAGACGAATATTTGAAAATTGGCGATAGGGTGCATTCGAGCCATGACTTCTATCAGAAAGTGCCAAAGGAATTTATAAGGAAGGTTATCAGAAAAGACCGTGCCAAATGGGTAATCGGAATAGAGAACACCGCCACTATCCTCATTTCATACAAGCGCCAAAAGAAGATACTTATAAATCCAACTTTTACCCTCCCTTAGTGACCTCAATTGGGTTACACCCGAAACAATAAGAGACACATCCGCCTTTTTTAGTGCAGATTATGAAAAGGATTATGAGGTATATTCTAGGGTGTATAAGAATGTCGCTTTCTTTCTCACACAGAAAACGCTGTGTGAGAAGCGATTTAAGTAGGGATATAAAGGGGTAGGCAAGCTCGAATTGTCGGAGAGATAAATTTACTAACGGGTTAAGAAATAAAAAATAATTAACCGGACTCTTATAAGGGAATCCGGTTAATTATTTTTTTATGTAAAAATGAGTTATCAACTCACTTTGACAAAATCATAATTATTTAAGGGCTGCCTGCACAGCATCATTGGGCACCATTTCTTCTTTGAAGACGTAAGCACCGGTTTTAGGAGATTTCTCCATTTTGATAACCTTTGAGTATGTACGACCTTCACCTTTCTGAAGAGACGCGACGGTTTTCTTTGCCATAGTTCAGAATTCTTATTTGATTTCTTTGTGAAGTGTTACTTTTTTAAGGATGGGGTTGTATTTCTTAAGTTCCATACGACCCGGAGTGTTTTTACGGTTTTTTGTGGTGATGTAACGAGACATACCGGGCATACCGCTTGCCTTATGTTCTGTGCATTCGAGGATAACCTGCACTCTGTTGCCTTTAGCCTTTTTTGCCATTTTTTCTTAAGTTTTAGAGTGACAAAATTTTGATGTCTTTAAAATCAAGGTTGCCTTCGGCTTCGGCTCTTTTGAGCGCAGCGTTAAGACCAATCTTGTTGATAGTGCGGAGAGCGTGTGCGCTCACACGAAGTTCAATCCACATATCCTGTTCTACCCAGTAGAATTTCTTTGTGTGCAGATTGACATTAAATTTGCGTTTAGTGCGACGCTTTGAGTGAGACACATTGTTGCCCACTGACGCCTTTTTGCCGGTAATCTGACAAGTCTTTGACATGGCTGTTTGCTAATTTGTTGCGTTTTAATTTCTTGAATTTGAAATTATCTCTTTTGAGACTTTCAGACTCGAATCTTTCCTCTTGAGAAAAAAGGACATCCGAATCTTTAAGCGATCAGGGCCGCCATCTCAATTCTCATATCGCCGCGGGCGCATCATTCCCGGCGGCTTTAAAAAGATGTGCCACAAATCGAGTGCAAAGTTACAAACAATTTGCGACTTACACAAGTTTTCGACAGTTTTTTTTATCCGCTCGGATTTTTTTAGACCTCTATTCCTCAGTTTTAGCGGAGTCTTAATCGTCAGAAATATCCTCTTGGGCTACATAGCTATTGCGCAGAAGCTTGATGAGCATTACCATGCCGTGGTTTGATGCTGATTCAATCACTTCGTTGCGATCACCCTTGAAGTGAATACATTCACTCACAATTTGAGAGCAATATTTTACGCTTATCCACACGGTGCCTACAGGTTTAAACTTACTTCCTCCGTCAGGACCGGCAATGCCTGTTGTGCTGATTGCACAATCACTCTTCATCAGGCGTGCAACTCCCGCCGACATTTCCTCGGCAACTTCACGGCTGACAGCTCCATGTCGTCCGATAGTATTTCGTTCCACTCCAAGCACATTCGCCTTGACTTCATTTGAATAGCTCACGACACTGCCGAGAAAATATGTAGAAGACCCCGCCTGCTGGGTGATTCTGTGTGCAAGATTTCCTCCTGTGCAACTCTCAGCGCAGGAAACTGTGAGTTCTCGTTCGGCAAGAAGCTCTCCAAGAATCTGAGAGACAGTCTTATTTGATTGTGTGATAAGCTCTTCAGAGAATAGGTTGCTCAAATGTTGCTGATACTGATTCATCTTGTAACGTAACATCTCAAGACCGGTATAGGTGCCGGAAAGCGTTATGTGTGTTACGAGATTGGCAGTTTCAAATGTCATTTTCACAAAGTCGGGGAGCTGCGATTTGAAATGTCTGATGATATTCGACAGTTCCTTTTTTGTGTAGCCATAGATAACAACGTGGCGTCTCTCGGAATAGATTGCCGTTGCAGAAGTGGGTTGGTCAGCATCGCTGGGAACCACATTGTTTAATTCGTCGGTTGTTTTCATAATGAAAGTTAGATTGGCGTTTACACTTCGACTCTTGCAAAAGGCGGAAGAGACAGATCACAAAAATCTTTATCTTTATATTTGAATGTGGCTGCCATGGCAACCATCGCGGCATTATCAGTGGTAAATTCGCGTGCCGGAATCCAGGCTTTTAGTCCTGACTTGTCGCAATAATCCTTTATCGCTTCTCTTACACCTGAGTTTGCGGAGACTCCTCCACAAATGGCAACTTCTTTGACTCCGGTTTCTATGACTGCTTTCTTGAGTTTATCAATAAGAATGTCAATAATTGTTTTCTGGAGCGAAGCGGCAAGGTCAGCCTTATTTTCCTCGATAAAATCAGGATTATTCTTCAATCCGTCACGAATGGTGTAAAGGAATGATGTTTTCAGACCGCTAAACGAATAGTCGAGTCCGGGAATATGAGGCTTGGCAAATTTGAATGAGAGAGGATTACCAATTTTAGCAAGCGCATCAATATGCGGACCTCCGGGATAGGGGAGTCCCATTATTTTTGCGCATTTATCAAATGCTTCTCCGGCAGCGTCATCAATTGTCTTTCCGATAATTTTCATTTCCGAAGGACTCTCTACAAGTATCAGTTGAGAATTTCCTCCTGAAATCAAGAGTGCAAGAAATGGGAAAGAAGGCACAGCATCATTTTCATCACGGCGCACAAAGTGAGAAAGAACATGACCGTGAAGATGATTGACGTCAATCAGAGGGATGTCAAGTGCGATAGCGAGACCTTTGGCGAAGGATGTGCCGACAAGTAATGAGCCGAGCAATCCGGGTCCGCGTGTGACGGCTATTGCCGACAACTCAGACTTCGAGACCCCGGCAATTCGCAATGCTTCCGAGACCGTCGGAAGAATATTTTGCTGATGTGCTCTCGATGCAAGTTCCGGCACAACACCTCCGTATGCTTCATGAACCTTCTGACCGGCAGTGACATTTGACAATAGGATTCCGTCAGCAATAACGGCTGCTGAAGTGTCGTCACAACTTGATTCAATTCCCAATATTATTTCTTTCATTTCTTAAATTGACACCATTTATTTTATATGAGAGAACGATGGAAAACTCCGCCACGCGCAGGACATTAACAAGAATCCGGATGGGAGGAAGTCTATTATTTCTCTTTTATAAACAAACGACAAAGATATAAATGATTAATGATTTTTCAAAATCTTTCACATACAAAATCAATCCAAGTCAATTACGTTGGTTGTATCGCGCGTCTTATCGAAAACTTTGCGGCGTGTTTGTTCGGTTTTGAAATGATGACAATGATTAATTCAAATTTATTGTGTAAATTTGCAGTTTAGCATTTGTCACTATTTTAATCCGGACGCTCTGATCAAAATATGTTGAAGGGGAAGTTAAAGGTTTCGTATAAGGCACTCCGTTCGATTCTTTTTTCGGCAATTATTATTGTCGGAATCTTGTTTGGCTCCCTTTATGTCCTTTTATCTCTTCCTTTTGTGCAGAATTTTATTGGTAAGACTGCAGAAGAAGAGCTGACCTCGTTTCTTGGAGGGGAAGTGAGGATTGGTGATGTATCTATTTTCCCTTTCAATGAAGTTGTACTTAGTGACGTTTCACTTTCCACTCCTCAGGGGGAAGAATGTATCTCTGTCGGACGTTTGGGTGCCGGAATTAATTTGTGGACGTTGTTAGTAAACAGGAAGATTGAGATAACTTATGCAGAAATTATTGAGCTTGATGCACACATCAATAAGCCGGCTCCTGATTCACCTCTGAATATTCAGTTTCTCATAGATGCTTTTTCTCCAAAGGATAAAAATAAACCGCCTGCAAAGTTTGATTTGAAAATCCATAATATAGTTATCCGTAGGTCGCGCTTAAGTTATGATAATCTGTATGTTGAGAAAAGTGCACCTATGGGTAGGTTTGACAGCAATCATGTCAGGATTGAAAAATTGAATGCCGATGTTCTTATTCCACGTCTTTCGAATGAGGATATGGAGTTTGACGTGCGTCGCATTTCGCTGATGCTTAACTCCGATTTGCAGTTGACTGAATTAAGTTTCAAGGCTAAGCTTACAGAACATCAGTTAGATTTAGTCAATTTTTATATTCAATTTACCCATTCAGGATTTCATCTCAACGACCAGCAACTCTCTTTTTCAGAGCGTGGAAAGATTTTAGAATCACTTAAGAATAGCTCAAGAAAGATTGAAATAAAAAATGGAATCATATTGCCGGCTGATTTTGGATGTTTTTTCGAACCATTACGGAAGTTTACCACACCATGGCGGTTTGATATTATTGCCAACGGCGATGGAAACCAAATAGATTTCGAGAAGTTCTCTTTAGTTAATCAATCTGAAAAATTTTCTCTGTCTGCTTCAATTTTTGCCGATGGACTAATGAATAAGCAAGAAATGGTTTCTATTGAGAATCTTGATTTGCGTTTTCGTAGTGAATTTGTCAAAAAGATTCTAACATTGGTTATTAAGAAGCGGCCATCTTTTCTGGAGACGATTGGAGAAATGGGCGAAGTTATAATGGCCGGCAATGTTATGGCAGACATTCCGAAAGGAGAGGGGAAGGGTAATCTGTCGGTTGAGTCGAATGTCGGAGTGTTGAAAGCCGGGCTTGAGCTACATTCCGGCTCAATGAGAAAGAATCCAATCAAAGATTGTTCTGTCAAGGGGGATATAAATTTAACCGGATTTTTGCTTGATAGGTTTGTTGAAAAATCTCCGGTCTCCAACATCAGCCTTGACGGAGAATATGATTTGACAATCCATGATAAGGAAATTATCGGAACAGGAAATGTTGACATCAGCACAATGACCTTACGCAACAAGGTAATCACAAACTTGCATGCGGAGGTGTTCAAGGATGGAAGGATTGTCGGAGGAAAGGTGGAATGTGACGATGCTGATTTGAATCTGAATATAGAAACAGAGGCTGAACTTGCCGGTCCTGATTCCCGACTTAGTCTGGTGGCATATCTTAACAAATTAGACCTCAGTTTATTTAATCCATCCGGTAAATATGCATCGTATGTCGTAACAGGAAACATATTTGCCGATGTAGAGGGAAACTCTGTCGACAACATGACAGGACAGGTCTCTCTCGCTGATGTTAGCATGGTTAATTCAATCAAGGAATTACACCTTGATAATTTAGATTTGTCGGTTTTTAAAAACAAGACCGACGAAGAATCTAAATCACGTCATGTTGATGTGAAGTCCGACTGGTTTGATTTGACTGCTGATATAGACATACCGATTAAGGAACTAAAACCACGTATCCTCACACTCTTAAATGAATCTCTCCCTGTCACACATCAATTCATAAGTCACATTTCAGACGATTATTCAAAGAATAATGATAACGTTGCGTGTGGGGGATTAGATGCAAAGATTCTGCTCAAGCCATGTGAAGAGCTCTATCAGTTTTTCAATATTTCTTTCGTGCCGCTGATAGATTCAGAATTGAATCTAAAATTAGGGGAAGACTGTTCGAATATTGTTTTTTATGCAAACCTGCCCTTCATTCGTCAAGGAAAAAATAAGCTGATTCAGGAAACCGAGTTAAGAGGGATGTTGAGTAGCGATAAACCCAACGGAACTGTTACACTTCATACCTTATACCCTGCCAAAAAGGGAGATGTGGAAATTGATGTGACGGTAAAAGGGGAGGACGACGATATAAATACTCTTATTGAATTTAATAAGAATAAAAAAGGAGCGTTTTTCGGAGAGTTAAATCTTGATTCGGACATCAGCAAATCGACAGAGACAGGAAAAGAGAAATTCCGGCTTATCATTAACCCTTCATCATTTAATCTGAACGGTGCTGAATGGGCGGTTGCTCCTGCCGAAATAAACTATTCCGATAAGTTGCTTACAATTGATAATTTACGCATATCTCACGACGACCAGTTTGTTGANATACGCGGAATNGGGTCAGCATCNAANGATGATGTCCTGACAGTNAGTATGGCNGANATAGANTTAAATTACATATTCGACACGCTGAATATTAATTATGTGTCGTTTGGAGGTATNGCAACCGGAACAGTNGAGGCNCGCGGTCTCTTTANTGAATCTCCTGANCTCGCCACNAGAAGTCTGAATGTAAAGAANCTGAGTTANAACGATGGAGTGCTTGGCGATGGTGAGTTGAAGAGTTCTTTTGATATAAAAGAAAAAAAGGTATTGATAAGGGCAGATATTTCTGANGGAAGAANNAAGAAGGCANTTGTCGANGGAGGAATATGGATTACCCGNGATTCCTTNGCGTTNGATATGACTGCTGATAAGGTTGATGTGGCTTTTCTTAAACCTTTCATGTCGGCATTTTCATCAGANGTGTCCGGAAAAGCCTCNGGCAATGCNAAGCTTTATGGAACGTTCAGTGACATAGATCTTGTAGGGAAATTATTTGCCGATACNATCAGTATGAAGGTTGACTACACTAANGTCACCTACACNGGTTCTGACTCGGTGATTATGGTGCCCGGAAAAATTATAATTCCCTCCATACGTCTTTATGATAGAAATGGAAAGAGTGGAATCCTTTCCGGCGANGTGCGCCATCGTTATTTTCATGAGCCGGAATTTGAGTTTTCATTGCGAGATGCCGATGGGTTGNTATGTTATGATACTGATGCCATGATGAATAANATCTGGTATGGNACTGTCTATGGCACCGGTTCGGGTCATCTTCGTGGAGATGATTCGTTAGTTGCNATAGATGTTGANATGACAACTGAAAAGGGCACGGATTTCACTTTTGTNCTNAGNGACATGCAGGAAGCCGATGAATATAAATTTCTGACNTTNACTGANAAANGAAAGGAGAAGTTGCTTGAAGAAACNAAAAGTGAAGAACCGGATTTCCTTTCNATATTCCGTAAGAAAATTGAGGNGAANGATTCAGGTGAAACAGAAATTGCAATGGATTTGCGAGCGTCNATNACNCCTGNGTCAANTCTTAATATAATAATGGACCCTGTTTCCGGCGACCGTATAAGAGCCAACGGAAGTGGGTCNATGCAGATGGAATATAACTCTACGTCTGACGAATTTAAAATGTATGGAAAATATACTCTTGATCAGGGACATTATAACTTCTCACTTCAAGACATCATTCTGAAGGATTTCTCAATTCGTCCGGGCAGTGTCATTTCGTTTAATGGTGATCCAATGAACGGCATACTCGATATTGCCGCGACCTANAGGGTCAATACAAACCTTTCTGACCTTGATAAGAGTTTCTCAACNGATCGCGATTTGAATCGTACGAATGTGCCGGTTGATGCAGTTCTAATGGTCAACGGCCCTATGACNTCCCCCTCGATTTCTTTTGATATTGACTTGCCCACGCTGACTGATGAGGTGGAGCGTAAGGTGAAGAGTATAATTTCAACCGATGACCAGATGAGTCGTCAGATNATTTATCTTCTTGCTCTTAACAGGTTTTATACACCGGAATATATGGGAGGAACAAGCAATGGCGGTGAATGGGCTTCTGTTGCGTCATCAACTATTTCATCTCAGCTCTCAAACATGCTCGGTCAGCTGACCGATAAGGTTTCTGTCATGCCTTCGATTAGAAGTGATAAAGGGGATTTTTCCGACATGGAGGTCGACCTTGCCCTTTCATCGAAATTGCTTAATAACAGGTTGCTTCTCAANGGTAATTTCGGTTATAGAGATAAATCCACCTCAACAACTACGTTTATCGGTGATTTTGATATAGAATATATNCTCACAAATAACGGAACATTACGTTTAAAGGCGTATAATCATTTTAACGATGAGAATTATTATCTGAAATCGGCCTTGACAACGCAAGGTGTCGGCATTGTTGTGAGAAAAGACTTCGATTCATTNTCANTGAAAAATCTTTTCCGTCGCAGAAAAAAAGATACGACTGAAGTTGAATCNGAAGAGGAGGTTNTGACAGANGANAAAGNNNTAAAATAATAAGACNTAANCAGATGAACAGACTAAATATAAATATTGACGACATATTGGAAAAGGTCGGATTGAAAAATTCGTCTACAGGTGTTGCCTTCAGTGGAGGTGGAGCCAAAGGGTTTGCACATATAGGTGTTATCATGGCTTTTGAAAGTTATGGAATAAAGCCGGACATTATTTCGGGTGTTTCTGCCGGATCGATTGCATCTGTGCTATATGCTTCCGGTCTAGAACCGAGAGATATGATAAAATGCTTCACAGAGGCAAATTCATTCAATGATTTCACAGAATTTACACTTCCTAAGGAGGGNATATTCCGNCTTAACCGTTTTGCACGTCTGCTTGAAAGTTGGCTTTCTGTGAAATACTTGGAGGAATTGAATATTCCGACAGTGATCGGAGCNACNAATTTCGACAAAGGAACNTCAGTTGCATGGTCAAANGGNGAGATTGTGCCGAGAGTNATTGCCTCATGNTCCATNCCGATTATTTTCCCTCCGGTTGAGATTAACGGTGTTCACTATGTTGACGGAGGTGTGCTGCGCAATCTTCCCGCTTGGGCAATCAGAAAATACTGCACACGTCTGATAGGTTGNAATTGNGCCCCNTTGGGTCGNGATTACAANTATAAGGATTCAATCATAAATATTGCATTGCGATCCTATCAACTGATGTCTAAATCAAATGTTCTTCAGGATCTCGCTCTGTGCGACATGGTGATTGCTCCNACCGGATTGAGTGCNGTCGGCACATTCAATCTTAGTGAAATCCGAAATGTTGTCAGTCTNGGATATGAAGCTGCATGTCGAGAATTGGAAAAAATCTCTAAAAAGTAAGAATTGCATGAGTAAATATAAAAATGATAAATGCCGGAAACCGCTTGTCCTGAAAGATGAGAAGCCGGTGATTTATCAGNTGTTCCCTCGTATATTTACCAATAATAATCCCACCAATAAGCCGTGGGGAAAGATTGAAGAGAACGGCTCAGGGAAGTTTAACGACATNAATGTTGAGACTCTNCGCTCGTTACGGGATTTAGGTGTCACTGCGCTCTGGCTGACAGGAGTTATTGAACATGCCACAGGGTCTGCTTATCCTCAGGCCGGTATTCCTGCCGACAATATGAATGTTGTTAAGGGTGAGGCAGGTTCTCCCTACGCCATAAAGGATTATTACGATGTTGACCCNGCTCTGGCTGAAGATGTGGAAAATCGTATGGGCGAGTTTGAACANTGTGTCGACAGAATCCATAGTGAAGGCNTGAAGGTCTTGATTGATTTCGTGCCGAATCACACTGCCCGAAAATACCATTCAGATGTNGCTCCGGCCGGAGTTGAAGATTTTGGCTCNGCAGACCGCACTGATTATTACTTTTCGCCGGANAATAATTATTATTATATNCCTGACGAGANGTTTAGTCCTGATTTCCCAATNGACNGCTATCCCGGAGANGAGGCATATNATGAGTTTCCGGCTAANGCCACAGGCAACGACTGTTTTTCGTCTCATTGTTCTAAAAACGATTGGTATGAGACAGTCAAGTTGAACTATGGTCATGACTACGGTGATAACTCCGACCANTTTGACCCGATACCCGACACCTGGANAAAGATGCTTGACATTCTTCTTTTCTGGGCNTCTAAAGGTGTCGACGGATTCCGCTGTGACATGGTGTTTATGGTGCCCCTTTCGTTCTGGCATTGGGTGATTCCATTGGTAAAGAAGCAATTTCCTGATATTGTCTTTATTGGAGAAATATACGATGTCAATCAGTATCGACCTTTCCTTGATTACGGATGCTTTGATTATCTCTATGACAAGGTNAATCTCTATGATACGCTTGTCTCAATTGAGAGGTTTGGNAATTCTGCTGCCAATCTGACCGGATGCTGGCAAACCATCGACGGAATCGGCGACAGGATGTTGAATTTCCTTGAAAATCACGATGAGGTNCGCTTTGGNAGNCGGGAATATAGTGCNGAGCCGATTAATGTTATCCCGTCGCTCGTAGCGTCAGCACTTATTTCAAGAGGNCCTTTCATGATTTATTATGGACAGGAACTTGGAGAGTCGGCAACCGACAATGAAGGTTTTGCAGGAGATAATAATCGGTCAACAATCTTTGATTACTGGAGCTACGACAAACTNCGACGCTGGTGGAACAACGGTTCACCNTCTGAAGCACGACTGACGNAATATGAACGCAAACTGAGAAATATTTATGGTAAGGTGCTCAGACTTTGTAANGGCTCTGATGCGATTTCCAAAGGAGGATTTTTCGACCTTACCTATGCAAACCTTGATAACATGCAATATGATTNTCACTTCATATTCAGNTTCTTACGCTATTACAAAAATGAGGTCTACCTTATTGTCTCTAATTTCAGTTTAGAGGANAAGACAGTCTTATTGAATATTCCGGGTCATTCATTTGAATGTGTCGGAATCGAAAGCGGTGAATATGTTGGAGTTAACATGCTTGACAATCGGGAATATTCTTTTTCTTTGGCACCTGACAAAGCAATTGAATTGCATNTCGGAAAGAAAAANGCNCTTGTNCTGAAGCTTGAAAAAAAGAAAGAATCCTAAGACTCCNTNTAAGGNCCCAAGGGTTAATAAATAATGGGTNANNGNGNNTAAAAAATCATATAAGAATAAAAAAAATCTGAAAAGCTCTTTATAGACCAAGAAATAATTCTTAACTTTGCNCAACAATTGGGATTAACCGCCACGCGGTCCAAAATAAAAAAACAAAAAATCAACATGAACAATTCATTACCCCCGATCAAGGTTTTTGCGGGCTCTAAAAGTGCTTATCTCGGAGAGTCTATCTGTAAAGAACTGGGCATCGAATTAGGCAAAATGAACATCGAACGTTTTGCCGACGGTGAGTTTGAAGTCTCATTTGAAGAATCAATTCGAGGCAGTGAAGTTTACCTCGTACAGTCAACTTTCCCCAATAGTGACAACCTCATGGAGTTGCTATTGATGATTGACGCNGCAAAGCGTGCATCTGCTGCAACAATTGTCGCTGTAATGCCTTACTTCGGCTGGGCACGTCAGGACCGTAAGGACAAGCCCCGTGTGTCTATTGCTGCTAAACTTGTGGCTGACCTTCTCAGCGTTGCCGGTATTGACCGTCTGATTACTATGGACCTCCATGCCGATCAGATTCAGGGTTTCTTTGATGTGCCTGTTGACCACCTTTACGCATCATCAATCTTCATTCCCTATATCGAAAGTTTGCATCTTGAAGATATGGTGATTGCCTCTCCNGACGTNGGTGGNGCTAAACGTGCAAATTCTTACGCAAAATATTTCGATGTGCCTTTGGTTCTCTGTCATAAGCAGCGTGCGAAAGCAAATGTGGTTGCAAAGATGACTGTCATCGGCGATGTTGAAGGTAAGAATGTTGTTCTTGTTGACGATATTGTTGACACTGCCGGCACAATCACAAAGGCTGCTGACCTCCTGCTNAGCTTCGGTGCGAAATCAGTGCGTGCGCTTGCAAGCCACCCTGTGATGAGTGACCCTGCAACNGAACGTGTCATGGCAAGNGGTATGACTGAAATTATCTTTACCGATTCAATTCCNTACGGCAAAGANAACTCAAAAGCAGTTGTTCTCCCTGTGGCAAANCTCTTTGCAGACACCATACGTCGAATCCACAACAATCAGTCAATCTCGTCTCAATATCTTTTCAAATAATATTAGTTGAAGAGTTACGANATAAAATCACGAGGCTGTCTAACAACCAAAGTTAGGCAGTCTCTATTTTATACATAAATTCGGAAGATTCAGGCTGCATTTGCCACTTCCGAGATATACTTTGGGTAAAAGCTTAAATGAGGGTTCG
>JAAVFW010000013.1 GCA_014800535.1 Bacteroidales bacterium
AAGTGTACCGAGGCTTTTGTAGAACATACCTTCCTGAAGTTTGATACGGCGGCAGAAGTCTGTTATGAAGCGGGCATCTATGCGAGGAGCCTCATTGATAAGGTCAGGGGTAGCCGAACGAGCCTTCTGATATTGTGAGTTAAGGAAGCGGAATAACTCTTTTTCGTTGAGTGAGTTCTTCGGGCAAATCTCCGTTCCCGTCGGGATGGCCTCGCGGATGCGATGGTCGAGCAGCGTATAGTCATCGGGGGAGACAGCACACGAAAGGCGGTGCATAGAGATGGTGCAACCAATGTCAACGCCGACATGGTCGGGATTGACATACATTCCTATCGGATAGGCTGTGCCTACATTACACGACCTCCCGGCATGAACATCGGGCATCTGTACGATAGGCACACCCTCCATTGCCGGATGGTTGCACAGTTCTGTTATCCAGTCGAGAGCTGTCTGCTCTATATTATTGGTGAAAATCTCAGCCGATGTTGTTTTTCCATTTATAATCATGCCGCAAAGTTGAAATGCGTGTGCGCAATAGATTTGCGCACTACTAAAGATTTTGCTATTTTTGTAAAAAATATCTGATTATGCCCCTCAATCGCGCTACACTTATACGAATATCCACTATAGACAAGTGTCTTCAGAACCATTATCGCCGCTGGACTATCAACGACCTGATAGACGCCTGCACCGATGCTTTGGCTGAGTTTGAGGGTCGAAGTAATCCCGTAAGTCGGCGAACGTTTCAGAACGACCTTGCGCTGATGCGCAGTGACCGTCTGGGCTATAATGCTCCGATAGTGGTGCGCGAAAACAAATATTATGAGTACGAAGACCCTGATTTCAGCATCACCCATCTTCCGCTGAACGATGAAGGACTCGACGCCCTTAACTCGGCTCTTGACATACTGCGCCAGTTGCAAGGATTTCCGCAGTTGGCTTCTTCAATCGATACAATAAGCAAGCTAAACGAACAGATTTCACGGCATACAGGCACGTCGGTTCCAGCTATGGATATGGAGCATGTTGCAGGATATAAGGGAGCAAAATTTATAGGCGACATCTATGATGCGGTGCGTAAACAACAGACTATCATCATAGAATATCAGTCGTTCAAAGCTCGTCAGTCTGAGGCATTAGTGGTATATCCCTATTTATTGAAAGAGTACCGCAACCGATGGTTTCTTATCGGCGAGAAAGCGACTAATCGTGTACCTCAGGTCAATATTTTTGCCCTTGATCGTATTTTGTCAGTATCTGTCGACAAGGAACATCCTTTCAAGAAATGTGTTGACTTTGATCCGGAACACTTCTTTGATGATACAATCGGTGTGACTAAGGGAATACATGATAAGGCGCGACGTGTAGTAATTAAAATTGATCGCCAACAGGCGCCTTACGTTGAGTCGAAGCCATTTCATAAAACGCAGAAAGTGGAGCAACGTTTCCGCGACGGCTCAATTCAGCTATCTCTAAAGGTTGTCATAAACAACGAACTGGAGCGCCTGATTCTCGGATATGGCGGTCATGCCGAGGTCATTGCTCCTCCGGAGTTCCGAGCCCGAATTGCCGAAAGCGTCCGCATCGCCGCTGCGAGATACAAAGATTAGTCCGGCGAGAAAAAAGCGAGCAAATCCCAATCATCAGGAGAGACCGAAAGGACATGATCATAAGTGATTAGCCTGACAATTCCCAACTCCTTGTCATCTTCTGTCCTTTCTGCTCGCTGATATTTGGGTTCTATTTCAATATTGCCATTGCCATCTTTTGCTCCCCACAGGCCGGTGTCGGCTTGGAAAAGAGTCAAAGGCTTCGGTCCTGTAAAATTCGGGCCGATTTCGGGCTTCGGCTTATACTTGCCCGGTTGATGTCGTTTGCGTTTAGGCATTTTCTACTATGATTGTATTTGGGGTACTGAGGTCGGTGTAATCAGCGTTCATAATCGCTCCATTGGAGTATATGACACCGTTTTGTTCCAAGATGCCGTGTTGGGCATGGATATGACCGAAAAGATGGGCTTTAAGATGAAGGTCGGATAACTTCATCAATATCTCTTCAGACCCGTAGTTGATATTATCATCAAAGTCAAGTATGCCGTATGCCGGAGAATGAGTTATCAAAACGTCAGTATTTCCGGGGATTTTAGCATAGTTTCGGCTCTGACGTTCGGTTATGCAATCTTCCATAAACATCGGAACTCCATAAAAGTTGACACCATCAATCTCAATTCCTGAGTTGGAGAGTTGGTGCACGTTGTCAGGTAGTCCGTCAATATCGGCTCCATAGAGGCAATCGTCATGGTTGCCACAGATAAAGATTTTATGTTTGTATGGCAAGTCACAAAACCAGTTGAGGAAATCAATGGCTTCCTGTTCTGTGCCAACCATACAGAAATCGCCTGAATGTACAACAACATCAGCCTCGGGTAAATCCCGGAGCCGATGATGGCAGTTGTGAGTGTCGGAAAGATGGAGTATTTTCATTATAGAAGTCCTGATTCGATTGCTTTAAGTGCTTCCTTATCGGAATATTCAAAGGCATTTATAAAGTTAATGTCCGAATAACGTTTCGTAAGTTCTTCGTTATAAAGAACTTTGATAGGAAAATCCGAAAGAGATTTAAGTGCCTCGGTTGCCTTTGCCAATTTACCAGAGCCCTCGAAAACGAATGGAATCGTTACGATAAGGGCGACATTTTCAACACCATCTGATTGGGCAGCCTTCGCTGCAATCTCAACAAATTTACTACCTGTCACGCCACCAAGACCGGCAAGGATGTAGAGCTTCTCTACTCCTTTCAGTTTGTCGGTCGGGAATGAGTCGGAATCACATTGAAGACTCAAGGTCTCAAATCCTTTTTTACCCATTTTTGACAGGCATTTCATATCTGAATCTGCGAAAAGATATGTAGCATTTTTAACCCAATGAGCGGAGGCTTCACGCATAATAGTCTCTGCCATATTGCAACCGGCACCCCCGACTGCAAGAATCATTGTCTTACTCATAGTTTGGTATATTACAGTTCTAATTCTTTATAAGGGAAAACGTATATTCTCTGAGCAGTGGTATCGCAAGATATTTCTCTAAATTCAGTCTTAACCTTTACAAGCGGTCTTACGATAACAGAATCCCAGTCCCAATCCCAGAGGTCAGAAATAAATTTGTCTATATTATCTTCTGCAACTCCGTTTTTTCTATGACATTCCTTGAAAAACTCCTCAGATGTCGGACCAATAAATGTGCTTGGCATAAGCACTTCATTCCCAATGATTGCTAAGACTTTATCGCCCGGAGAAAAAGTACATTTTTCCTGATAATTATTACCACCCGGTTCATGCTCGCCCTCAGAATATTCGGAGTACACAGTGAAGTCAGGGGTGTAAACTACATACAGGGAAGGAGCCATATCATCATCTGTCTCAATAGCGTACGCAAGCAGTCGATTTGGCGCATACACTACATGACGTAATGCAAACTCAGCATCTTCCCAGCATTGGAACTCGCCAAGGCTTCGCTCATCAAGGGTCCAATATTTCAATCCATCGGGATTGTCAGTTACCTTGTCCGAATTCTCCGGTTGTTTATATGCAAAAATTTTAGCTTCAATAATGTCAAACCACGGATCTCTTATAGCAGCGAAATACTCCCCGTCGTCAAGAAGAATCACAGGCCATTTATCGCAGAATAAATCAGCGAAGGCTCGTGGATTGTCGGTGTGGATAGGAATAATGGCTTTGGGATCAAGTTCTGTAATTAACTCATCGAGACTCTTCATGTCGCAGTGACCGCTGGTGTGCATATATCTATAATCATCGCCAACAGATTTTGCAAGAGCCGGATTGTAAGCTGCTTTCGAGTCATCGAGGTATCCGTTCCACATAGAGAGGTATTTTACTCTGCCTTCATCCGGAAGTTGATTTAGTAAATTATCAAATCTCTCTCCTTGTCTTGCGACAATCACATAACCATGTTCTGAAACGAAATCTATAAACTTATCATTGACTACAAATTCGGCACCTCTCTGGACCAGTTGCCGAGGCTCCCTACCATCCTTATATTTGTAAAGCGAGGATTTCCCCCAAACAGAATCTCGTCCGGCTACTATATCCATAATACGCTTCTGATAGGCATCTACATAAAACGGACGGTTTGCCCTAATAGCAGCATGATACAGACCAAACAGGCGATCTATATTGGTTGACGATACATAGACCACATTATATTTGTTCTCGGTAAACGCTTTTTCAAACTCCTTCTGAAGTTCATGCTCCGACATGATAGCTGTATCAGGTCTATTAACATTTGTAGCTTCGCAGACAACGTAATCAGCCCTCTCTACATATCTTTCTATAACCGTTGACAACTTTCCGCTACGGAAACCGTGTTTGCGAAAATCGCCTGAATGAAACACTTTCAGTTCTTTAGCTTCAATGCAAAACGCATACGCATCAAAAGCTGAGTGGTCAACTACTATTGGTATAATATCAAATTCACCAAAAGTGAAATGTTTTCTGGGGACGAAGGTGTTGACTTTGTTAAGACGTTCGGCCATCTTACGATGCTCTTCACTTACTGCGCTTAAATGATTAGCAAGTTCTGATGCTATTTCTCTAGCCATCTTACCCATATATATGGGAAGCTCTGGCGGTAGTTCAGTGATTTTGCCGATATGATCGCCATGATAGTGAGTAATTAGCAGGGCACTTTTTCGTATGTCGCCACACGTCAGGCCATCTATCTCCAACTTTTTGTCAGACATAGGAGTGCCCGGTAACTGTTCGCCGTAATCGACAAACAGTTTCCATCCATTAGACTCGTATTCGGTTACGCATCCTCCTATCTGATTGGAGCCGCGATGAACTGTGATTTTCATTCTGTCAGATGTTAAATGTAGTAAATTTCAACACTTTGCTGTTTTCAATTTGAAATCGTCTTCAATCAGCATCACTTGACTTAGAATTCGGCCATCCCGATACATCATTTCAACAGCATTATCAAGTCTTCTATCCGATGACGATTTGATAGCTTTCTCAAGGGCATCATAAACAATTTTCTGGATTCTCATTTTCTGATAGTCAGGCATATGGCCAGGAGCTTTCGGCTCTTTCTCAACCGTATAAGCAAAGCCGAAAATCGGAGCTTTGCTTTTGTCGACGTCAGGCAGCGGAGACAAATTGTTTCTGAATCTGTTTTGATTCAACTCCGCTATCATTTCAGACATCTCGTCCAAGAAGGATTTATAACGTATTGTTTCAGAAAAATCTCCGGTCTTTTCGGAGCCAATCATTGCAGCAAAGTCAGTGATATGCGTCTCGCAATTTTTAGTAGAATTCAAACCGGTCTTTAATTCAAAGACATAAATCTGGCCCTGCTTGTTGATTGCAATGATGTCAAATCGCGGATTTGGATAGCGTTTGTCATAGGTGCGGAATGTATTCTTATACTCCCTGTTGTAACAAGGCGAGTTGGCCGAAACGGCAAATTCGATGTCCACTACCGCGAGATCCTTGTCATGAATAATATCAACGTTATTCAGAGCAATCTTGTGCTGATCATCACGTTCCTGCTTCCTATGAATGTTGAACCAGATATCCATTATCTTTTTCGCATCATTGAAAAACTCTTTAGGGTTATGTTCGACACGTCTGCGGCTGGTCCTGTTGACATGCTTTAGCCATTCGTATTCCGCAGAGAGCTCCGGATTTCCTATATTAAGATATTTTTCGTCAAACGACAGTGTAAGTGTTTTGGGATTCTTTTTAATTCCAAGGATCTTTCCTCCTTTGTAATAGATATGAATTTCATTTGCTCTCAGGCAAAGGAGCAAAGCAGGGTCTTGCTTTGCCTCATTGACAATGCGTTTGATTTGATCTTCAATATCAAATCCCGTTCGCATTACATATAAGGGTTTGTCGTTACTCATAGAAACTTGATTTTATGGATATTTCAAATTTAGTGATTTTCAGCGTGGTTACAAAGCAATTTGTTGTAATTCTCCATGCCGAGGATTGATTTTAGCTCGTCTTCGGTAATGAAGTCACCGGTATCTCCCGCACAGGTATTCCATCTTGAAGTGATTGAAACAATTTTGTTTTCAGGGCTGACTTCAACAGCGATGAGAGAATAACCAAAGCGGTCGCGAGGAAAACCTGAGGTCGGAACGCAAGGCGTGTCCCACCACTCGCCGTTTCCACAGAAGTAGAAACGGTTGCCATTAGCGGTATAAGCATTGAATGACTCTTCTGAAATAACGATACACCAAGATGTCATATCAAGATATTGTCGAGCGTCAGCGTAATTTTTGATACGATCAACCGAATAGTTAAATTTTATCTCCGGTTCTTTAATCGGTGCCATTGGAGACATTCCCAAGATTTCGCACACAGTTTCGAGGTCACACTCATTGAAAGTGTTGTCGAAAAAGTCAAAACCGGGTGTCTGGTCAATGACCTTTAGAATAAGCCGTACACGACTCACATCATCGGGGTTGTTGATGTTGATAAGCCTCGCAATGTTCCATTTCAATATGCCGATAGCAAATTTTGACAGCCGGCTATTAAGTTCATGAAACAATGTGAGATAGTTGCCAACTTCGCTCTCTGATCCAAGCTCGGCAAACCACCATGTAATTTCTTTTCTGTATTGTTCTTCCATAATTACGATGCAAAGTTAATAATGTGGTGTCCCATTTTTCGAGACACCACATAAAAAGAATATAACTTTATGCTGTACCGCAAAATGCGCCACCCTTGGTGTAATTTTGCGCTCATGAAAGAATATCGTGATAATATCTTAGTGCGCAAAATAAATGCGTAACAACAATCTAACTTTGTATCGAAACATTAAATGAAACAATCAAAAGTACCATTCATCCGTCCAATCTTTAATTTCAAGGCATCCAAATGAGTATAAAGTCTATAGCGAACATAATAAATGATACCTTAAACGAATATGAGTCACCAGAAGAGGTGGAAGAAATATTCTGTATCGGCAATTTAGTACATTCAGAAAGTCGTAAATGTGACGAACTTATGGCTGAGGATGCCGCCATATTAGAAGAATATGGTTGGCAAAATGATTTTGCACTATATTTTCATGAGGATAGGATTCAAGTAAGGGTTTATCTCCGAATGGCATACGTCGCAAGTTGTTACCTCGATGGGACATGGAGTGAGATAAAGGATCGTATCCCTTACATTATTCCGTTATTGTTGGCAGCAACAGAACTCCGAAAGGAGAAAAATATCGGCATGATTTGGATTGACCGACAAGTGACAAAGTTGGATTGGTCAAAGCCTGAAAGTTCTATGAGTGACTGAATAATAAAACTTTGAATGACATGAAAACTATACAATCGCCAGATGGAGTCACACTCCTGATGGAAAATCTCTGGCTTCGCCATAAAGCCGGAATGAAGCAACGCCCATGTAATGTCTTTATGGTAGAGCTACCACCGCTAACAGACGAAGAGTTGGCCGAGGCTCGACAAAAAATACAGGATGATTCTCGTTCCGATGATGAACCAAAAGATCTATATGGAGCATGGATTTAGTAGCAGTGAATAATGCGGAGCGTGTTAACTGGATGCGAAAGCGTCATGCGTTCCTTAATAATCTTGTAAGTTCATATACTTCATTAGATGATTTTACAAAAGATAAAGAAGAATGGTTTGCCTTATTGGGAACAGATTTAACCCGTGAAAATGATTATGTTTATCTTTACATGTGGCTGGACTATGGAGAAAATGAAATGTATTTTGTGATTCCCAAGACAGATGGTCATCTTACAATCAGCGAAGTAATACTTTGGCAGGATGACACGTGTGCAAATACCTATTTGAATATCTTTAGTCTATATGGAGCTGATGAGAATGAAATATTGACTTCAATCCATAATTATGGTAAAGATTAAGAGTGTTGATTCTATATTGGATTATTCGAGAAATGCTGTCTCGATATTTGAGACAATGACAGCTTAATTTTGCAACCGATAACATAAAAGAAATAGTATGAAACTCGCAGAAGCATTGAGCCGCAGGTCGGCTCTTATCGAGAAATCACAACAACTCCGCTCTCGTCTAAAGGATTGTATCAAAATTCAGGAGGGCGATGAGCCGACGGAAAACGTTGACCAGGTGATTGCAGAATTAGACAAGACCCTCGATGAACTCCGAAATCTTATCTATCGTATCAATATGACCAACACGAACGCTGTCATAGATGAACGTAATCTAACCTCGCTACTGGCAGAGCGCGATACGTTGTCCATGCGTACAAAGACGTTGTATGACGGTCTTAAACATCTGACCGAAAGAGAGGAGCGCTATGGCAGAATGGAAGTAAAATACGTGCGGATGGTAAACGCAACGGAATTTCGCAAAATTCATGATCAAAGCGCAGCACGTTTAAGAGAACTTGACCTCAAAATTCAAGCTCTTGGATGGTCAACAGAATTGATTTAGAATTGAAAAGATGAATATAATCCAGCCAACAGGAGTAAATGATTTGACGGCGATGCTTTTCGCTGATTTTTTATCAGCATCGAAATGTCATGACCCTTTGAGCTGACGGGACGCTTGCACAGTACTCGGTTCAGCAAAGTGTATAAGGGCATGGTGCACAGGTTTCGTAAGAGCCGCATAGAGCAATACCACGCATCGGTCAATTCTGTTATGCTTCCCTTGGCTGGATTTTCATTTTATTGAGAGGTGTATTGCGAAATGATACAGGTTTTTGTTATCTTTGCGGTGTAAAAATCAAACAGATATGAACCAACTGCAAAAATACACTTGGCTGATTGATACAATCCGCCGTGCCGGGAAAATTTCACATAAGGATCTTTCCGACCGCTGGTCGCGAAACAAAGATTTTAGTGACGGACACGAGCTCCACCGTGCCACGTTCAACCGTTGGCGCGATGCAATCTACGAGCAGTTCGGTATTATGATAGACTGTCAGAAGGTTGGCGGTTATCTTTATTATATCTCTAATCCGGAGGATATTGACGAGGATAAGCTCAAAAAGTGGATGCTTGATTCTTTTGCCGTGGGTAACACCATCGGAGAGAATCTCTCTTTGAAAGGACGTATATTGGTTGATGAGATTCCTTCCGGGCGTGACCATCTGACCACAATCTTGGAGGCGATGAAAGAGAACCGGGTCGTGAATATCTCATATCGTCCGTTCAAGAAGGAGCATAGTTACAGTTTTCCCATTGAACCGTATTGTGTGAAACTGTTTGATAACCGTTGGTATGTGCTTGGTCGCAATAACCGCGATGAGATAAAGATATACGGTCTTGACCGCCTGGAGAGTGTAGAACCTACAGAAACTGTCTTTAAGCTACCAAAAGATTTTGATGCGACAGAGTATTTTACAACCAAATTTGGCGTTGTCATCGGATACGATGTCAAGCCGGAGAGAATAGTTATTCGTGCCAACGAAGACCATAAGCATTATCTGAAATCACTCCCACTTCATCATAGTCAGCGACTTATTTTAGACTATGGTGAGTATGCAGATTTTGAGCTATATCTCTCCCCTACTTATGATTTTATAATGAAGTTACTACATGTCGGTTCGATGATTGAAGTTATCAGTCCGGCATCCCTCCGCAAAGAGATGAAAGGCTGGATTTCGGATATGTACGAACTTTATAAGAATGACTGAAGATGCAGGATTTTGTAGCAATAGACTTTGAGACCGCCAATTGCCGATGCTCCAGTACCACCATCACGCACTTTGTGATGCTGAGGATTATGCCGCCATAGCGTTGAAACTTTTATAAATTATTTTAGTGTCTCCAAATCTGATACACCAGGAATCTACCTTTGCGGAAAAACCTTTCAAATATACGATATGGCAGAAATGGAATTATTAGACCGAGAGTGTATTACTAATTTGCCCACCAGTTTCCGCGTAATTGGAATCGGTGAGGCAACAAAAGAGATAATTGAGACAGTAAAGTCATACAGATATGATTGTGTGTCCGCCACAGTTTTAGCCGAACCCTTTGAGTGTGTCCCTACCGATGAGGATAAGATGGTAATTATTGTGGCGAAAGACAACGAAGATCATGCGAACAGTATTGCAAAAACATTCCATGAAGCCGGAGTCCTGACCATTGGCTTGCTTGACAATGCCGATTTGGATTGTTATGACAGCGCGGTGTCAGAAGCTTCATATACTGAGTACCCTGACTTAATAAAATCAATCCTCCAGCCGATAGTAACACAAGGCACGATTGCCTATGACTTCAACGACTTGCAAACCACTCTTACGGACGCAAAGCATTTCCTCGTTAAGTCAGAAACACGCTGTGGCAAAGAGCGTATGGCAGAAGCGATAGGTTGCATTAAAAGCTCATTGACTTCATCCCTGCTCAATAAGATTGAACGGATTTCAATTTTTCTGTATTTCAATAAGGTTGGGAAACAGCCTTTAGTGATTCAAGAAATGACGGCACTAACCGATTTTGTAAGTGAACTACCAGAAAGCATTTATGTCATTTGGGCTGTATATCCCGATGAGAGTATAAAAGATGAAGAGATAACAGTCACGATACTTGCCACCGGAAAGGACCTAAATAATGGATAAAGTAATTCAGAAACAGATATAAGAAAAGGATAACCTGTATCTTAATCTGCGACATGACGGAGCTAATTTTGCGGTGAGTCCGAGTGGCTGCGCCGACTTGCGCTCTCGGCTCACTCGCGATGGCTTCGCTGTTGCGGTGAGCATAATTGGCCCGTTTTTTTTATTATGGCAAAGAAACAGAAACGACCTTGTTATCTAATCAATTTTTCGGTCAGATCAAAGTCCATAGACCTTGCCAAACCGCATAACTGGGGAAAGATTGATAACTTTCTGGAACACAGCTACAGTGGTGGAACTGATGGAGAACAGATGCTTGCCGAGGCTATTCGCGTTCTGCAAAAAGGCACATACGAGATGGCTGATGTCCTTATCGTCTCCGACTTCGAGTTTCCTGTACCTAACGCCTCCACTCTAGAGAAAATAGATAAAGAGAAGGTCCTTGGCACTCGCTTCTATGGATTGAAGATAGGCCATTACGGAGTAAAAGGTTATAGACAAATAATGGATAAAATATGGGAGGTGTAAAAGAACCGACATTTAAGATAAATCCACTATTTCGACTAACGACGATTAAAAGATGGTAAAAGCAAAAGATGATATAGCAATGTCTCCTTATTATAACTATTACCTCTATCTTACGAAAAATTAGTAACTTTGCAGTATGGCAGTTGAATTTATCTCAGGCAAAGACCACTATGATAAGGTCGTCGAGAGAGTGGCTTCCGTGAGGAAGTCGCTTTGGATTGGTACTGCCGACATTAAAGACCTTCACGTTAAAGCCGGCAATTCTTCTGAGCCGTTCCTCGCTGTACTTGCCAAATTGCTCAAACGAGGTGTAGAGGTCAGGCTCATCCATGCAAAAGAACCGGGGCCGGCTTTCCGTGAGGATTTTGACCGATACCCGATTCTAAAAACCGGACTGGAGCGGATGCTGTGTCCGCGAGTCCATTTCAAGATGCTTATATTCGATTTCGAGTCAGCCTACATAGGCTCCGCAAACCTGACAGGTGCCGGCATAGGCATGAAGAGCAACAACCGCCGCAACTTTGAGGCCGGAATACTAACCGACGAAGCATCTCTGATAGATGCCGCCTGTGAGCAATTCGACAGCGTATGGCGTGGAGAACATTGCACCCGCTGCGGCCGCCGCCAATACTGCACCGACCCCATCAAATAGAATCGTCCGTTGTGTTGTCGAACTTGCGTATACAGCGTACTATCTCTTTCCAGAATGTGATGGCATCATGAAAATGGGGCTCTTTTTCCCCATTGAATCTTGTATGCAGTCCCCGTTCCCAAAGGTTTGCATCTCCATCATACATATCGACCCAATCATATGCGGTCCATATGAACTTGTATTTCTTTTCCTTATATCTGCAGTAAAACTCTGTTTGCAGTCCTTTGTATGGTTTGGTGACTTGCTTGTTCTTAACTATTAGCTCGTAACCATCAGGTATGGCATCGGAATCTGATAGAATATCATATCGCGTATCAATGCAGTCCGTTCCAATAAAATAAGAGATTAAATCATACGCACCGCTTCTTTTTGAATAATTAGAGAGCACATGATGACCATTAACCCAATTTTTTTTAATCCTAAAATTAGGGTTGGTGGCGCACAATGTCTCGATATCGCTCTGAAGTCGAGTAATCAAAGTCGATTTCTGCTCTGCCAAAAGATATTTGTGGAACCGGGCAGGAAATGAGCGCAACATATGCCCTACATTGCTATCTTTATAATTCAAGGTATAATCACTGAACAGTTTCAGGATGTCTTCATCTTGCAAGTATGGAATCATGTCCCGGATAGCGCTTGGGTTATCAGGATTTGCAAAATATTTCTTTACATTATTGTATTTCGCCTCGAAGTTCGACCAGTCTATTTTTCCCGCCCCATCATATATAAGTGCACCGATGGAGCCGGTGAACAAACGAAATTTCTCAGCCTCTAAGATAGCTTCCTCCCAATTTTGGGCCCATGAAGGCACATTGACTTCAGGGAGGGGATTGACTATCTGCTTGGCCTTTTCTATCTCTTCCCTGAAACGCCTCTTTAATGCTGATGTATCTTTCACCTCCGCTAACAACGTTTCCGATCTTTCGTTGAGCTCATAATACACTTTGTGGGGATTCTCCACCCTATCAATCAGTTCAATTGCCTCCCGCATGCTGTCGATACTACGAATAGTATCCCTATCGTCAGAGTCCTTGTCTGAAATCAAATTCCATACAACACGCATCCAATGTGAGAGGCTGTCTGGTTCGTCCGACTCATCCCCAGAATATTGAATATATTTGCTTATGGCATAGAAGGCAACCCTATCACGTTGATTGATTGTAGTGTATTCATAAATTTCATTGGCCACTTTCTTCGGCTGATGGTCACTATCAAGAACGTATTGCGGGATAAAATTGAATTTATCGTTCCATGGGGCATGGAATGCAGAAGAGTCTATGTTTTTGACTTTTTGCAATATGGTGTCTACTGTAGCCAATGCCTCCTCCAGGTGGCCTTGATATTTATCGAGCGACTCGAATGTAATGAGATTGCCGCTTTTAGGGTCATCGGCACTAAAATACTTGTAATCGTCATTTTTTTCGTCTGCCACATAATTGCCATCCCTACGTTGCATTATCACATACTGACAATATAGTCTATTGATGAAGGAATAGAACACCTCATCGACATTGTGAACTTTGTTGCCCAGACCTTTCTTCCAGAAAATGTCAGTCCACTCATTATCGAACTTAGATGCAAATACAATTGACTTTTCTTTGGACATGTGTTCGGAAACCCATTTTATCACCTCGGCTTTAAAATTTTCGAAACTTGTAAGAGGTTTGCCACGGGCGTTCATTTTGATATATAGATCATCTGAAAAAGGCATTTCTTCAGAACCTATAATAGTATGGTTGAACATAATGGGAGCGTAGGTTGTGGTTGTAAGCAATTCCCAGTATTTTTCTAACGTCACTTTGTCTTCCACACCGAATATTTCCATAATATTATCTTCTGTGGATGACGCGCCATCACCGAAGAGCATCCTCAGCATTCCACTAACTGTCGGATCTTGGTTCCATTCAGAATAAAACCACGTTTGCTCCTGGATGTGTTTCCTGACTGTCACACTTTTGTCCTCAAGGGGAGCAAGATCGCACAATTTGTCACAAAAATCACGAGAGGATACACGAGTGGCATACGCAAAGGACTTAAGCACCTTCTTCACCTCTTCGGTTAATGCCCCACTAATGTATGCAATATACCAGTGTATTAGCCATAACGTGGTCAGACGCTGCTGGCCGTCAAGAGGTGCCACCGCACCGGATGCGGTAGGAGTACCATAAACAAAGTCCAAAATAAGGCGATGCGTCGTTCTCTCTCCTTCATTGGAGAAAGTGATTGCCTCGTCAAGGGCTTTCTTCAGCCTGTTTAAGAATCGTTTTCTCAGTGCTCCTTCGCTCTCTCTTCCTTGTGCGTAGTCGCGTTGGATAATAGGAATCTCAATCTTATGGCGCTTGATCAGATTCCAAAATGATATCAGTTGCTTGTTGGACTTACTCATGGTTACTGGGGCTTATTCAATTCTTCTAAAGAAATCTTGGTATTGACCAAACGGATATATCTATTCCTTACTTCTACTGGTATTTCCGCTATTATCCTCTTTTTCTTGAAAAACACCTTGCGATATTCGGGGTTAAGGCTATAAATCTCGGGATATAAGAATTCACACAAAAGTTCTTCTATTTTTCTGAGATAGCATTTAGCGTCTTCCTCGGTCCAGGATGTCAAGGACTCTGGCATATCTGTATAAGCTTTTATGAAAACATCCTTGGTTGTAGGCGGAACGAAGGCGATGACTTCCTCGTCCTTGTTGAACGAGACTCTACGCGTTTTTTTATCGTACACCTTAACAGCTTTACGTCCGGCATCCTTGGACAGAACACAAATTCGCTTGATAGGAAATGGGTCATTCTGATATTCCTCATTGGTGGCTGAATCAAGAAGGGTGAAATTCCATACTCGCTGCCTTAGCTTATCGTCAAGGGGATGAATATTTAGACCCTTTATCTTCCTCTGGAGAAGTTTGAACTCATCATCGGATTGGTTATCCGAGTCAATAAAATGCTCAATTTCAATTCCGAGGTCTTTGCGCTGGTCCTTCATGCTGTACAGCACGGAAGCAAGCCAAATATTTCTGTTCAGACTGTCTGTCAGGTCATCGCCTGAATTTGAGGCAATGTGCTCTACCTCCCAGCCTTTCTTATTCGCTTTTTTGCCTTCTTTCTTAAAGAGGTGGAACGGGAATCGGTAGTATGCTCCAATTCCATACTTCTTTTCTTTTATGTACTCAATGTTTTGGTTGATGACAGTCTGGATATTCAAAAGCAGAAGGAGATTGAAACACTTTCGTTTTGATTCTCCATTCTCGCCATAATCATGCAAAAGGTCACTGCATGCGGAAATCTTCTTTCTTATTTCACTCTTTAAAAAACGTTTAAAATCGGCTTTGCCGGAGCCGTTTTCATACCTCTTGATAATTTGCTCAACTGGGGTACCCAAATGCACAAGATAACCAATGTAATGGTAAAGCTCGAAATCGTTGTACCATTCTTGAAATATCATGAAATAGATCTTGACTTTATTCCATGTGGTCTTAATCCAGTCAGAGTTGATGCACTCCTTGTTCCGATTGAAATATTCATAGAAATATCGGAAAGTCTTATGGTTGTCGTCACCGCAATCTGGAATTTCTCCAAAGAGTTGTCGCTCCACAATCATGTCAAAAATCCATTCAATACGCGTAGGCTTGTCCCATTTCATGTCGTGAATGAAAAGCCAAAACTCATCTCCACGCAACGTCTTCTCAATTTGATCCCATTCTGTAGCGATTTCTATCTGCTGAAGGCGAATGCCATCGGCCGAATCTGTAAAATTAGATTCATTAAGAAACAGGGCCTTTACAAGCTCTGAGTCTGTCAAACTGATTTTACCTATATTGAGGCGTATGAAAACCGCTATAGGGTCCGGCTCATCGGTTTCATACCAAATGAACTTAACCCTATGCGTAAGTGTGTTTATAAATCCCTCCAGATTATACGCTTCGTTTGCCTCTTTTAATTTTTTTCTCTTCACCCATTCATGCACAACATCATAGGTGTTGCGCATGTGATAAAAATCAATGTTCGAATCAGCGACTTCTTCATTGATTTTATTCTGGTCCAGCAGTTTCAGAAACTCTTTTGAACCGATGGACCCGTACTCAGGACTTCGGTCGTCGGGATTTCTTGTTGCATATTCAAGTTGGAATTTATGGGGCAGCTCCGGACATAAGTACGATAAGATAATATAAAAAGTGGTTAGTCGCTGTTGCCCGTCAATCACTTCCCAATACCCCTTCAACAGACTGGCGATTTCCGATAAATTTGCAGCTTCCTCTTTTATTTTCCTGAAAATGTCTTCCTCCTTGCGTTTCACAACAAGAGGCTGCACGCAGTAAATTTCGTTCGGTTTCTTCTCTTTAAGGTAAAATTCCCAAAGGTCATCAAGCAAATCAATTACTTGTCGAGCCTTCCATCGGTATCCTCTCTGATATGTAGGTATATAAAAATTCATGCCCATTATATCAGAAAGGGTTTGAAGCTTCAGTTTATCGTTTTCACTGCTCATTTTAATTATCTAATGCTTTGAAGGTCCATTCTAAAGGTTGGAGCGGTTATGATGCCGGCAAAGATAATAGCGCGGTTTCTCAAATAATGCTACAGCTTTTAGCGTTGAGAGGAATTTAATTATCAGTGGAAGGATTATCCACGACCTCGCGGTATTCTTGATCATCGATTATTTGACGGAGGAGGAAGCGGAAGTTGCCTTGGTATCCTTCGTTCTGGTTATACTCGGGGTATAAGGAGTCGTCGCTGCGACGCATACGGCACATTACCGTATCAACGATGCGGTTGAAAGTAGCGTTTACATCGTTGCGTAACTCTCTGAGAATATTATAAATATTGAGTTTAACGACTTCCATTTTCAATAAATTGGCATACGATGCAAATTTACAAATAATTTCTTAGGCATCCAAAATAACCGTCTTTTTATCAGTATGAAAAAATTTTGAAGATTTTTTTTGGCAACGAAGATAGGCAGTATCAGGGCTATCTAACTTTGCAATGTCAAACAAAAGGAAGTATGGGAGAGCGGTGGAAACCAGCCCTCTGCTTAGGGGCCGAGCCTCAAAAGATTCCGAAAGTTCGAATTTTTCTGCTTCCGCAAATACTGGGGTGTCGCATAGCGCCTATTGCAGAGACTGGAGCTCCTTGAGCCGCATGGCGAAAAAATCTCCCGTCTTCGGACATCTTAGGTTCGAGTTCTACCACCACAACAAATATATACTTCCGTAGCTCAGCGGAATAGAGCATCCCACTTCTAATGAGACGGTCGCAGGTTGGCTTCGCCCCTCTCTTTGTACCTCGGCATAGCTCAAGCGAGCTTGGCTCTGCGCTCGGAACTTCGTCGAGTCGATTCCTGCCGGAAGTACCGAAATGAATAAAGGCTTTGACAATATGCCAAATGGCTTCTGAAATTCGGGCGCAAAGAGATAGCTCCGCTACGCAATTTTTGTGCAAAGGTAGAGCCTAAGTGTCACAAAAATTAGGACAGGTTCGAGAAATTTCAGCAGATGCCGATGGTTTCTTGGATCAGATGCTTGGCGCGAGCTTCGACCATTGCATTCCACAGACGCGAGTCCTGAAGTTTGGCCATCGGGATGTACTGCTGGAAACGTGTGAAAAATTCCAGAGGTTTTTCGATGTCCCAATTCGTTATGATTTCGCTCCAGTCTGCCTTGTCAGCGAACTTTTCAAGGAGAGACCAGTCGTTGTAGAAGCAGTCTCGATTTGAAATTGCCTTCCAATCCCAGCGGTTGGCAAACTTCTGGAGAGTAACTTCGTTAATTATGTGGTCGGGGCAATACTGAGAAAAGTAGCTCCAGTTAAGTCTGCCGGCGAACTTGTTGATGCCGTCGAGAGTCCAGATGATGTTGCGATTCTCGCTAATCTCGTCCCAGTCAAGCTTGTCGGCATACTTGTCGAGAATGTCCATACTCAGAGACTCATTTTCAGAAATCTCCTTCCATGCCTCTGTTTCGAGGACAGAGTTTAGAAACTCGTTATTTGTAATAGGTTCCATATCTTTGGGTGTTTTTAATGTTTACGATGCAAAGGTAGAGTGATGATGTATCAAAGTATGATACAGGATTGAAAAATTTATCAGTCCCACCATTTTTCCATGTTGTGGTCAAGCCATCTCCATAGAATATGGAAAGATTTATGGCGATATAACTTTCCGAGATATAACTCATGCAATCCACCTCCATTTTCGCTATGACGAGCCAGTTTGCGTTTCTCCTTACCAGAGAGCATATCAAACGTTTTCAGGTAGGAATAATCGGTTATGGGTACAGATCAATAATTTCTACATTGAAAGCAAAATACGACCGCCTTCTTTGACAAAGGTTGCCGGGTAACGGCACACTGCGGCATATACTTGTTTATCGGTGACAGGGTTGCCATCAACACGAATGTGGAGTTTCTCATTATTGATAACTTCCGCTATCCGTTGTGTTGTCATTCCATATCCGGTGGTAGCCAGTACATAGACCATCGCATCTTCAAGTCTCATTTTAAGTCTCATAGAACCAAAGGTTTTTCAATATACTCAAAAACTGAACCGTTCTCGTATAGATAACGATAATCGCATTGTTTTAGAAAAGTATAGCCATTGCAGATTTCGTCGTTAAGTTTGCTCGGATCATCCAACGCATCAAGTTGATGTTCTCTGACATCAATCCCCAATCCGTAAAACTTCATACCATCATTGCGTGCCTTTTGAATCAGTTCCATGTTTTCATTGGAAATATAACTCCAAAGAAAGTCGGATATTATAAGTATGTCAGCCCCTTTGAATGCGTTAGCAAAGAGTTTATACTTGGAAATTGACTGCAACTTCTTGAAAATAAAATAAAAAAGTTTGTTTTCGTCGTTGCCGCCGTCGTAAGAATGAGATAGGAATGTAAGAAATTTTTTGCGCTGGCGGTGCAAGTTTGTGAGGATAAAAAATGAAAGATTATGGGAATAGTTTATCATGCAGATTGGTCTTCTATCTCTCTGAGCCACAATAGCAACAGCAAGAGCCAACGTTTTTGCCGTCACTTCCGGTTCTCCTTTCATAGAGCCGCTTGTGTCAACGCATATATAGATTGGACCTGATTTATCATTGGCAACCTCAAATGANCGGGATGCTGATGAAAAAAGTTGAAGACGATTCTGAACATATCNCTGGTAAAACAGNTTTTCCGTAGANTTTGCTCCTAACAGAGCAAGTTCTGACGGNAACANACNATTGAGGTCATTACCGATAGTAATACCACTTATGTCACTTCGTGAAGCAGATTGAAATTTACCTGATACCTCGTGATTCGTACCTCCACTCCGACCTATCTGCTTGGCAAGTTCAACGATTGTCGGATCAAGTTGTTGAAGATATTCAGCTTCAGCCTCGTGGCTCTCAACCTCAATGCCGGGAGAATTTCCTTTTGAAGACTGTGCATAGTTTGCAATATCTTCAGGTAGTGAGTCATCCATCTTATCCGGACTATTGGATTTGTCTGTAATACCTGATTCTATCTGGACATCTTGTCCTTCTTCACTTTGTTCTCCTGTTCCCCCCATGCAATCTTCGCCAAGAGGAATCGGTTTTCCGGAATCACCGGCGGTAAGTTGCATGGATTTTGCAATTNTACTTTTCTCTTCAACGCTTAGTGGAAAGATGTGTTTGGATAGCCATGCGTTCAGGAAATCTTCCTTTTTCCCGGTTCTTTGCTCTTCATTTTTCCAATCTACCAAAGAAAGGGAATCGATAAAATGGCGAATGACTACCGTTGCGTAATTTTTCCAGAACAGGTCATCCTCCACAACGCAGTAAAAGCGAGAGTCGCAAACAATATCCCTTATCATCTGATAAACNGGGGTCTTNCCAGCCCTAATTTTGCCAANTNTTTCAAACATTCTTGCTCCCCCTTTTATGGAAGAGGCTATGCCAATGGCTCTGCGCAGATATGTCAGATGTTGCTTTCTCATCACATTAAATCTATTCTTGCTCTATAGACTGCGATAACTTCTTTTATGGGTGTATATAAATCNGANTTTGCAATGAAAAGATTATGATTCATTTCAACATATAGTTTGTTAGCAATGCCGTCTATTGTATCCCCAATCTCTGCAATAAAGTCTTTACTAAGCTGATTATCAGATTCTGTCCGGAGAAAATAGTTGTAGTTATTGATACAAATCACACCGTCTTTTACAAACCTCATCACGAACTCTCCCCGAGAACGAACCATCAGGGTACTGTCTGTAGTCTCTGACCCAAAGAAAACTTCATCGGGTGAGTCCTGCATACGTTTATAATCCTTGATTTTGATCTTCAGCGGGGAGTCATCACATTGTATAATGTAGTGCTCTCGGTCAGGGGAATATAGACGAGTGTCATTGTTCTCAACATTGGCATGACGTTTATAACTTTTGTATTGCTTCAAAATGTCACTGAATAATGACGCAACGATGGTTTCGGCAATAATCTGTTTTACANCCGGAATCGACGGNTCATCATTCCAAAGNATGTGCGACAATANNAGCAGGTCAGAAAGTCCTATCTCACTTCTTCCATTAAGATATGCCGACATTTTCATGACTCCGACAGCCTTTTTCCAACGTCTGTCAGAAACGTAATATTTTAGGTTCTCAGGGTCAGGCTCACCCGTAACCACGTCTTNAGCATTNATCCTCTCGTTCAGCTTTCCTCTTATTGTATAAAGTATTTCAAGAGCGTTCTCTGGTATNNTCACCTTACGGCTCTCTGATTGCACTGTAAGGAAGTCTTCATGGGTCAATGGCTCAAATTCCTCTGAGGGAGAGTCAGAGNCCGTTGTAGAGAGTAGCCTGAAAAAATTCTNTTTCTGCTCGATNGGATTGACNACATATCNCAATATGAAGCGGTCCCACAATGCTTCGAGACCTTCGTTTTTAGCCGGAAGTTCATTTGAGGCTGCTATTATCCCTTTGATTGGCAACTTTAGTTCTTGATTGCCGTTAAGATAGATTTTTTCGTTCAGAACAGTAAGAAGGGTGTTCTGAATAGCGGGACCGGCTTTCCATATCTCATCAAGAAAAACGACCTCTGCTTCGGGTAGGAATCCGGATATGACACGTTCATAGCAATCTTCATCTTTAAGNTTGGAGATGCTGACGGGTCCGAAAATCTCATCTGGTGTCGAGAATCGCGACATCAAGTATTCAAAGACGGTAGCATTGTCGAATGCAAGTTTTAATCGACGGGCAATCATGGATTTGCCNACACCGGGCAAGCCGAGGAGAAATATACTCTCCCCNGCAAGAGCACTGAGCAGGCTAAGTGCAAGAGCCTCATCGCGCTCAAAGGTGTCATGCTTCATTCGCGACAATATTGTCGTGATTCTATTTTTGATATTAGTCATGATATTGTGCAATTTGGNCTCGCATAGTTTTGTCAGTTTGCGAGAGCAGTGAAAACATAGGTCTTACTTTNGTGTGTGCCGAAGCCGAGTAACAAACATTGGAGTGCGCTCCGATAATTCGGAACGAAGTCTGCCGGATTCAGCAGACAGACGGCAAAGGTCTGACCGATGTTTTCAATGTCCTCTTATTTCTTTTCATCGGCAAAGTTAAAGAGGACGTATGAAAAATCGTTTCATACATGAAAACTATTTGCAGAAAAATTTGAAACTACTTGTAGAGCGCTGCCAGAGAGTCGGATTTCTCTTTTATAATATTCCGGAGCCATATTGGAGTAAGAACCTCAATATCATCGCCATGACTCATTATTTCTTGAATAAAGTCGTATGCTGGTGACATATAGTATCCAAAGGTAGTAAAATCATCCCCGTGTTCAAGTTCNTCTTGCGAGGNATGTAGTGGTAATGATTTTACATATTTGGGAAATTCTCGATAGCATTTCAGGATAACCCGAGTAGGTGTTGAATATCCGTCAGAACAAATCCCATAGAAGTTTGCGAAGAAATCCTTTGCAGAAAAATCTTCCGGNTANACAAATTGTTCTGATGAAAGTTTAAGCTTAGTAATGCGATCCAGAGCAAATATCAGTCGCTTACCGCTGTCAACAGTTTGTCCGAGCATGTACCATCTTCTCTTGAAAAGTTTTAAGCATAGCGGTTCTAATATTCTATCTGTCAAATTGTTCTTTGNGGAGTGAAATGACGTGTACTGAAATATAATGCGCAGGTTATCTCTCAAAGCTTGTGATAGAACGGGAAGCCATTCACGACCACCAGGAACGGACTCCAGCACAATCTTGTCAGATATAGCCTTGTTCTCAAGTAATAAAGTCTCAGTAGCCATACTATCCGTNAGCCAGTTCAGTACTTCGTTATTTTTAAGTTCNTCCTGATTGGCTATGAAATACTGNCTNTTTTCTCTCATTNAAAAGCATTGTATGTCAACGCCCAACTCCGTGAGAATAGCCTGTCGGTGATTNTGAAAGGTGCGTTTGGACAACTCAGTCCCCTTATTGTTAAGGATTGAGATGTCCCACTTGTCACTTATTTCTTTGAAAGTTATTTTCCCGGCATCAAGAATGGTGTTTATGAGCCAGATATATTTGCGAAGGGTTGAGTCTGCCATACAAATTTATTTATCTNACTGCAAAGTTAATCACAATGTGTGAAAATCAAATTCANACATTATAAAAACCATCATANGACAAGCGAAAATGTTTAGATGGCACTCATAAGATTGTCGTCGTTTTTACCGACAAGCNGCATAGAGTCCGCGNCGNTGAAAACGAACATCAACATATTCTTTGCANAGCAAAGCACTAAGGCGATTANGCTATTGNANACTCNCTGAAAATGATTAACTTTGTATATGGAAATTATCAGATGTTACGAAAATGAATACCCGGCACTCGTTGAGATATGGGAGCNTTCTGTTAAGGCGACACATNCCTTTCTCTCAAATGAAGATCTCAACAAAATAAANAAGGCTCTTATCCCGGATTATTTTCCNAATGTAAATCTCTATGCTCTCACGGATAGTGGGAGAATGACAGGATTCATCGGTTTATCATCAAANTTGATTGAGATGCTATTTATTGATNANAGCTGCNNAGGTAAAGGTTATGGCTCTGCTCTTATNGACTTTGCATTGAAACAGGGCGCAACAAAAGTAGATGTGAATGAGCAGAACGCATCTGCCTTGAATTTCTATCAAGCAAGAGGGTTTAGAATAATTGGTCGTGATGAAACAGATGAAGCAGGACGACCTTATCCAATTCTTCATCTATCACTATAACTATTGTCCAGTCCCGAAAAGGAGAGTCTGTGATAAGCCGATAAGGAACAAAGGCGGTCTATCACTGTTTCGACTCAAGGACTGCTATACAAGTGGAAAGGATCGATTAAGAAGCTGATTAAGGGATTTTCGGAAATTCTTTCTCGCCTTCATGCAAAAGATGGAGTTTATTCCGTTCTTGGAAATCATGATTACTGTCTTTACCGTCAGTATTATGGAGACGATACCCCTGCAAAACAACTTGCTCAGGTTATCAATTATGAAAAAAGGATAGGATGGAAAATGCTCAGGAATCAGTCTGAAAAGATAGTTCGTGACAATGACAGTATCGCACTGATTGGTGTCGATAATGCAGGAAGTGGAGCGTTTCCTGATAAGTCAGATTTGAAGGGAGCCATGAAAGGTCTTTCTAAATCGGAATATAAGATTCTTCTATCACATGATCCGTCGCATTGGCGAAGGGAAGTGTTGCCGAAAAGCGACATCGACCTTATGCTGGCGGGTCACACTCATGCCATGCAGTTCAAAATATTCGGATGGTCACCTTCGAAATGGATTTATCCTGAATGGGGAGGGCTATATACCGAGGGCGGACGACAACTTTATGTCAGCACCGGAATCGGTGAAAACGTCGCGTTTAGATTCGGAGCATGGCCACAGATTGTAGAAATCACTCTTCACAATTAAAATTAAAGATTGCACCAGTTAGATTATGTCCATGACGGCCGAGACAAACAAAAAATCATTGCAAATATTTGCAATGATTTTTTGTTTGTCTCGGTATCTTAGAAAGGTCGAGTTATAGCTATTTAGTCGATTTTTTTTAGTTGTTTATAAGTGTTGCGATATCATTCTCAACAGTTGAGATTGTTCCAATATGGAATTTTTCCTGAAGGACTTTAAGAATATCTGGAGTGAAGAAAGCCGGAAGAGTTGGTCCGGTATGAATGTTCTGAACTCCAAGATAGAGAAGCGCGAGTAGGACTATCACAGCTTTCTGCTCATACCATGCAATGTTGAAAACCAGAGGCAGTTCATTTATTGAGTTTAGTCCAAAGGCCTCCTGAAGCATCATAGCGATACGGACAAGTGAATATGAGTCGTTACATTGTCCTGCATCAAGTACACGTGGAACACCTTCAATGTCTCCGAGAGGAAGCTTATTATAGCGATACTTTGCACAGCCGGCAGTAAGGATAATACAGTCCTTAGGAAGCGCCTCGGCAAATTCGGTATAGTAACTTCTTGAGGGAAATCTGCCATCGCAACCTGCCATCACGACAAATTTACGAATTTTTCCGGCTTTGATAAGCTCAACAATTTTTGGTGCGAGTTCTTCAACCTGATGATGCGCAAATCCACCCACTATTTCTCCATGTTCAATTTCTGTAGGAGGCTGACATGTCTTAGCCTTTGCGATTACCTCAGAAAAATCATGCTTACCTTCAGCGTCAGCATCAATATGGTGTGTTCCGGGCATATTCACAACTCCGAGAGTATAGACGCGATCCATGTAGGTAGTCTTGGGGCGAGGTGGAACGATACAATTAGAGGTGAATACGAAACATCCGTTGAAAGTTTCAAACTCATCGATCTGTTTCCACCAGGCATTTCCGTAGTTTCCGGCGAAATGTGGATATTTTTTAAAGAAGGGATAGTACTGTCCGGGGAGCATTTCAGAGTGAGTATAGACATCCACTCCTGTTCCCGCAGTCTGTTCGAGGAGTTCCTCAAGATCGCGAAGGTCATGGCCAGAGATAAGAATACCCGGATTCTTTCTTACGCCGATATTTACCTTGGTAATTTCGGGATTACCATATCTTGCGGTATTTGCCTTGTCTAACAATGCCATAGCCTTAACGCCACCTTCGCCCATATAAAGGACTACCTTGATGAGTTCGTCGACAGAGATATCGGTTCGACTCACCTCTTTGAGCACCTTTTCGATGTAGGTATACACATCGTCGTCTTCAAAATTCAAGTTAGCCGCATGGCGGGCATAAGCCGAAGCACCTTTTGCTCCATAAATGGCAAGCTGTTTCAGACCGCGTTTATCAGGATCAGCCTCAGCAAGGACGCCTGTCACCGATTCCAGTTTCTCGTAATCCTCAGGTTCAGCCTCAAGTTGCACCTCAGGTGCATCAGGAATATTAAGGCACAGTTCATGGCATTTGGTAATCAACTCTCTCTTCACCTGGAATGCACGACGGATAAAACTGTCAAGAGAATTATTATCAAAATTCGCATTTGTAATAGTTGTAAACAGCGCATCAATAATCTGATGGTCTGCATTTCTTTGAGCTGCCCCTTTGTCACGGAGAAGATCGTTCAATATGGCATTTCCGCGCATAACGTATAGAAGCAAATCCATACGAGCTGATGTTTCGGGTAATTTACCACAAACACCTCGGAGTGTGCAACCTGTACCTTTGGCAGTCTCCTGACACTGGTAACAAAACATTTTAGGGTTATTTTCCATAGTACTTATAAATTATTTCATGTATTGTTTAAAAAAATCTGTATGATTTATTCTTTATAAATCATCTTTAGAGAGCATTAATAGAATATTACAGGTTGGTAATATTTTGTTGGCAACCTTTATCTATAACAATGTAACAATGTTATTATGCATTAGGTTCTTTTCCTCCCTTAGTAACTAATTTATCGCAAATAATGATTTTCAGGAGATTGCCCGCGCATAAAAAACAGCCCCTCTAAATATTAGGATAAATATGTGGTATTAAGCAATATAAGCAGTGAGAACATTCCGCATATTGAGGCGTTATCTTTATAAAAACTATAAGAAATAAAACTATAAGAAATTATGGAAGCAATACATTGGCCTAAAGAATTTACACCCGGTTTCACCGACAATTTTGTGTCGGCGGAAACATACGTGGCAGGACTTACTGCTGAAGAAGTTTTCCCCTATCTCACTCATGCCCATATCTGGCATGACTATTATGATGGGGCAAGTGATGTCAAGCTTAGCGGAAGTGATGAAAAACCGAAACTCAGGGAGGGAACCAAATTCTCGTTCAATATCATTGGCTGGGATGTGACAGCTGAGGTCGTAGAGTATGTTGAACCATCAAAAGACCGACCCGGGCGTTTGTCCTGGCATGGCTGGGTGCCGGGGGATGAGAATACGCGATTTGATGCCCTGCATGGTTTTCTTTTTGAGAATATGCCTGACGGGAGGGTTCGTATTCTCACGCAGGAATCTGAAATCGGAAAACCTGCCGCAGAACTTGCTAAGTCACATTCAGCCTCATTATTGGTAGGTTTTCAGGCATGGCTCGATGGTATGGTTGATTTTGCAAGAAAGAAAGTCAGATTGGACTAAACCATAAAGGCTATACAATAGTCGGTAAAACATTAATAACTAAAAAAGAAAGGAAATATATATGCATTTTTATAGTGGAATTAATCGACCTCCTTACGAGGCAAACGATGCTTATCTTCAAGTGACAAGCGGATGCAGTCATGATAAGTGTGATTTCTGTACATTTTACAAAGATGCCCGATTTCATGCCTCACCATTGAAGGAGGTTGAGGAGGACATTCTTGAACTTAAAGAGTATGGCCCCCGTTACGACAGAATCTACTTACAGGGTGCCGACCCGTTTATTCTGCCATACAAGCGACTTATGGAGGTTGCAGATTTGATTCATACACATCTGCCATGGGTCACTTCAATTGGCGGTTATGCGCGTGTTGATAACCTGAAGAACAAGACCGTGGAACAGTTGCGTGATTTGACGAAGGCAGGTTATGGAGGTTTCTATTTCGGTATCGAATCCGGCGATGATAATCTGCTCCGCCGAATGCACAAGGGGTACACCTCGGAAGATATTGTCAAACAGATGTCGAAACTGGGTGAGGCCGGAATGCCATTTGTGGGTAACTTCCTCGGAGGGCTTGGCGGTCATAACTACGGTCTTAGCCATGCGCGCGAGACAGCGCGAGTAAGCAATATCATCCGCCCTGACATGATTTACGCATCCGAGCTGACTCTATTTCCTGATACACCTCTTATGCAGGACGTGAAAGACGGGAA
>JAAVFW010000014.1 GCA_014800535.1 Bacteroidales bacterium
CAGAAAATTTTACTATTAATGTTAGGGGCGTTATTTTCGCTTCCTGCTTTCACACAGGATTTTTCCATCGAGTACTCATGGGGTAGGCTTAACTTCACCATCACTGATGAGGATGCAAAGGAGTGTAAGGTCTCATCATCTGAAAATATATCGGGAGATGTTGAGATTCCGAAGGATGTGACCTATCTGAAGAATGGAAACGATGAGGGAGAACTTTATCGCATAACACAAATCGGAGAGGAGGCCTTCAGCGAGTGTAGCGATATGACGTCAGTAGCGATCCCTTCGAGTGTAACTTCAATAGGGGAAGGCGCCTTTAACTGGTGCACCGGTCTGACATCTGTAGCCCTCCCTGAGAGTATAACTTCTATTGAGAGATTTACCTTTCACTGGTGCAGTGGTCTGACATCCGTAATAATCCCTGCAAGTGTAACTTCAATAGACGACTATGCTTTCAACTTTTGCGGTGGTCTGACGTCCGTAACAATCCCGATGGGCGTTAAATCTATTGGCGAGTTTACATTTAACGAGTGTAATAGTTTGACGTCCGTAACAATACCGGCGAGTGTGACTTCCATTTTTTATAGTTCATTCGCATGCTGCAGTAACTTAAAGGAAATTCTTGTAGAAGAAGGTAATAAACACTATTGCTCAGATAATGGTGTCGTTTATGACATTGATAAAACTACACTTATAGAGTGTCCGGGAGGAATAAAGGAATATAGTATTCCAGAAGGTGTAAATGTTATAGGCGAACTTGCCTTCTTTGGATGTAGTGGTCTGACGTCCGTAATAATCCCTGAGGGTGTGAAGTCCATAGACTTTGGTGCCTTTACCGAGTGCAGTGGTCTGACCACCGTGACAATCCCTGGAAGCGTAACTTCTATTGAAAGGTCTGCCTTTCACAGATGCAGTGGTCTGACGTCTGTAACAATTCCTGAAGGCGTTGAGTCCATAGGCTATGAAGCCTTTTACTGGTGTAGTAGTCTGACGTCCGTAATAATACCTGAGAGTGTAACTGAAATTGGCGATAGTGCTTTTTCTCTGTGCAGTAGCCTGAACTCTGTAACATATTTATCAGATCAACCTATTGAGGGTAATTCAGATATTTTTGATTCGACAACCTACGATACGGCAACGCTTTATATGTCAGAAATAGGTAAGGATGCAAGTAAGGATATCGACCCTTGGAAGAATTTCAAGAACATACGGGTATACAATCCAGCATCGATAGAGGATAATATCGCTGATTTCAATGAGGTCGCTCCCTGCGAAGTCTTTAACCTCAACGGTGTGAAGATAGCCGACAGCATCGACAATCTTCCTGCCGGAATCTATGTTGTCCGTCAGGGCAATACAGCGAAAAAAATAGCAGTGAAATAAACCTCTTATAGGATCAAGCTAAATAATTAGATAACAATGTAAAATTGTAAAGAATGAAAAAGAAAATTTTACTATTAATGTTAGGGGCGTTATTTTCGCTTCCTGCTTTCACACAGGACTTTTCCATCGAGTATTCATGGGGTAGGCTTAACTTCACTATCACTGATGAGGATGCAAAGAAGTGTGAGGTCTCATCATCTGAAAATATATCGGGAGATGTTGAAATTCCGAAGGATGTGACCTATCAGAAGAATGTTAACGGAGAGGGAGAACTTTATCGCATAACCCAAATCGGAGTAGGAGCCTTCGATCAATGCACCGGTATGACGTCCGTAACAATCCCTGAGAACGTTGAGTCAATAGGCTTAGGAGCCTTCTCTCAATGCACTGGTTTGACCTCCGTAACAATACCAAGAAGTGTTAGTATGATAGGTGAACGAGTATTCCAGTACTGCAGCAACTTGGAAGAAATCCTTGTAGAAGAAGGTAACAACTCCTATTGTTCAGAGCGCGGTGTCCTTTACGATATTGATAAAACTACACTTTTGCAATTTCCTGGTGCTAAAACAGAATGTAATATACCTGAAGGTGTCCACACCATAGGTGAATTGGCGTTCTACTGCAGTTATAAGTTGACATCCGTAACAATCCCGACGAGTGTAACTGAAATTGGCGATAATGCATTTTGGCTGTGTATTGGTCTGACCTCTGTAACAATTCCGGGAAGCGTTGAATATATAGGTGACGGTGCCTTCTATGGGTGTGATGGTCTGACGTCTGTAATAATATCTGAGGGTGTAAAGGTCATCGATGAAGCGTTTACCTCTTGTGACGGATTGATCTCCGTAACAATTCCGGCGAGTGTAACTCGCCTTATTGGAAATCCGTTCGGGTTCTGCAGCAATTTGGAGGAAATCCTTGTAGAAGAAGGCAACAACTACTATTGTTCAGAAAATGGTGTAGTTTACAATATAGATAAAACTAAAACTATAGCATGTCCGGGAGCAATAAAGGAATATAATATTCCGAGTACAGTTATGATTATAGGTGATGGAGCCTTTGATGGGTGCTATAGTATGACCTCGGTAACGATTCCAGCGAGTGAAATTTCAATTCCTTATAATATATTCCAGTTTTGCAATAACTTGGAAGAGATACTTGTGGAGGATGGTAACAAACTCTATAGTTCAGAAAACCGTGTCCTTTACAACATTGATAAAACTATACTAATAGCATGTCCAGCAGCAATAAAGGAATGTAACATTCCCGAGAGTGTTACTATTATAGGCGAAAGCGCTTTCAGCAACTGCAGCAATATGACGTCTATAACAATTCCTTCAAGTGTGAAGACCATAGAGGCCTTAGCTTTCTGGATGAGTGGATTAAATTCTGTAACAATTCCTGAGGGCGTTGAGTCCATAGGCTATGGAGCCTTTGACAAGTGCAGTAGTCTGACATCAGTAATAATCCCGGAGAGTGTAACTGAAATTGGCGAGAGTGTCTTTTGGCAGTGTAGTAGTCTGGCCTCCGTAACATATTTAGCAGATCAACCTATTGAGGGAACTTCAAATATTTTTGATTTGACAACCTATGATACGGCAACGCTTTATATGTCGGAAGCAGGTAAGGATGCAAGTAAGGATATCGACCCTTGGAAGAATTTTAAGAACGTAAAGGTATATGATCCAGCATCCATAGAGGAAAATATCGCTGATTTCAATGAGGACGCTCCCTGCGAAGTCTTTAATCTCAACGGTGTGAAGATAGCCGACAGTACCGACAATCTTCCAGCCGGAATCTATGTTGTCCGCCAGGGCAAAACTGCGAAAAAAATAGCTGTGAAATAAATCACTTACTTATAGGGTCAAATTAAATCTTATACAGGAGGGGCGCATTTATCCGGGTGTGCCCCTTAATTGTTTACCCAAAGCAAGAGAAAATGCTATTGACAAGTTTTTAACGCGAGTTCGGAACGGAATAAGCTTTGTTGACAGCACCTGCATACCGGTGATTTATAATAAGCGGCAATTCAATATGAAGGTATTCAAGGGTATGGCGGAGAAAGGAAAGGCTCTTTTTGTACTATGGTTTGACTATTTCCCAATGTCCACTTCGGGCTGAGCCTACTCGTTTAATTATACCTTTCCCTTTCATTGAGGTAATTATTCTGTCAAGAGTTCTCCCGGGGACATCAATCTTATTAGCAAGTTCCTTTAACGAGATTTTGTTATCAGCGCCAATTAATGCCAAAATCTTACTTTCAACGTCATTATTAGCGCCATTTGGCGTTGATTGGCGTTGATTGGTGTTAATTGGCATTAAAAATTTGACCTCTGAATATGTAATGCTACTGTTGATTGTCACCTCACTTCCGGTAAGTTGCTGCCACTCATTTATCTTATCAATGCCGTAACCGCCATTTTCAGATAATTTTGCAAGTTTAAAGAATCGCAAGATATTAGGATTTCGAGGCTGTGAGACTAATGATAGTCCAACCATCTTCAAGTCAACAGGAAAACTGCCGGGGTTCTGTAACTCAATGCTATTATCATATACTCTGACAGTGGAGTGAATTTCGCTAAAGTAGTCAGCATGAGCAAGGAAGTTAACAAGCGCTTCACGCACACAATACATCTGCGATTCATCATCCGGTGCAAAACCGTTTGGCAGCGGTGAATAAGGATTATCCAAGCGAGTACGCAGGCGATATGAAATAGCTTTGAAATAATCCCAAATATTCTCCTGCTCTTGCATACATAGATAGTGCTCGTATAGGCTAAGTCTCTATACCAACACTTAAAAAGGGAAAAAGAGGTCGTGGACTATATCTCCACGACCTCGCTCTTTTATATATCTACTCGATTGAAAAGAAAAAAGGGTAATTATTTTAACTACCCTTTTTCAACCGGAAAATCCGATCCATAAAATCGTTGCTTTTGCAAGCGAAGTGTTTCTTTATGGGGAAACTACCCGTATTTCATAACGCAAAGGTAATAAATTTTTTCTTATATTCAAAATATTAACGGAAGAATAGTCGAAAATGTTTTAATGAGGTATAACCTTTTGTCCCAAAAGTCGTCCGTTATCCGCAAGCACTTGTGGATAACGGTGCTTCGTGCGTGCGAAATGTATAACTGATTCAGCGCCAATCCCGACGGCACCGACCGCGAGTTTGTCTCCGAGGTATGCCTACGGAACGGAATACACCGCACGATGGCTTATTCCGACCTTGCCATTGTCAAGTCATTGCTTCCTATGTTTCGAAGCGCGACCCGCGACTTCCACCATTGGCGCACCAACGAAATGTTTATCTCCACTTACAAGCAAGGATAGCAAGACTATTGAACGCGCTGCAACTGCCTACGGCAAACTCAACAGCGTTGACCTTGAAGATGAACAGGCTATTTTGCTCGATCAGATTCTATGGTAGCCGTTCACTGCCACGGATAACTCGCGCGTTCTCGTCATTGAGCCGATACCGAACATCCAATCAAAGATTGACGCGATAATTGAGAAGTAACGCTGTGAGACTATTGACATTGAGGATATCGAATACGAGGAAGTTGACCTCGAACTTGATTCTCTGTTCCCTGACGATGATAAAAACAATGAAGAAAAACAATGAAGAAAAAAGTCCTATGTCGTAACGCGTATTGGCAGAGGACTTAGCAGCGTTTCGGACTGTACGAAGTCCAGGGATTTCGCAAATGGTATCTTTTTCTGATACGCTCCCTCAATGCAAAGATAATACATTTCCTCCCACGAACCACATATTTTGGGTAGTTTCTTCACTTTATCTCGATGTTTTTTATATATAAAGTGATTTTGCCTCATATAATGCGACAATATTAAAACGGA
>JAAVFW010000015.1 GCA_014800535.1 Bacteroidales bacterium
CATCCTCCGCTCTTGGGGGCGGTTTAGGCCGCCCCCGCCGCTCGGGCATCCCCCTCCAGAAGGAGAGAGGAAATGTAGATGTTCCTCGCTCAGTGTTGCACTTCGTTTTGGAATCTACAATTTTTTTTGTTTCCTGTTTTTGTTTCCATTCACAAAGAAGAGAGCACCGGAATCAAAACTCCAATGCTCTCTCCCAATCCTAACCATTATATTTTGAGAGTGAAATAAATCTCTTATTCGTTAAAATTTGTCGGCAGAAAGAATTGACGTATCAATCTGCCCTTCGATATATACACATTTTGTGAGCCATCCCATATTTATGCTAAACAACATCAATCGTGAATACTTACGGGTCTTCTTGTCGTAAGTGCCATAAAGCACTTTCTCATTGCCATACTCATTATTCCGCTGCATCATGAGAACCTCCATATTATGACTCTCAGCAATCTTCTTCATTTCACCTTTCAACTTCGACGAAAGTTTCGGATCGGAAGTTTCAATGACATCGACAACACTTAAATCAGTAGCATCGAAAAGCATATCACTACTTGCAATCTGCATGTCGCCCATAGCATCAAGCATCGCCTTGGAAATATATTTGCGCGAGACACCGGCATCGTCAGCATACTTCTCAAACGGAGACCCGGCTGAGGCTGTTAAAGCAATTAACACTGAGAGAATTGTGAAAAAAAATCGTCTATATATCGTTTTCATGTTCTATAATTTTTACAATTTCATAATTACCTGCTGATTACTAACATCATCGACGGCATCTTCCGTATCGGTATAAGCATCTTCAAACATGTCGGTAATCATCGCAAAACATTCGCTAAGTTCCCTGCGATTTTCCATAATTTCCTCCTCGGAATATAGATTATCTCCTGTATCATTATAAGATGCAATCTCAGAAGTTATCATATTTGATTTTGCCGACCCTGACTTTTTATCAGCTGTAAGCTTTATTTCCGAAACATTCTTTTCAGAATGTGGAGATACAACCATTTCAGGTCTCTCACTTTCAACAGAAGTTTGTGTGGCAGTCATAGTGTGATTTCTCGAATCCGTCTTTGTGACGACACTTGCTATGCCTGTTTTTTCGACTGGCTGCTCTCCATTACGGGCAAGATAACCAAACAATCCTGCGCCCGTAAGGACAACTGCGCTGACAGCCGCCACACGAATAAGTATGCCGAATTTCTGCCCGAACAGTTTGCCTGACGACTTCCGACGAATCTCCTTCATGATTTTATCTTCAAGGTCATCGGGCATCATCTTCTCAATATTTCCGAACATCTCATCTTCAGCAAGGAAAATCTGACGAACAATCTTCATCTCCTCGCTTTGATTGGAATTGTCAGAAACCAGCCGGCGAAGCTCTTCCATTTCTGAAGTGGAAATAGTTCCGTCATAGTATGACTCTATCAATCGTGCTGTTGCTATTTTCTTTCCTTCTCTATCCATCGCTTTTTCAATCCCTTCCTTTTCCTAACATTTCCCTTAATTTTCTTCGTCCGCGAGAGAGGAGAACCCTCACATTGTCGCCACTAAGACCGGTGGCATCCTCAATCTCCTTATTCGAGAGACCTCCCAATCCGCTCATCTCAATAACCCGCTGCTGATTTTCAGGCAACTGATTCATCAATCGGCGCACTCTGTTAAGTTCCTCTTTCTTATCACGTCTCTCCTCATCGTCATATCCGCTGTCACCTTGATTGATTATCGAATCAAGCGAATCAAACTCACGGTAATGACGAGATCGTAGATAATCAAGTGCCTTCCGCCTGACAGCTGTGAGGCAATAACTCTCTACATTCTCAATCTCCTTAAGACGCGATGAAACTTCCCAAAGCTTGACACAAACTTCCTGCACGCAATCAGAGGCTTCCTGCGTATCATGAATAAGCGTCATGGCACACGCAAACATCTTTCGCGAATGAACCATTATAACTTTTCGGAACTCTGTCTCTGTCATCATCTGCTTCGGTGTCTGAGAGCTTTACTTACATAACGGAGATTAATCCCGATTTGTGACACTACAAAAAAATAAAATGACAGATATATAAAAAAAGAAGGGTGAGCCAAACGTTTTCATTTTGACTCACCCTTCATATTATTTAAGGTGTATTAACCGGAGTTAAATCAAAGTTATTTCACTTCAACAGCTTCAACATCGATTACGGCAGCCGGATCGTCTGTAAACTGCATTGCAGCAAGTTCCTCCTTGTTGGCAACAACAAGACGATTATATTCGCGCAGACCGGTACCGGCCGGGATAAGGTGACCGCAGATTACATTCTCCTTCATACCTTCGAGATGGTCGGTCTTGCCGTTGATTGCAGCTTCATTAAGTACTTTCGTTGTTTCCTGGAATGATGCTGCCGACATGAATGAAGAAGTCTGAAGTGCGGCACGAGTGATACCCTGAAGGACCTGTTCGGAAGTTGCCGGAACAGCATCTCTGACAACCATCAGCTTCATATCCTTACGCTTAAGGGCAGAGTTTTCATCACGAAGCTTACGCTGAGTGATAATCTGACCTGCAAGATAAGTCTGGCTATCGCCGGCATCGACAATTACCTTCTTACCCCAGATGTTGTCATTCTCTTCCATAAACTCGCGCTTATCGACAATCTGCTGCTCAAGGAAGCGTGTGTCACCCGGATCAAGGATGTTGACCTTACGCATCATCTGGCGCACGATAACCTCAAAGTGCTTATCGTTAATCTTCACACCCTGCATGCGGTAGACATCCTGAACCTCATTAACAATGTATTCCTGCACGGCTGTGGGACCCATGATATTCAGGATATCCGAAGGAGTAACCGCACCGTCGGAAAGCGGAGTGCCGGCACGCACATAGTCGTTTTCCTGAACAAGAATCTGCTTTGACAGAGGCACAAGGTAGGTCTTCTGTTCGCCAAGTTTTGAAGTCACATGAATCTCGCGGTTGCCACGTTTAACTCGACCGAAGGTAACCTCACCGTCAATTTCGCTGACAACAGCGGGGTTTGACGGATTGCGCGCCTCGAAGAGCTCAGTGACACGAGGAAGACCACCGGTGATGTCACCGGCAGAGCCGGCTGCACGCGGAATCTTCACAAATACCTGACCCGGCTTCAATTCTTCACCGTCTTCAATCAGAAGGTGTGCGCCAACAGGGAGAGTGTAATTTCTGATAATCTCACCCTTGCTATTGATAAGCTGTGCCATAGGAACTTTTCCACGATCCTTTGACTCAATCATAATCTTCTCGCGCATGCCGGTTGCCTCATCGCTTTCAACACGATAAGTCACACCTTCCTCAACATCCTGGAAGCGAACAGTACCACCCTCTTCCGAAACGATGACTGCGTTGAAGGGGTCCCATTCACAAATCATGTCGCCGTTCTTAACCATTGCTCCGTCTGAGAAGTAAAGCTTAGAACCGTAGGGGATATTGGCTGTTGTAAGCACTGTGCCCGACTTGGGTTCAACAAGTCGCATTTCAGCCATACGTCCGACAACAATATCAACACCCTTTTCATCCTTAACGGTGCGCAACTCTTCAATTTCAAGGCGGCCGTCATGACGAGCGGTTACATCCTTGACAGCGGCAACGTTACCTGCGACACCACCGACGTGGAACGTACGGAGGGTCAACTGCGTACCGGGCTCACCGATTGACTGTGCTGCGATGACACCGACAGCCTCACCCTTCTGCACCATACGGTGGGTTGAGAGGTTGCGTCCGTAACATTTCGCACATACACCCTTCTTAGACTCGCAAGTAAGAACTGAACGGATCTCGACAGACTCGATTGCCGATTTCTCAATCTTATCAGCAGCTGCCTCTGTGATTTCCTCACCTGCAGCAACAATAAGCTCGTTGGTGTAGGGATCGACAATATCATGCACTGACACACGTCCAAGGATTCGCTCGCTGAGGGTTGCAACAACCTCTTCGTTGTTTTTAACCTCAGTGCAGACAAGACCGCGAAGTGTGCCACAGTCTTCTTCGTTGATGATGACATCATGTGCAACGTCGACAAGACGACGGGTCAGATAACCCGCGTCGGCAGTCTTCAATGCGGTATCCGCAAGACCCTTACGCGCACCGTGAGTTGAGATGAAGTATTCCAACACCGAAAGACCCTCCTTGAAGTTTGCAAGAATCGGGTTCTCGATAATCTGACCACCCTCAGCACCGGCTTTCTGCGGTTTTGCCATAAGACCACGCATACCGGAAAGCTGACGAATCTGGTCCTTAGAACCACGGGCACCTGAATCAAGCATCATGTAGACAGAGTTGAAACCCTGCTGGTCTTCCTTCATCTGCTTCATCAGAGTGTCGGCAAGCTGCGCATTGACATGCGTCCAGATATCAATAACCTGGTTATAACGCTCCTGACCGGTGATGAAACCCATCTGATAGTTGCTGAGGACCTCTTCAACCTGTGCGTGACCTTCTGCAACATACTGTTCCTTCTCCTTCGGGATAATGACGTCGCCAAGGTTGAACGACAGACCGCCACGGAATGCCATCTTATATCCAAGGTTCTTGATGTCGTCAAGGAACTGTGCTGAACGGGTCACACCGCAAGTCTTGATAACCTTACCGATGATGGTGCGGAGAGATTTCTTTGAGATAATCTCATTGACATAACCAATTTCTTTCGGAACGAACTGGTTGAACAGGATTCGTCCTACAGAAGTGTTCTCCTTAAGCACCTTAATCGGATTGCCTTCTTCATCAACATCGTCGACAAGCACAGTAACAGGTGCATGAAGAGTAACCTTTCCTTCGTTATAAGCGATTTCAGCCTCTTCAGGACCATAGAATTTAGAGCCCTCACCCTTGTCGCCGCTGCGCAGTTTGGTGATGTAATAAAGACCAAGCACCATGTCCTGAGAGGGGACGGTGATAGGAGCGCCATTGGCAGGGTTAAGAATGTTGTGAGCTCCCAACATCAGCATCTGAGCCTCAAGGATAGCCTCGTTGCCAAGAGGCAAGTGAACTGCCATCTGGTCACCGTCGAAGTCGGCGTTGAATGCCGTACATGCAAGCGGGTGAAGCTGAATTGCCTTTCCTTCAATCATCTTGGGCTGGAATGCCTGGATGCCGAGACGGTGAAGCGTCGGAGCACGGTTAAGAAGCACCGGATGACCCTTCATTACATGCTCAAGAATATCCCATACGACAGGATCCTTGCGGTCTACAATCTTCTTGGCACTCTTGACAGTCTTGACAATGCCACGCTCAATGAGCTTACGGATGATGAACGGCTTATATAGTTCGGCAGCCATCAGTTTGGGGATGCCACATTCGTGCATCTTCAGCTCCGGACCAACCACGATAACCGAACGCGCAGAGTAGTCAACACGCTTACCGAGAAGGTTCTGACGGAAACGGCCCTGCTTACCTTTCAAGCTGTCTGAAAGTGATTTGAGCGGACGATTGACGTCAGACTTGACAGCTGACGACTTACGGCTGTTGTCGAGCAATGAATCGACAGCCTCCTGAAGGAGACGTTTCTCATTGCGAAGGATGACCTCAGGTGCCTGAATCTCAATGAGTCGTTTGAGTCGGTTATTACGGATAATTACACGACGATAAAGGTCATTAAGGTCGGAAGTAGCGAAACGGCCACCATCCAGCGGCACAAGAGGACGCAATTCAGGCGGAATGACCGGCACTGCCTTAAGAATCATCCATTCGGGCTTATTCTTATCGGCAGAGTTGAGGAATGAGTTGACAACCTGAAGACGCTTCAGAGCCTCAGTCTTGCGCTGCTGAGAGCCATCTGTGTTGGCACGATGACGAAGTTCGGCAGCAAGCTTAACAAGGTCGATGTCGCGCAAAAGCTCATAAATTGCTTCTGCACCCATCTTTGCCACAAACTTGTTGGGGTCGCCGTCTTCAAGCATTCTGTTTTCTTCAGGAAGCTTTTCAAGGATGTCGAGATATTCCTCTTCAGAAAGAAGGTCAAGTTTCTCAACTCCTTCCACATTGCCCGGATTGAGGACAACGTAACGTTCGTAATATATTACAGCATCGAGCTTCTTCGACGGAAGTCCGAGAAGATAACCGATCTTGTTAGGAAGTGAACGGAAATACCAGATATGAGCGACAGGAACAACAAGTTCGATGTGACCCATTCTCTCACGACGCACTTTCTTCTCGGTCACTTCGACACCACAGTGATCACAGACGATTCCCTTGTAACGGATGCGTTTGTATTTTCCGCAGTGACATTCAAAGTCCTTGACCGGACCGAAAATCTTTTCACAGAAAAGACCGTCGCGTTCCGGCTTATAAGTGCGATAGTTGATTGTTTCAGGCTTGAGAACTTCACCACTCGATTTCTCTTTGATCTCCTCAGGAGAGGCAAGACCAATCGTAATCTTCGAGAAGTTGCTCTTAATTTTATTGTCTCTTCTAAAAGCCATATTATATTGTTCTCTTTCTTCTTCGTTAGTATGATTAGTATTCTTCCGCTGATTAGTCGAGCGTAATGCTCAGACCAAGACCGCGAAGCTCGTGGAGCAAGACATTGAGTGATTCGGGGATACCGGGGTTGGGCATCGGATCACCCTTGACAATTGCCTCGTATGCCTTGCTACGACCGGTCACGTCGTCAGACTTCAGAGTAAGAATTTCCTGAAGGATGTGTGATGCGCCGAATGCCTCGAGCGCCCAAACCTCCATCTCTCCAAAACGCTGACCACCAAACTGTGCCTTACCACCGAGGGGCTGCTGAGTGATAAGCGAGTAAGGACCGATTGAACGGGCATGCATCTTGTCTTCAACCATGTGGCCAAGCTTAAGCATGTAAATCACACCCACTGTTGCCGGCTGGTCAAAACGATCGCCAGTGCCACCGTCATACAGATATGTCTTACCATAGCGGGGAATACCTGCCTTGTCAGTCCACTCATTAAGGTCGTCAAGCGACGCACCGTCGAAAATAGGAGTGGCGAATTTCTCACCAAGCTCGCGACCTGCCCATCCGAGAACGGTCTCAAAAATCTGTCCGAGGTTCATTCGTGAAGGCACACCAAGCGGGTTCAGAACGATGTCGACCGGAGTTCCGTCTTCAAGGAACGGCATGTCTTCCTGACGCACTACGCGCGACACGATACCCTTGTTACCGTGACGACCTGCCATCTTGTCACCAACACCGATCTTACGTTTCTTAGCGATATATACTTTTGCCATCTGCATGATGCCTGAAGGAAGTTCGTCGCCAATTGTAATGTCGAACTTCTTGCGACGCAATTCGCTGTCAATCTCCTTAGACTTGCGAAGATAGTTGGTGATGATGTCGCGCACCATTCCGTTGATACGTTCATCATCTGTCCAGTGGCTCAGGTTGACAGTTTCATAGTCGAGTGTTCCGAACACAACGTCAGAGAAACGAGTGCCCTTTTCAATCACTTCAACACCGAGGAAGTCTTTCACACCCTCTGAAACCATGTCGCCGAGAAGAGTCTGCATCTTGCTGATGAGAATCTCCTTCAATTCAGCCTGCTTTTCTTCATATTCCTCATCAAGAATAGGCAACTGAGCGTTTGCACTCTTCTTGTTGTTCTTTTTCTTCATTGCGCGTGAGAAGAGATTGGTGCCGATAACAACACCCTTCAATGAAGGAGATGCCTTCAGAGAAGCGTCTTTCACATCGCCTGCCTTATCACCGAAGATGGCGCGGAGAAGTTTTTCCTCAGGAGTGGGATCACTCTCACCTTTCGGAGTAATCTTACCGATCATGATGTCGCCCGGCACGACGTATGCTCCCACTCGGATAATACCGCGATCGTCAAGATCCTTGGTAGCATCCTCGCTAACATTAGGGATGTCGCTTGTCAGCTCTTCCATGCCACGTTTGGTTTCGCGCACATCAAGAGTGTACTCATCAACATGGATAGAAGTAAGGATGTCTTCCTTAACCATGCGTTCGTTAAGCACGATAGCATCCTCATAGTTATATCCCTTCCAGGGCATGAACGCAACCTTAAGATTTCGTCCAAGAGCAAGCTCACCCTTCTCGGTTGAATAACCCTCTGTGAGGATGTCGCCCTTTTCGACTCTCTGTCCAACAGAACAGATAGGACGAAGGTCGATTGTGGTGCCCTGGTTTGTGCGGCGGAACTTGGGAATGTGATATTCCTTAACTGAAGGTTCAAATGAAACAAATTCCTGATCTTCAGTGCGGTCATAATTGATGCGGATGGTAGTTGCATCAACATATTCAATAACGCCTGCACCTTCAGCCATAATCTGAGTGCGGCTGTCCTTAATCAGCGGACCCTCAATGCCGGTTCCGACAATAGGAGCCTCACTTCTCAACAAGGGCACAGCCTGTCTCATCATATTTGAACCCATCAACGCACGGTTAGCATCATCATGCTCAAGGAACGGAATGAGTGAAGCCGCAATAGATGCAATCTGCATCGGTGAAACGTCCATCAGCTCTATCTCACCGGGAGCAACAATCGGGAAGTCAGCATCCTGACGTGCCTTTACCTTATCAAGGATAAAGGTGCCGTCATCATTAAGAGGAGCATTGCCCTGAGCAATCATCTTACCCTCCTCCATCTCTGCTGTCAGATAAACAATCTCGTCGTTCTTCAGATTTACTTTCTTATCCTCTACCTTACGATAAGGAGTCTCAATAAATCCGAGATTATTGATCTTTGCGTAAACACAAAGAGATGAAATCAAACCGATGTTAGGACCTTCAGGAGTCTCAATCGGACAAAGACGACCGTAATGAGTGTAATGCACGTCTCGCACCTCAAAGCCCGCACGCTCTCTTGACAGACCACCGGGGCCCAGTGCAGAGAGACGACGCTTATGGGTAATCTCAGCCAGAGGGTTTGTCTGGTCCATAAACTGAGACAGCGCATTCGTTCCGAAGAATGTGTTGATAACTGAAGAGATAGTCTTCGCGTTAATAAGGTCAATCGGAGTGAACACCTCATTGTCGCGCACATTCATTCTCTCACGGATTGTTCTTGACATACGAGCCAATCCGACACCGAACTGGTTGTAAAGCTGCTCGCCTACCGTGCGGACACGACGGTTGCTCAAGTGGTCGATATCATCGACATCACTCTTAGCGTTGATAAGCTGAATAAGATACTTGATAATCTCCACGATATCCTCACGAGTGAGAACACGCACATCCATTGATGTGTCGAGACCAAGCTTCTTGTTGATACGGTAACGACCAACTTCTCCGAGGTCATATCTCTTTTCACTGAAGAAAAGATTCTGAATCACCTCACGAGCTGAAGCATCATCCGGAGCCTCAGCATTACGAAGCTGACGATAAATATACTGAATAGCCTCTCTTTCAGAGTTACAGTTATCTTTTTCAAGTGTCTTGAAGATAATGCTGAAGTCAATGCTGCTGACATTATCCTTCTCAACGAGAATAGTCTTCACACCTGAATCAACAATCTCCTGAACATTATCGGCAGAAAGTTCTACTCCACGGTCAACGATAACCTCGTTACGCTCGATAGACTCAACCTCACCTGTGTCAGGATCAACAAAATCTTCAATCCAGCTCTTGATAATACGAGCTGCCAGCTTTCTTCCGATAGAAGCTTCAAGGTTCTTCTTAGTGACCTTAACCTCTTCAGCAAGATCGAAAGTCTGGATAATTTCTTTATCGCTTTCAAGACCGATAGCTCTGAGAAGAGTTGTCACAGGCAATTTCTTCTTACGGTCAATGTAAGCATACATCACATTGTTGATGTCAGTGGCAAACTCAATCCAGCTACCACGGAAGGGGATGATACGCGCACTGTAAAGCTTAGTGCCGTTAGCATGTGTGCTCTGACCGAAGAAAACACCGGGAGAACGATGAAGCTGCGACACAACTACACGTTCAGCACCATTGATGATAAACGAACCCTGTTCGGTCATGTAAGGAATCAAGCCAAGATATACATCCTGGATAGTAGTGTCGAAATCCTCATGATCGGGGTCGGTGCAATAAAGCTTCAATTTAGCCTTTAAAGGAACACTGTATGTAAGACCTCTTGTCAGACAGTCTTCAATGCTGTAACGCGGTGGGTCGATATAATAGTCCAGGAACTCAAGCACAAAGTTGTTACGAGTGTCCGCGATGGGGAAATGCTCGGAGAAAACTTTGTATAAGCCCTCGTTCTGACGATTCTCAGGAGGAGTGTCCAACTGAAGGAAATCACGGAACGACTTAAGCTGCACCTCAAGGAAATCCGGATAAGGAAGCGGATTCTTGACTGTAGCGAAATTAACGCGTGGTTTTTCGGTCAAATTTACTGACATTATATATCTGTGATATTATTGTTACCAATAAGTTTATCAAATCTATCCCATATCCCCGGACACCCCTGAATTAAACACATCCCGAAAAAGGGAGAAATGAAATGTTAAAAAATCTTAAAAATGGAATTTTAAGAAAAAATCAGAGGTGTATACATACAAGAAATTTTCAGATTCATCAACCGAAGCATAAAAGCACCGGAGCAAATCCGAAAATCATTTGCATTGACTCTTACTTCAAGCGACATGACAAGCCGTGGTTCAGAATCTTTACAAACTATGTGTATGTTTTTAGTTGCAAGTTATAAACGAAAAGTAAATAACGTTTATTGTGTGGTGTCCGAAAAAAGACTAAACAAGCAACATTTAAAGAAGATTAAGCGATTCCCGCTCGGAAGCGGGAATCGTTAATCGTATAGCTTTCAGGAGCCGAATTATTTAAGTTCAACCTCAGCACCAGCTTCTTCGAGCTGCTTCTTGAGACCCTCAGCGTCTGCTTTGGGAAGACCTTCCTTGATAGTGTTAGGAGCACCGTCAACGAGTTCTTTAGCTTCCTTAAGACCAAGACCGGTAAGTTCCTTCACGAGCTTAACCACTGCGAGCTTGCTTGCGCCTGCTGCTTTGAGGATAACGTCGAAGTTAGTCTTTTCTTCGGCTGCAGCTGCACCGGCTGCGGGACCTGCTGCTACTGCTACTGCTGCAGCTGCGGGCTCGATGCCATATTCTTCTTTCAAAATCTGAGCAAGTTCGTTAACTTCCTTAACTGTGAGGTTAACCAGCTGTTCTGCAAATGCTTTCAAATCTGCCATTTTCGTATGTGTTTTTTTTGTTTTTGACTTGAGTTAGATTATTTGTTGGAAAGAGTTTCGAGAATACCATGAAGTTTCGAACCGCCACTTGTAAGTGCGCTGACAACGTTCTTGGCAGGGCTCTGAAGAAGAGCGATGATATCGCCGATAAGTTCGCTCTTGCTCTTGATGTTTGCGAGAGTTTCCAACTGTTCCTCGCCTACATATACAGATTCCTCTACGTATGCACCCTTCAGCATGGGAAGAGTATCATTCTTGTCACGGAAATTCTTGATGAGCTTTGCAGGTGCATTACCAGTGTTGCTCAGAAGAAGAGTAGTCTCACCGTGGAGAAGATCATAGAGTCCTGAATAGTCGATTTCGCTTGCTTCGAATGCTTTCTTAAGAAGAGTGTTCTTAACGCAAAGCATTTTAATACCGTCCTTATTGCATGCACGGCGAAGTGCGCTTGTCTTTTCAGCATCGAGACCGGCAGTCTGAGTAAGATACACACAGCTGTACTGCTGCAAAGTATCACCGATCATTTTGATGATTATTGATTTATCTTCCTTTTTCATTTCTGTTCCTTTCTTTTAAATTACTCAGCCACAGATTTAGAGTCCACTTTCACGCTGGGGCTCATTGTGCTTGAAAGATAAATGCTCTTGATATAAGTGCCTTTGGCTGTAGCCGGTTTCAGCTTGATCAAAGTGTTGATAAACTCTTTTGCATTGTCGCGCATCTGTTCGGGAGTGAAAGACACCTTACCGATAGAAGCGTGCACGATACCTGTTTTGTCAACCTTGAAGTCAATCTTACCCTGCTTAACTTCCTTAACCGCCTTAGCAACATCCATTGTTACAGTGCCACTCTTGGGGTTAGGCATCAAACCACGGGGACCAAGGATACGACCCAAAGGACCAAGTTTACCCATTACAGAAGGCTGAGTGATGATTACATCAACATCAGTCCATCCACCTTTGATTTTATTTAGATACTCATCGAGACCAACGTAATCAGCTCCGGCCTCTTTTGCAGCAGCTTCTGCATCAGGAGTACAGAGAACGAGAACTCGAACCTGCTTGCCTGTTCCGTGAGGAAGAGAAACTACGCCGCGCACCATCTGGTCAGCTTTGCGGGGGTCGACACCAAGACGAACGTCGATATCAAATGAGGAATCGAATTTAGTGAAAGTAATCTCTTTCACCTTTTCAGCAGCCTCTGCCAAAGTGTATGCCTTCCCAGCTTCAATCTTAGACAAAGCCAACTTTTGATTTTTTGTCAGTTTTCCCATTGTTAATTGAAGTTTTTAGTTTAATTCAGGGAACGCCCCTTTAACGGTGATACCCATGCTTCTCGCTGTGCCGGCAACCATACGCATTGCCGAGTCTAAAGTAAAACAGTTCAAATCCGGCATCTTGTCTTCTGCAATCGCTTTAACCTGATCCCAAGTGATTTCAGCAACCTTGTTACGGTTAGGCTGAGCTGAACCGCTCTTCAGTTTTGCAACCTCCTTAAGCTGCACTGCAACCGGGGGAGTCTTTACAATGAAGTCGAAAGATTTATCTGAGTAATATGTAATTACAACAGGAAGAACCTTTCCGGCCTTATCTTGGGTACGGGCATTGAATTGCTTGCAAAATTCCATGATGTTGATACCCTTCGAACCCAAAGCAGGTCCTACCGGAGGCGAGGGATTGGCCGCACCGCCTTTAATCTGCAATTTGATCTGTCCAGCAATTTCTTTAGCCATTTTCTTGATAATTAAAATTTATTTGTTTAATCGAAAGTGCTCAGCGTAACAATAGCCGTCTTCGTCAAGACTAATCTCTTCAAAGCCGGCATCATGAGTATCACTCTCTTTCAACTTGAGAATATTCCAACTCAAGGTCTGTGGGACGGTCAAAAATCTTGACCTGCACTTTAATCTTACCTTTTTCAGGCGCAATCTCTGTAATAACACCATTGAAGCCACTGAAAGGTCCGGCAGTTACTTTTACCGGTTCGCCTACAATGTAGCCATCTTCAGTCTCTTCCGCAGTGTCATTAAGAGTATCAGCAGCTCCAAGCATTCTCATCACCTCACTCTCACGAAGAGATTCAGGTTCAGAGGTCTTTGCACGTCCGCGAAGAAAGTCGATAACATTAGTAGTGTTTCGAAGTTCATAGATTACTTCTCCGGTCAGCTGTGCCTTTACAAACACATAACCCGAATAAATCGTACGCTCCTTCACCACTTTCTTTCCGTTACGGGTGGTGTAAACCTTTTCAAGAGGTATCAACACCTGAGAGACATAGTCACCAAGAGGAGTGTTCTTAATTGCTGCATCAAGAACCTCCTTGACCTTTGCCTCCTTTCCTGATATGGCACGGAGTACATACCACTTCTGATCTGCTTCAGCCATTGAAACCTTAAATTAAAGATTAGAAACTGATACTGTAAATTGCTTCCATCAAAAGATTAAAAATCTTATCAACAGCCCATATAAATACAGCCAGGATGATGGAAGCTATCAGCACCAGCACCGAGCTATTGACAAGAGCCTTCTGAGTTGGCCAAGAAACCTTATAAACAAGCTCGTTATAAGATTCCTTAATATCCTTGATTAATTTCATATTTGTTTTATTTGCACGGGAAGAGAGGCTCGAACTCCCGACACCTGGTTTTGGAGACCAGTGCTCTACCAACTGAGCTATTCCCGTAGATTAGGGGCTTCCAAATTGAAAGCCCCCGAAGTATTTTCTTTTACTGTTCAGTCAGAAAATTAGTCTTCAACGATTGAAGTGATCTGACCAGAACCTACTGTACGTCCACCTTCACGGATTGCGAAACGAAGACCCTTGTCACAAGCTACCGGAGTGATGAGCTTAACGTCGATTTCAACGTTGTCACCGGGCATTACCATTTCTACACCTTCAGGAAGAGTGATCTCACCTGTAACGTCAAGAGTACGGATGTAGAACTGAGGACGATATTTGTTGTGGAAAGGAGTGTGACGGCCACCTTCTTCTTTCTTCAGGATATAAACCTGAGCTTTGAAGTGATCGTGAGGCTTAACCTGTCCGGGGTGGCAGATAACCATACCACGTTTGATTTCGTTCTTGTCGATACCACGAAGAAGAAGACCTACGTTATCACCAGCTTCACCTTCGTCAAGAATCTTACGGAACATCTCAACACCAGTAACAACTGATTTCTTGTCAGCACCAAGACCGAGGATCTGAACTTCGTCACCAACTTTTACGCGACCAGCTTCGATACGGCCTGTTGCAACAGTACCACGACCAGTGATTGAGAATACGTCCTCAACCGGCATAAGGAAGGGTTTATCAACGTCACGGGGAGGCAGGGGAATCCAGTTGTCAACAGCTTCCATAAGTTCCATAACCTTGTCAACCCACTGTGCTTCACCGTTAAGTGCGCCAAGAGCTGAACCCTGAATTACGGGAGTGTTGTCACCATCATAATCATACTGTGAAAGAAGGTCACGCATATCCATTTCAACGAGCTCAAGCATTTCAGCGTCGTCAACCATGTCACACTTGTTCATGAATACTACAAGTGCAGGCACGTTCACCTGACGAGCGAGAAGGATGTGCTCACGAGTCTGGGGCATCGGACCGTCAGTTGCAGCAACCACAATGATTGCACCGTCCATCTGAGCAGCACCAGTTACCATGTTCTTTACATAGTCGGCGTGTCCCGGGCAGTCTACGTGTGCGTAGTGACGGTTTGCAGTCTGATATTCTACGTGTGCAGTATTGATAGTAATACCACGCTCTTTTTCTTCAGGAGCGTTATCGATTGAATCGAAAGAGCGTGCCTCAGAAAGACCCTTTTCCGCGAGAACTTTTGTGATGGCAGCAGTAAGAGTAGTCTTACCGTGGTCAACGTGACCGATAGTACCGATGTTCACATGCGGTTTGGTTCTTTCGAATTTTTCTTTAGCCATAGTTTTGCTATTGTTATATTTGTTTTAAATTCTCTTCGGAAATCGAGGGAGATTTCTGGAGCCAATGGCGGGATTTGAACCCGCGACCTCTTCCTTACCAAGGAAGTGCTCTACCCCTGAGCTACATGGGCAAGAAAATGGAGCGGAAGACGAGGTTCGAACTCGCGACCCTTAGCTTGGAAGGCTAATGCTCTACCAACTGAGCTACTTCCGCATTTTTACCCTGCATTTCTTAATGCTAACCTGTGGGCGAAGATGGATTCGAACCACCGAAGGTATAAACCAGCAGATTTACAGTCTGCCCCATTTGGCCACTCTGGTATTCGCCCTTTAGAGCCTCTTGTCGGATTCGAACCAACGACCCCGAGATTACAAATCACGTGCTCTGGCCAACTGAGCTAAAGAGGCATCTATTATTTAGTTTTTCATTCAACCGCTGTTGAATTACGGGTGCAAAGTTACAACACAATTTTATATTGTGCAAATATTTCAACAAAAAAATTTATTAAAATTTGTTATTTTCATTTTAATCATCTGATTTTACGACTCCTTAGAGCACGCTCCTTTATCTTTTTATATTTGATTTTTATTGAGTTACGATTTATCTCTCTTCTCATTCTCCCGTTAATTATTATCTACTCCCCCACCCTCATTTTTCTCTATTTCTCTATTCAAACCTCCTCACATCACTCTCATTTTAACCTGAAAAAAGCCGGAGAACTACTGATAGTTTCAGTCAGCTCTCCGGCTTTTCATATTTTTCTTGCGGGTTATTCAACCGTCACAGACTTGGCAAGATTACGGGGCATGTCGACATTCTTCCCTTTGTTAATCGCTATGTAATATGACAGCAATTGCAGAGGGATACTTGTGATGATCGGTGTCAGACACTCCGGCACTTCCGGCACTTCCAACACATGGTCTGCCATATTGCGTATTTCGGTGTCTCCTTCTGTTACAATCGCAATCACGCTGCCATGACGTGCCTTCACCTGCTGAACGTTATTTACGATCTTTTCATACAGATGGTCGTTAGGCGCGATTATTACCGTAGGCATCTCTGCATCAATAAGCGCGATAGGACCATGCTTCATCTCAGCTGCCGGATACCCTTCGGCATGAATATATGAGATTTCCTTCAATTTCAATGCTCCTTCCAGAGCAACCGGATAGCTGTAGCCGCGGCCGAGATATAGGAAATTTCGAGCGTATGTGTAAATCAGCGACAGATGCTTAATCTTATCATTAAGCTTTAGTGTCTGACTTACCAAATCAGGGATTTTTGTTATAACTTTTCCGAGTTCGGCAATCTGCTCCTGGGTCATGGTGCCTTTAAGCTCGGCAATCGCAAGCGCAACCATTGTCAACACCATCACCTGTCCGGTGAATGCCTTGGTTGAAGCAACACCGATTTCCGGTCCGACATGGATGTAGGTTCCGCTATGAGTCTCGCGAGGTATTGACGAGCCGACAACATTGCTGATGCCATAGACAAAGGCTCCCATCTTTTTCGCAATCTGTATCGCTGCAAGCGTGTCGGCAGTCTCGCCACTCTGAGAAATAGCTATGACAACATCGTTGCTTGTCAGAACAGGATTGGAATACCTGAACTCACTGGCATATTCAACCTCGACAGGAATCCGACACATATCCTGAATCAGATATTTCCCAAGAAGGGCTGCATGCCAGGAAGTGCCACATGCCACAATAATGATGCGATGAGCATTAATAAACTTCTCTTTATTATCACTCACACCATTAATCAACACACGTCTGCCGTCTTCAACAACACGCCCGCGGATGCAATCGGTGAGTGTACGAGGCTGCTCAAAAATCTCTTTCAGCATAAAATGGTCATATCCTCCCTTCTCAAGTTCGGATATCGACACCTTAAGCTTCTTTACGTCGATCTCAGCTTCCTGATTCTCCAGATTGACCAGCTTCAAAGGCTCTCCACGACGGATTACGGCAATCTCCTCATCCTTGACATAGACTACATTGTCGGTATATTCAACAATAGGTGTCGCATCTGATGCAAGAAACATTTCATCCTCGCCAATTCCGACGACAAGCGGACTGCTCTTGCGCGCAGCGATTATCTGATCAGGATTATTCTTCTCTATTACTGCGATAGCGTATGCTCCGACAACCTCCTTTAAAGCCTCTCTGACTGCATCAAGCAGTGAGCAATTGTTGGTCAGTCGAATATATTCTATTAATTGAACAAGCACTTCTGTGTCTGTGTCCGAATGAAACCTACAGCCATGCTGAAGAAGTGCCTCCTTCAATACTTTATAGTTCTCTATCGTGCCATTATGAACAAGAGCGATATTGCCGTCTTCACTGAAGTGAGGATGAGCATTGCAATCCGAGGGTTCGCCGTGGGTTGCCCATCTTGTATGAGCTATTCCTATTACTCCCTCTTTATTCTTATCTTTACAATAAGCTTCGAGATTGGAAACTTTGCCCATTGATTTGTAGACATTAAGCTGTCCTTCCGGCGACACAATTGCAACTCCCGCGCTGTCGTAGCCTCTGTATTCAAGCCTATGAAGACCCTTTATCAGAATGTCATAAGCATTGTTATTTCCTATATATCCTACAATTCCACACATATTTTCTGTGTTTTATTCCACGCACCCCATTATGTCTTAATGTCATTAATACCGCTTGGGATTTACGCATTATTACAGGTTTCTTTTAACCTGCTATATTTAGAGATAGAACGCAAATTTAATAAATTTATTCTGTCTTAACAAACCGCCATCCGATAATATTCTCCTCATCCACCGCTAACACACTATTAATTAAAAATATAACATAAAACAAACCAGAGTGACAATTATTGAGAAACGGGGGATAAAAGAATATTCGCCGCCACACTTATTGCGTGACGGCGATAAAACTACTTTCTCAAGAGGCCTCCTGATTTTAAGGAATTTTCATTTTATTAGACAAATTCTCTGTCCGAGTCTTTCATGTTGAAGAAACCTCCTGCTTCTGTAAAAATATCCTTTCACAAGGACCGAGTATTCATGGTGTCAGGTTTAATATGTTTTACCTTTTTATACTTCTTCAAGTTATAAACAGGCGTTATATTCTTTTCTTCTTATCTGCAAAATTAGTAATATTATCGTCTCAGACCAAATCCTAAAATTTCCTATCATTTTTACTATCAACTTTTCCACTTTCATTTTTTCATTATTCAATTCCAATACAACATATTTATATCAACATATCTGAATAAAACGTCCCTTTTGCCATTTCAGCAATTCCTACCACCCGTTTTTTCATGTTATATAACACACGAAACGACTTGTAATAATCGTCTCAAACACCACCTATATATAATAAGTAAGGCGACCTCACTCCGATAATGGAGGAAATCGCCTTAAGCATATTTATTTCAAAAACCCTGTCAAGCAAGTCTGCGAAGAATCTCGCAAAGGAGTTTCCAGTAGTCAGCCACTGATTGGATATTGGCTTTCTCACTCGGAGAATGAATATCCTTAAGTGTCGGACCGAATGAAATCATGTCGAGCTTAGGCATCTTTTCAAGGAAGAGACCACATTCAAGACCTGCATGGAGCGCCTCTACACGAGGTTTATAACCAAAGAGGTCTTCGAAGCTCTTTTCTGCCACCTTAAGAACTTTTGATTCCGGATTAGGAGCCCATCCAACGTATGTGTCTTCAAAGCGAACTTCACATCCAATCATCTCAAAGAGTGCCTTGATTCTGTCGGCAATCTCATCGCGGCGACTGTCGACCGATGAACGCTGATGAACAGTAACTTCAATCTTACCCTCTTCAATCATCTTGACAGATGCAAGATTACAGCTTGTCTCAACAAGGCCCTCAACAGCATTAGACATTCCCTGAACACCATTGGGACATGCAAAGAGCGATGCAATCAGTTTGGCTGAATCTTTACAGCTGATGATTGTTTCAGGCTTTGCTGCTTCCTCAATTTCAAAAGTGAAGTCGGCACCCTCTGCAAGCAGGAATTCTGCATGAATCATGTCAGAAAATTCCTTAACCTCTTTACGGAATGAATCAATCTCACTCTTTTCAACACCGACAACAGCCCATGCTTCACGAGGAATTGCATTTGCAAGGTTGCCTCCGTCGATTGCAGCAAGCTTCAGACAACGATTCCTTGATGCTTCCCAAAGGAAACGGGCAAGCTGCTGATTGGCATTACCTCTGCCGAGATTAATTTCCATGCCGGAGTGTCCTCCCTTGAAGTGATTGAGATGAACACAAACCCATTCCAAACCTTCAGGGGCAGCTTCTGAAGTGTAAGGGAAAGTGCATACAGTCACCTTACCTCCTGCACAACCGATTACGAGCTGACCATGCTCTTCGCTGTCAAGATTCAGAAGGATATCACCTTCCACAAAACCGGCCTGCAGACCGTTTGCACCGATAAGTCCCTGCTCTTCATCAACTGTAAAGAGAGCCTGAATAGGACCATGCACAAGCGAATCATCCAATAAGACTGCCATTGCAGAGGCACAACCCATTCCGTTGTCGGCACCAAGTGTCGTGCCGTCAGCTTTCACCCATTCGCCGTCTACGATTGTAGTGATGGGATCTGTCAGGAAGTTATGCTCCTTATCGTTGCGCTTCTCGGCAACCATATCCTGGTGTCCCTGAAGAATGATACGCGGAGCATTCTCATGACCGGGAGTTGCCGGCTTCGACATCATTACATTGCCTACCTCGTCGGTCTTGCAGGGGATATTGTGTTTCTCAGCCCATGAAACGAGAAACTCAAGCATTTTATCCAAATGATGAGTCGGACGGGGCACTTTCGTAATTTCATCGAAACATTCCCAGATTAATTTCGGCTGAAGATCTGTTATTTTCATTTTTTATTCTCTTGCGATTTATATTTCTTATAAGCTGTGGCCATGCGGGTGTGATAACCTTTCTTTGCATAGCTCGTGCCATTATATTTCCGTGCAAATCCTGCCCAATTCCTTTTCTTCAGGTCAGGCACCATGCCGGAGTTTGTGATAAAGGCAGCAAATAGTTCAAGCTGTTCCAATTCAGAATGAGACATGAGTCTGACAAACTCTTCGATAGATGAGCAACCGCATGTCTTATAGTTGAAGCCTCCAATCTGAAACATTCCCCAGAATGTCCCCAGGTTGGCGCCCTGCTCATTCTGCTTGCGAGCATTGACAAGTTGTGTCCATTCCTTCAGAGGATAACCCTTCAGACCATCGGGCACCTTTGCTCCCTTTGCTCCTTTCTTGCATTGTGCCTTCGAACAGAATCGATTATACATCGACCTGTCAAAATTTATAATTGGCACTCCGGGAGCCCAGAAACCATTCATCCCCGGACCTGCCTCAATCTCGACAACAGCTTTTATGGCAGCAACTTCTACGCCCAATTCCTTAGCTATTATCTTAAAGTCGGCATCAGTCAGTCCATTATAACGGGTCTTGGCATCTGCGGCGGGAAGAGTGTCGATCTGAACACGATGAACAAGTTCGTCTATTGCTGAAGTCCCGACCACGGTCTCCACCATATCAATGACAGAGACCGAAGCCGATGAATCTTCACTTATCTTTGCAGACATCTCACTCGCCGCAGGAGCTAACATCGCTACGCCTGCTACAACTAAGGCGGCCAGTCTTCCTGTCGGTAGGTGAGTCAGTCTCATAATTTTGCAACTTTTTCAAGCATCAGGCAGAGATGTTTCCAGAACTTCTCTACTGTGGGGATGTAAAGTTTTTCGTCAGGTGAGTGAACGCCTGTCATAGTCGGGCCGATGCTGACCATGTCAAGCTCAGGATATTTTGAAAGGAACAATCCACATTCAAGACCGGCATGAATAGCCTTGATTGCAGGTTTAACTCCAAACAATTCTTCGTAAGCCTCTGCTGAAATCTTCATAATCGGAGAGTCCATGTTGGGAGCCCATCCGGGATAGCCGTCTGAATGAGTAACCTCTGCGCCTGCAAGCTGGAAATGAGCCTCCACCTGACCGGCGATGTCATTCTTGCGAGATTCTACAGATGAACGCTGAGATGTGGTCACCTTAATCTTATTGTCTTCAATCATCTTCACAGCTGCAAGATTGGTTGAAGTTTCAACAAGACCTTCCAGATCGCGGCTCATTGAGAAGACTCCGTGAGGCGCACTGTAAAGAGCGCGGACAAGTGCGAGAGATGTCTCAGAATCGATGCAGTATTCCGGACGCTCGGAATCTTCAATTATGATTTCCATAGAAGGCTCGATTCCTTTATATTCAGCCTTGACCTCAGCTGCATATTTATTCAGATGATTGATAACATCTTCGCGATGGTCGCTATGCACACCGAATACAACGTATGCCTCACGAGGGATAGCGTTGCGCAAGTTGCCACCATTGATTTCAGAAACCTCAATAGCCCATTTCTGAGAACATTCCCACACGAAACGAGCAGCAAGCTTGTTGGCATTGGCACGTCCGAGATGAATGTCGCCGCCACTGTGTCCGCCAAGCAGACCCTTGACACTCACACGCATATATGTGAAATTGTCGGGAGCGAGAGATCTCTTATATGAGAAAATGGCTGTTGTGTCGATACCACCCGCACATCCAACAAAAATTTCTCCATCGTCTTCTGAGTCAAGATTGACAAGGATGGTGCCGTTAAGCATGTCCTTTCCAAGATTTTGAGCTCCTTCAAGACCAATTTCCTCGTTAACTGTGAACAGAGCCTCAACAGGACCATGCACAAGAGTGTCGTCAATCATAACAGCGAGACATGCCGCCATACCGATGCCGTTGTCTGCTCCGAGAGTTGTGCCTTTTGCCTTCACCCATTCGCCATCAATATATGTTGAGATGGGATCCTTCATGAAATCATGCTCGGTGTCGTTATTCTTTTCAGCAACCATATCCATGTGTGCCTGAATAACAACAGTCGGCGCTCCTTCATTTCCTTTTGTAGCCGGCTTAACCATCACTACGTTGCCACACTCATCGGTGCGAGCTTCAACTCCATGTTTTGCTGCGAAGTCGAGAAGATATGCTCTTATCTGCTCTTCATGACATGAGGGACGTGGAACTTTGGTGATTTCGTCGAAACAACGCCAGATTAATTCCGGCTTAAGGTCTTTTATTTCCATGTTTTATATCTGTTTTCTGACAATAATCCGCCGGTTGGCATATAACCGTCCGACAGGTTAATTGTCTTCGTTTGTGTTTTCATCTCATTACTTAATTCAGGCTGCTGTCGGGCAATCTGAATCGGAGTTTTTCATGTTCCAAAGGTAATGCTTTTTTTGCAACCGTCAAAATTTTTTATCTCAAATTCGATTACTTATCATTTTTTATATTAATTTTGCGATGATTTTCAGCACCCTCCGTTCCCTTTCGGACTTCAATGGATTAATGCTGAATAAATTTACATTCCACTTTATTCGAAATTTGATTTTTAAATGAATAAGAATATCCTTACTATCCTCTCTCTTGCAATCGCTCTCATTTTTTCAGCTTCCTCTTGCTCTCAAAATGATAAAAAAGAGTCATCAACTCCTCAGAAAGCTGCAGTTGAAAAGAAAGGACAGCTCCCTAACTACCGCTATGTCGACCTCGACACTATCCTGAGCCGTTATAACCTCGCAAAAGACTATAACGAAGAAGCCGGCAGATTGCAGACTCAGCTTGAATCAGCTGCCCGCTCTCATGAATCGCAGATTCAGCAGCTTGCCACTACAATGCAGAACAAGATGCAGAACAACTCTTATCTGTCGAAAGAAAGCTATGAAGCTGACCAGCGTAAACTGCAAAACCTTCAGACAAACGCTCAAAACGATATGGCAAACCGCCAGAAAACGTTTGAAACAACCGCTATGAAGGCGCAGCAGACAATCAATGATTCAATCACAAACTTCATTGAACGCTACAACGCCAAGCATGGCTATGACGCTATCTTCTTCAAAGCGGCAACCGTCTACATCAATCCGGCTCTCGACATCACTGATGAAATCGTTGAAGGTCTTAACGCACAATACAATAAGGTCGAAAAGAAATAATTCACCTTTCCCGACAAGGTTCTGACTAAAACATCTGTTTCACTCAGACGTTATTCAATTAAAGAACCTTCTGCTTTTAGATTCCTTCACCCTCTCCCCCGAAGTTTCAAACGGCATCATGGTCCTTTCAACGGCTATTGATGCCGTTTTCTCAAATAAATCCGAAAACACAATTCTCTCTTCCTATCGCTCCTCGCAAGTTACACTTAATCTATTATCATTACAGAAGAACATGATTGAAGACAATATAATCCAATCGGAAGCTAACGAAAAAACAGTGCTGGTCGGTCTTGTCACCAACCGGCAGAGCGAGACTAAGGTTCGCGAATATCTTGATGAACTGGAGTTTCTCGCCCACACTGCCGGCGCTGTGCCCGAAAAACGATTCATCCAAAAGCTCGAATACCCTAATCCTCGAACATACGTCGGCACTGGTAAACTTGAAGAGATTCGTCAGTATGTCGAAGAAAACGAAATAGGTCTTGTCATTTTCGACGATGATCTGAGCCCGAAACAGGTGGCAAATATCGAGAAGGAACTAAAAGTGAAAATTCTTGACAGAACATCTCTCATCCTCGACATATTTGCAAAACGGGCTCAGACCGCCACTGCAAGAACTCAGGTCGAACTGGCACAGTATCAGTATCTCCTGCCGCGTCTTACCCGTATGTGGACTCACCTTGAGCGACAGCGAGGCGGTATCGGTATGCGTGGTCCCGGTGAAACACAGATTGAAACCGACCGCCGAATAATCCTCGACAAAATCTCTCGTCTCAAAGAGGAACTTCAACATATCGACCGTCAAAAGAGTATCCAACGCAAGAATCGTGGCAAGATGACTCGCGTTGCATTAGTAGGATACACCAACGTGGGAAAATCCACCTTGATGAATTTGCTTAGCAAAAGTGATGTGTTTGCCGAAAACAAGCTTTTTGCAACTCTCGACACCACTGTGCGCAAGGTTATCATCGACAATCTCCCGATGCTGATGACCGACACTGTCGGATTCATCCGAAAACTCCCGACTCACCTTGTCGATTCCTTCAAGTCAACTCTTGATGAAGTTAGAGATGCCGACCTGTTGGTTCATGTGGTCGACGTCTCTCACCCTCAGTTTGAAGAGCAGATTGAAGTTGTCAACAAGACCCTTTCCGATGTGTGCGGTTCGGCTCAAAAGCCGATGATTCTCGTCTTCAACAAAATCGACGCGTTCACCTACACCCCGAAAGATGAGGATGACCTGACTCCTTCAACTCGCGAAAATATCTCGCTTGAGGAGTTCAAGAAAACATGGATGGCAAAGATGAACAATAACTGCGTCTTCATCTCCGCAAAAGAAAAGATAAACATCGACGAGCTGAAACAGATGATCTATGATAAGGCCAAGGAAATTCATGTCGAAAGATTTCCTTACAACGATTTCCTGTTTCAGAAATATGATCAGGACGATAATATTACCGACATTACAGAGTTTGAAGACCTCTCCGATAAAAATTAACCATGACCAATCACGCTCCCGATTTAATCTTCCGAAACCCCAAATGGTGGGAAATACAACTGCTTGAAAAAAACGGTTGCCGTTGTGCCGACTGGTCACGACTCTTCATTTCTGCCGATACCGACCTCAACCTCATCACCGAGACGATGTTTATCGGCACCAATCACATCGGCAAACTTGACAACTCAGAGTCTAAGGATGTCATGATTCACGATGCAACTCTTCAAGATTGCTTCGTGGGCGACAACGTTTCCATTCACCGCATTGGCAATAAACTTAAGAATATTGTAATCGGAAACCGCGTAACCATTGAGAATGTTGACCGAATCGAGTTTGAACCTGAAGCGGCATGTGGCCGAGGCATCCTGATTAATGTGCTTGACGAATCAGGCTCCCGCCCGGTGAAGATATATCCGGGTCTGTCGGCTCAGACAGCCGCCCTGATGTGTCGTCTGCCGAGATTGGCGGAATCTTACTTTTACCCTCTTGTCGACGAATATATTGAATCGCTGCCCCCAGTAGCCGACATAGGCGATGATGCCTCTCTTATCGACTGCGGCACAATGGTCAATGTGAGAATCGGTCGGGATGTGACGGTTGAGGGGACGGCAAGACTTAAGAACGGCTCGATCATTAATAATGCCGACAGCTCGCGTGGCATCGCCTTTCTCGGACATAACGTCGACGCCGAAAACTTTATAATTGAGGATGCCCGTGTCGACGGCGGTGCCATACTCCGTAATTGCTATGTGGGTCAAGGTGTCGTCATTTCCAACGGATTCACAGCTCACGACTCGCTGTTCTTTGCTAACTGCACAATGGAAAACGGTGAGGCATGCGCTTTGTTTGCCGGTCCTTACACTGTGAGCATGCACAAATCGTCGCTCCTCATCGGTTGCATGACATCTTTCATGAACGCGGGGTCAGCTACAAATCAGAGCAACCACATGTATAAGCTCGGTCCGGTCCACTGGGGAATCCTTGAACGCGGAGTCAAGACATCGTCAAACTCTTATCTGATGCTTGGAGCTAAAATAGGAGCATTTTCTCTTCTGATGGGCGACCATAAAACTCATCCTGACTCATCTGAATTTCCTTTTTCCTATCTTTTCGGCGATGACAAAGGCGCCACAGTTGTCGTGCCGGGAATGATGCTCCGCTCCTGCGGCCTGCTTCGCGATGAAATGAAATGGCCGACACGCGACAGACGCACAAAACGCAAACTGAGGATTTTTGACCGCATCAATTTTCATGTACTTAACCCCCATACTGTCAGTCATATCCTCCGTGCTCTCGACACAATTTCCGACCTCCTCTCGCGTCCTGCCGACGACGACAGATTCGTGCGTTATAAGGGAATGAAATTCTCTCGGGCCGGATTGGAACGCGCTAAAATCCTATACACCTTGGCAATATGCAAATATCTTCACACCCGTCTTGGCAACAATCCCATTCCTCAACCGACGGAAAACCCGGTTTCTGTGCGCTGGATTGACCTTGCCGGTCAGGTTATGACACAACAGACCGTTGAAGATGCACTCAAAGCCCGCTCTATTCAGGAGATTGAAGAGATTTTCGACAAAGCAGCCGCCAACTACGACAAAACTGAATTGGAATGGATTGGCAATACCTTCGGAGAAAAATGGCGCAGCATGGAGCCTTATATCCCTCTTGAAGCTAAGCGATTTGATGAAATGATTGAAGAAGACCGTACGACTTATCGCGAAAATCTTAATCGCGAATACAAGATGCTTGATCTTCTTGACAATATGTAATGAGAGCCGTCTAACCGGAGATTCTTCATTATAAATAGAAAAAATTAACATAACTATAAGAAAAAAGGTGAGATAAGTGTCGTAATCTCATCTTTTTTTTGTACCTTTGCACCGCTTCAACTAATCTAATCCCTATACAATAGAGGATAGTTGATTGAAACACAGTGAATTATTAACCAAAAACCACGCCGGAAACCACCTGCTCCCGCAGTCTGAAGCCCGGCAGGTAAATTATTTATTAACTATTAATGGCTGAATCAAAAGTTCAAACCCCGATTGAAGATTTCGATTGGGATGCCTATGCAAATGGCGAAACCGCAGGCAATAAGAGCCGCGAAGAAGTGGAACGCACTTATGACGAAACTCTTAAGACTGCAAAAGACAACGAAGTTGTTAACGGTGTTGTCAAATCAATCTCTAAGCGTGAAGTACGTGTCGACATCGGCATGAAATCTGACGCTATCATCCCCATCAGCGAGTTCCGCTACAACCCCGACCTCAAAGTAGGCGACGAAGTGGAAGTATTTATCGAAACTCTCGAAGACAAAAACGGTCAGCTCCGTCTTTCTCACAAGAAAGCTTGCCAGACTCGCAGCTGGGATCGTGTCAACAAGGCACTTGAAAACGACGAAATCATCAAGGGTTACGTTAAGAGCCGCACTAAGGGCGGTATGATTGTTGACGTATTCGGAATCGAAGCCTTCCTTCCCGGCTCTCAGATTGACGTGCGTCCCATCCGCGACTACGATGTATTCGTTGACAAAACAATGGAATTCAAGGTTGTTAAAATCAACCAGGAATATAAGAACGTTGTCGTTTCTCACAAAGCCCTCATCGAAGCTGAACTCGAAGCTCAGAAGAAAGAAATCATCTCTAAGCTCGAAAAAGGTCAGGTTCTTGAAGGCAAGGTCAAGAATATCACTCCTTACGGTGTGTTTGTTGACCTCGGTGGCGTAGACGGTCTTATCCACATCACTGACCTCTCTTGGGGTCGCGTTTCAGATCCGCGCGAAGTTGTTGAACTCGACCAGGACATCAAGGTCGTTATCATCGACTTCGACAACGAAAAGAAACGTATCGCTCTCGGCTTGAAGCAGCTTCAGCCCCATCCTTGGGATAACCTCGACGCTAACCTCAAGGTTGGTGACCACATCAACGGTAAAGTTGTCGTGATGACTGACTATGGTGCATTCGTTGAAGTTCAGCCCGGTGTTGAAGGTCTTATCCATGTGAGCGAAATGAGCTGGAGCCAGCACCTCCGTTCAGCTCAGGATTTCCTCAAGGTAGGCGACGAAATCGAAGCAGTAATTCTTACTCTCGACCGCGAAGAACGTAAGATGAGCCTCGGCATCAAGCAGCTTCGTCCCGATCCCTGGGAGAATATCGACGAAAAATACGCTATCGGCAGCCAGCACACTGCAAAAGTGCGCAACTTCACTAACTTCGGCGTATTCGTTGAAATCGAAGAAGGCGTTGATGGTCTTATCCACATCTCTGACCTTTCTTGGACTAAGAAAATCAAACACCCCTCTGAGTTCACTTCAATCGGCAACGACATCCAGGTGCAGGTTCTTGAAATCGACAAGGAAAACCGTCGCCTCAGCCTTGGCCACAAGCAGCTCGAAGAAAATCCCTGGGATGTGTTTGAAACTATCTTCACTGTAGGTTCTATCCACGAAGGAACCGTAACTGAAGTTATGGACAAAGGTGCCGTTATCTCTCTTGAATATGGTGTTGAAGGTTTCGCAACTCCCAAACACCTCGTTAAGGAAGACGGAACTCAGGCTAAGCTTGATGACAAACTCGAATTCAAAGTAATCGAGTTCAACAAAGACAGCAAGCGCATCATCCTTTCTCACAGCCGCATTGCAGAAGACGCTAACAAGGCTGAAGCTCGCGCTCAGAGAGCTTCTCGCCCCGCTCGTCCTTCTCGCAAAGAAGAAGAAGCTGCTGCTCCCGCAATCGAGAAGACTACTCTCGGCGACCTCGGCGCTCTTCAGGCTCTCAAAGAGCAGATGCAGAAAGAAGAAGGAAAGTAATTTTCCCTTACCGAATATTAATGGAGGTGACACTCAAAAATGTGTCACCTCTATTTTTTATTCCTTTTATGCCTTTTATTTTAAAAGAATTTTGTACTTTTACACCTGAATTGATTCCGACATCACGTCGGAGGAATCGTGACTGACTTTTTAACTCTGTCGCCGACATGAAAAAAAAGCTAAGAACCATATTCTCAGTGCTGATATTCGCATTTGCGGCTATCTCCCCGGTCACGCTCCATTCCAAAGGATGGGAATCAGTAAAATCTGACAGGATTGAAGGTAAAACTGTGGCCAAAGAGCAGGACATCGAAATTCGTGCCTCTCAAGGTTATATACTAATCACTGTCAGTCGGCAGACTCATGTCAAAGTCTTTTCAATTCTCGGACACCTCATCTCATCGGAGACTCTCCCACCGGGCACGTCAAGATTGCCTGTTGCAACTCATGGTGTCTACATAATCAAAACCGATGACCTGACATGCAAAGTCGCTGTCTGAATATAAATTCCTCTTCTCCATCCCTCTGATAACAATCAACCTTAAAAGATAAATCCAAACATTATGAAAGAAACTGAAATTGACTGGTCAAATCTGACATTCAGTTACATGCCGACTGACTACAACGTCCGTTGCACATATAAAGACGGAAAATGGGGCGAAATTCAGGTGTCTGACTCTGAACTCATTCCTCTCCACATCGCCGCTTCTTGTCTTCACTATGGTCAGGAATCTTTCGAAGGCCTAAAGGCTTTCCGCGGTAAAGACGGTAAAATCCGCGTCTTCAGAATGGAAGAAAACGCTAAGCGTTTCATCCGCTCTGCTGAAGGAATCAAGATGCAGCCGATGCCCGTTGAACTTTTCTGCGACATGGTTAGAAAAGTCGTTAAACTCAACGAACGTTTTGTTCCCCCCTACGGAACCGGTGCTTCTCTCTACATCCGTCCCCTTGAAATCGGCATCTCTCCCCGCGTCGGAGTGAAACCCGCTGATGAATACATGGTAATCATGCTCGTAACTCCCGTTGGTCCCTACTTCAAGGAAGGCTTCAAACCGACTAAGGTCTGCATGTCAAGAGAATATGACCGCGTGGCTCCCAAAGGAACCGGCTCAATCAAGGTTGGTGGCAACTACGCTGCATCTCTCGTTGCCGGAGAAAAAGCTCATGACCTCGGCTACAGCGTAATGCTTTACATCGACCCCAAAGAGAAGAAATATCTCGACGAATGTGGTGCTGCTAACTTCTTCGGTATTAAAAACAACACCTATATCACTCCCTTCTCTGAATCTATCCTCCCCTCAATCACCAACATGAGCCTTGTTCAGCTTGCCGAAGACCTCGGAATGAAAGTTGAACGCCGCCAGATCCCTGTCGACGAACTTGAAACATTCGAAGAAGCTTCTGCTTGTGGCACTGCTGCTGTTTGCTCTCCTATCGGTGAAATCGACGACCTCGACAACGGCAAAAAATACATCTTCTCTAAGAACGGTGAAGCAGGCCCGATGACTACTAAACTCTATGAGACTCTTCGTGGAATTCAGTATGGTGAAATCGAAGATGCTCATGGCTGGTGTGAAATCATCGACTAAACTCTTATGAGTGTTTCCTTAAAATACTTTTTCTGAATCACTCTTAACGATATTAAGGTGTGTCAACCAATATTGGTTTTGACACACCTTTATTTTCAATAATCCCATTATCTCCGCCACTTATAACCTCTCACCCTCCTCCTGCGATGAATCCGATTGAAATTATAAATAAATATTACACCCCCGGCTCTCAACTATGGAATCTTCTGACACAGCACAGCAGGTCTGTGGCAGAAAAAGCTCTCCGTTGTGCCGAACATAATCATTGCAACGTCGATAAGAATTTTGTCTACGAAGCCGCAATGCTCCACGATATCGGCATCTTCCGCTGCAATGCTCCTTCAATCTTCTGCAATGGCACTCTTCCTTATATCTGTCATGGAATTGAAGGAAGAAAAATACTTGATGCCGAAAATCTGCCTATGCATGCTCTTGTCTGCGAAAGGCACACAGGCGCCGGTCTGACCGCCGCCGAGATTGCACGACAAAATCTGCCACTCCCCCATCGCGATATGATTCCACTGTCGACCGAAGAACGACTTATTTGCTATGCCGACAAATTCTTTTCAAAATCAAAACATCCTCTCCGGGAAAAGTCTCTTCAGAAAGTGATTCGCGAAATGTCTCGCTTCGGCAAAGATTCCCTGACTCGCTTCCTTAAACTTCATCTTGAGTTCGGAGAATAAGATTTTTATGGTGAGAGAAGAGTCCACGCCATGCACTAATTCTGAATTTAAAGAGTGATTTAAGTTTTTTTATCTAAGCAGGTCAAATTTTTTTGTTAATTTTGTTGTTTGGAATATCCGGACTGACCGATGCGACGATTATTTTTTTACATTATAACCCTTTGCATACTGACAGCCGCCTTTGCAGCGTCTCAAACACAGCCGACGGCCCGTCGACTCTCCGAGTCTGTGCCAAAGGCCGAGACTCTTCATTCCCTTATCGTCGACACACTCGCGGACGATTCCATTAAACATATCCGGTCCATCTCTCAGGATTCCGCCTCTGTCAACCTGTCGCAAATACCTGTTGAACAAAGTTCTGACTCTGCCAAACGTGTGAAAATAGGCAGAATAAATTATGAGAAAACCGACCTCGACGGCACCGTTACATTTTCTGCACGCGACTCTCTTATTCTCCTCGGTCAGAACAACGCCTATCTCTTTGGCAACGGCACAGTGGAATATCAGGATTTTCAGCTCAATTCCGCTGAAATCAGAATGGAACTCGACTCCGCAACAGTCTATGCCAATGGTGTGACCGACTCAATCGGCAAGCTTGCCGACACTCCCGTCTTCAAAGATAAGAATGGTGAATACCAATCTCAGACAATGAAATATAATTTCAAAACTCAGAGAGGGTTTATCACCGATGTTGTCACTGAACAGGGAGAAGGTTACCTGCTCGCCTCAAAGACCAAACGCATGGACGACGGCTCGTTTTATGTTGAAAACGGCCGCTACACCACCTGCAACGATCATGAACACCCTCACTTCTATTTCAACATCACAAAAGGACGCATGCGTCCTAAAAAAGATGTAGTGTCAGGTCCTGTTTACATGGTTCTCGCAGACGTACCTCTCCCGCTTGCCCTTCCTTTCGGATATTTCCCTTTCTCAAAAGACTACTCTTCCGGAATTATATTCCCTTCTTTCGGCGAAGACTATTCCAAAGGATTTTACATGAGAAACGGAGGCTACTATTTCGCAATAAACGATTACGTAGACCTCGCACTTCGCGGAGAAATATACACTAAAGGGTCGTGGGGACTCTCGGCGACCTCAACCTATACGAAGCGTTATCGTTTCTCCGGTAATTTCGACATCTCCTACATCAACACTGTCTATGGCGACAAGGGAATGCCCGACTACTCCCGCCAGAAAAACTTTCAGGTTATCTGGTCGCACACCCAAGACCCGAAAGCAAACCCCAACATGAGTTTCTCGGCAAGCGTAAACTTCACAACTTCCGGATATACCCGAAACGATCTCAACTCATATTACAGCAACGCCTTCACTGAAAACACAAAATCATCAACTGTCGCTCTCTCCTATCGTTTTCCGGGCACTAAATGGAGTCTTGCCGCAACTGCCAACATTGCACAGCGAACTCAAGACTCCACACTTGCTGTCTCCTTTCCTAACCTCACCGCATCCCTCTCCCAGACAGCTCCTTTCAAACGGAAGAAAATTATCGGTGGCGAAAGATGGTATGAGAAAATTAAAATCTCATACCAAGGTCAATTCCAGAACTCTCTGACTGCACGTCAGGATCAGTTTTTCAAAAAGTCGCTCATCAAAGACTGGAGAAACGGCATGAAACACTATCTCCCTATTTCCGCCACCTTCTCCGTTCTGAAATATATAAACATCTCTCCTCAGATCACTCTCAACGACAGGATGTACACTAACCGCGTCAACCGTCAATGGGATCCCAACTCCTCTTCGGAAGTATGCGACACGACCTACGGTTTTTATAATGTCTTCGACTTTAACGCCTCCGTATCGCTTGACACAAAACTTTATGGCTTTTACAAGCCTTTGAAGTTTCTTGGCGACAAAGTGCAGATGATTCGCCACGTCCTGACACCCACTGTCACTTTCTCGGCTTCGCCTGACTTCAGTAGTCCGGGCTGGGGAATCTATGGCTCTTACAACTATGTCGACAATCAGGGATTACCTCAGCAACGTGTCTATTCCCGCTTCCCCAACGCAATCTTCGGCGTTCCGTCACAAGGAAAATCAGGACTCGTAACTGTCAATCTCGCCAACAACATCGAGATGAAAGTCAAGGATGAGAACGACTCGACAGGCGTGCGCAAAATCTCCCTGATTGAAAACTTCTCAATCGGACAGTCGTATAATTTTGCTGCCGATTCAATGAATTGGAGCAACATCAACACCACGCTTCTGCTCCGCCTTCCGAAGAATATCAATCTTAATATCAACGCAACATGGGACCCCTACACATACGCTCTGTCTCCTTCGGGAAGTCCGGTAAGGGTTAATGTGCCCCGGTGGAAAGCGCATAAAGGGTGGGCCCGACTCTCCTCAACCGGCACCTCTTTCTCATATACTTTCAGCAACGACACCTTCCGTCGCAAAAAAGATAAAAACAACGACACGAAAAACGGTAATCCGGAGGAGACTCCCGACAATGGAGTTGACAACGATAGTGACGAATCTTTCGCCGAGATTGCCGAAAAGAAACGTCACAAACGCAAAGATTCATCACAGGATAATACCGATGCCGACGGATATGCCGCATGGTCGTGTCCGTGGAGTCTTACCCTGAACTATTCCGTCTCCTACGGTTATGGAGAATTCGACTATGATAAATTGGAGTTCCGGGGTAAATGGACACAAAACCTCTCCTTCTCCGGAAATATCCGACCGACAAAAAACTGGAACTTCTCCTTCTCGGCATCTTACAACTTTGACACTCACAAAATCGCCTACATGAATTGCAGCGTCTCGCGAGACCTCCACTGTTTCACAATGACTGCAAGCTTCATTCCGGTAGGCCCTTATAAGAGCTATAACTTCCACATAGCCGTCAAATCTTCGCTGCTGAAAGACATTAAATATGATAAGCGTTCTTCTTCAATGAACGGCATCAGATGGTATTGATTATGAACTGACACCGTCTCTTCAGCGCCCTCCTCAGATATCCGGCTGCTTAAAAAAATCGGCTGTTACACATTCTCTCCCAAAAAAAATTATTACCTTTGTAAAAGAATAAGAACGGACATGAAACGCGAATTGGCATCTGTTATAGAATCTCTGACAGAAAAAGTCAACATTCTCTCTTCTCAAAAAGACAGAATTGCCGAGGAAAATCGCCAATTGTCAGAAACTATCGCCAATCTTCAACAACAAATTGAAGACCTCCGTAAGGAAAATACTCTCCTTGACCGCGATAACCATTTTCTGATTCTCTCTCACAGGCTTGCTGACACTCCTGAAGCGCTTGTCGAAAGCCGTCGATTCATTTCCGCTCTGATCCGTAAAATCGACAGATGTATCACACTTCTTAAAGATGATGCGGAACTATGAACACTTCTAAGAAGATTAAATTAGACATTGTAATTGCCGGTGAAGTCCTTTCAGTCAGTGTCCCGGAAGAACAACGACTTCTGATTAAGGAAACCGAACTTAATGTCCAAAAAAAATTTTCAGACCTTCGGCGGAATTTCCCCCGTAAGTCTGAAAAAGAAATATTCGCAATGATTGCCTTTCAGTTTGCTTTCGATTTCTATGAGCAGGCTGAACAAATGAATAAAGCCCTCAGAGCTGTCGAAATTCTTGACGAAGATCTTGGCACACTGATAGGTGCTGATGAGAATAAGCCTAAATAATGAGGCTTATATTCTCTTTTTAATCTTTTCTTTGCAGTGTCTCTGTGTTTTGCCGCCTCATTTTAACCCGGATTTGTGGTGCGGATTCGACTTACATCTATCAATCTGATTTTTCTTAAACTTAATATATTTTAATTAAAAAATAATACATGAACACTGCAATATGGATTCTCGTGGCCATCGTGGCAGCCGCTGCCGGCTTTGCGATTGCTTTAAGAATCAGCCGTAAATCTGCCGGCTCAAGAGCCAACGCAATCATTGACGAAGCTCGTCGAGAAGCCGACGTAATAAAAGAAAAGAAAATTCTCGAAGCAAAAGAGGAGGAAATAAAGTTACTGAACGATGCAGAGCGTACAGCCAATCAGCGACTTCAGAAAGTTCAATCATCGGAAGCAAGAGCGAAACAACGCGAAATGCAACTCAACCAACAGCAGAACGAACTGAACCGCAAGAAAAAAGAAGTGGAACAGATGCGCCAGTCGTTCGAGGCTAAGACAGCCGACATGGAACAGCGTGAAAAAGCCATTGAATATAAAACTGCTGAGGCCGACAATCTCCTCAATTCTGCCCGCGAGCAACTCGAACATATCTCAGGTCTCTCAGCTGAAGAAGCTAAGGAACGTCTGGTCGAAAGCCTTAAAGATGAAGCAAAAACAGCTGCTGCAAGCTACATCAACGACATCATGGACGATGCGCGGATGACAGCTAATAAAGAGGCTAAAAAAATTGTAATCCAGTCAATTCAGCGTGTAGCAACCGAAACTGCCGTTGAAAACTCCGTCACTGTATTCCATATCGACAACGAAGATATCAAGGGCCGAATCATCGGTCGTGAAGGTCGAAATATCCGTGCGCTCGAAGCTGCCACAGGAATTGAAATCATTGTTGATGACACTCCTGAGGCTATCGTGCTTTCAGGCTTTGACCCCGTAAGACGCGAAATAGCTCGTCTGGCTCTACATCAGCTTGTTGTCGACGGCCGAATCCACCCGGCTCGAATTGAGGAAGTGGTGGCAAAGGTGCGCAAACAGGTTGAAGAGGAAATAATTGAAACCGGCAAGAGAACGGCCATCGACCTCGGAATCCATGGGCTCCACCCCGAACTTATCCGTATGGTCGGAAAGATGAAATATCGTTCTTCCTACGGTCAGAACCTCCTCCAGCACTCTCGCGAGACAGCAAATCTCTGTGCTGTGATGGCTTCAGAACTCGGACTTAACCCCAAAAAGGCTCGTCGCGCAGGCTTGCTTCATGACATTGGAAAAGTGCCCGATGACGAACCGGAACTGCCGCATGCACTCTTCGGCATGAAGCTTGCAGAGAAATTTAAGGAAAAACCCGACATCTGCAATGCAATCGGTGCACACCATGATGAAGTTGAACCGACATCTCTTCTTGCTCCGATTGTTCAGGTTTGTGACGCCATCTCCGGTGCTCGTCCTGGTGCTCGTCGTGAGATTGTGGAGGCCTATATCAAACGTCTCAACGACCTCGAACAGCTCGCGCTGTCTTATCCCGGTGTTATCAAGACATACGCTATTCAGGCAGGTCGTGAACTGCGTGTTATCGTTAGTGCTGACAAGATTTCCGACGATGAGACTGAAAACCTCTCTGCTGAAATAGCAAAGAAAATTCAAGATGAACTCACCTATCCGGGTCAGGTAAAAATCACCGTTATCCGCGAAACCCGTGCCGTTGCTTTCGCCAAATAATCCCGGCTATGGTTGATGAATATCTAAATAATAACCCTGGCGGAAAAGCTGACAACCCTGAGGCTAAACCTCTCGAAGATGCAACACGCAAACCGGGAAATATGACAATCACCGGACTTGCATCTGATGTATCGTTCGACACCGGTTGCTTCGGCCGTCGTGAGCCTCGCGGAAAGATCTATGCCACAAACTGGCTAAAGGACATTTCTACGTGTGCCGATTTTCCGGCTGTTCAGGTTCAATTCAAAAATACCCGATTCGGCTTCTACTCCAATCCCTCTCATCTGAATCTTGAAATCGGCGACATTGTGGCTGTCGAAGCTTCCCCCGGTCATGACATAGGACGCGTTTCTATGGTTGGTCCGCTCGTGCGCCGACAGATGACTAAAGCAAAAGTCGACCCGGATAACATCGAAGCTCTGAAGAAAGTGTTTCGCAAAGCTTCTCAAACAGACATCGAACGATTCAATGAGGCGCGAAAACGTGAACACCCCACAATGATTGAATCGAGACGGATTGCCGAAAACCTTGGGTTGAACATGAAAATCGGCGATGTCGAATATCAGGGCGACGGCGGAAAAGCAATATTCTATTATATTGCCGATGAACGTGTCGACTTCCGTAAACTGATTCGCATCCTCGCCGACACTTTCAAGGTGCGCATCGAAATGAAACAAATCGGTGCGCGTCAGGAAGCGGGACGAATCGGTGGTATCGGACCCTGCGGCCGTCCTCTATGCTGTTCTTCATGGATGACCCATTTTGTTTCGGTCGGTACGGGAGCGGCGCGCACTCAGGACATCTCGATGAGTCCTCAGAAACTTGCCGGTCAGTGTGCCAAACTGAAGTGCTGTCTTAATTTTGAAATGCCGGTCTATTCGGAAGCTGTTAAACAAATGCCTCCGAAAGATGCCGTGCTTTCAACTCACGATGGCGATTTCTTTTTCTTTAAGTCTGACATCCTTTCCCGCACGATCACCTATTCCTCCGACCCGAAAATTGCTGCTAACCTCGTGGCGATTCCGGCCGCAAGAGCTTTTGAAATCATTGCCCTTAACAAACAGGGCATAAAAGTTGACCGTCTGTCAGAAGTCGATGAAGAAAAAACCACTCAACGTGAATATATCGACCTCACTGACCAGGATTCTCTTACTCGTTTTGACAAAGCCAAAAAGAAGAAAAAGAAATCTAAGTCTTCTCAAAAGCAGGATAAGAAAGAATCTCAGAAATCCGACTTACCAAGGGAATTTAAATCCGAATTTAAAGACAATAAAGATTCCGGAAAAATTTCCCGTGGAGACCTGATGCCGGGAGAGAAAAAGCAACGACTCAAACTCGAACGTCAGCCGCAGATTAAGTTAGACAAAAAACCTTCGGCCGAAAAACATCCTTCCTATCCGAAACCGGAACGAAGAGATGCTTCTCAACGCGTGCGCAACGATTATCATGAACCTCGACGTGAACGCACTCCGAAGAATTATAAACGTAACGGCAACCGCAACCGTAGTGAAAATAGTAAATCTGAAAAATAATCTCTTTTCACTTCCGTCTGAACTTCTCTTCGACCCGCGCTCAGCTGAGTTTTAACCGATAACAAGATGTCTCTATCAAGCTTGAAACAATCAGGATTCATCAGGAACCGTCTACGATCTGAACGGCTCCGGATGAATCTTTATCTTTTGTTATCAGTTTCATTCTTTACTCTACTGTCCGGGGGTTGCGTCAATCCTCCCTACTATTCCAGATTTACCGACATTGACACCGACGGCTGGACCCGTATGGCAACTGTCGAGTTTTCTCCTTTTGAAGAAGATTCCACCTACTCGGCTCCAAAAGTGCCGGCTTCTGCCGTACTTATTCTCCGGCATGTATCAGGACGCCACCACATCCTCCCTCTTGAGGTCTCATATCAGCAAGGTGATGACGCTCCGATTGTCGACACTCTCATGATTGAGATAGGCAACTCGCGCCACATCCGCAAAAACGGAGGATACGGTCTTGAAGTAACACAGATTACGATCCTTAAGGATAAACATATTGCCGATGATTTTCGTCTTTCCGTTTCGCCGGTCGATTCTGTTGTAGGAATTCATTCGGTTGGATTCTCCATTATCCCCAACTCTTCTCTTCTGAATTTAAAACCTTTTTAACGATTTAATCATGAATAGCGAAATTTCAATTCATATAAACAAGATTGCCGCTCTTCTTAACGAAAATAACATCGATGCAATCCTTGTCGGCTCAAACGCCAATATATATTACACAGCTCTCTGTTTCTTCCGTGGATATACTTACATAACCAAAGAAGGACTTTTTAGATTCTTTATTATCAGAAATAACCCTGCCTTCAAAAACCCGAATATTGTAAATATAAGGAAGCCTGAGGAAATAACTTCCAAACTTGAAGAACTTGGATTATCTGTTCCTGCTGTGCTTGGCTTGGAGTTCGATTCGCTTTCATTCTCCGATATTACACGTCTGGAGAAAGCCTTCCCCTCTTCAACTTTCGTCAATTCTTCTCCAGTATTACGCAAGGCCAGAATGACTAAGACCGAATGGGAAATTAACGAAATGCGCTATGATGGAGTGCACCAGACTGAGGCCTATCGTCACTTCACAAAAGTCTACAAAGAAGATATGACCGATGTGGAGTTTCAAATTGAACTTGAAAGGATACTGCGTCTTGAGGGTTGCCTGGGCTATAGCCGTGTTTCAGGCAATCTGATGGAAATTAACCTTGGCTCCGTCCTGAATGGCGACAATGCCGACACTCCTTCGCCTTACGAGTTTGCAATGGGTGGTAGCGGTGTCTCATCTGCTGTGCCGGGAGGTGCCAACGGCACAGAAATGAAACCCGGCACAACTGTCATGGTTGACATGAACGGTGCCTTCAACGGTTATCAGACCGATCTGACACGAGTTTGGAAAATCGGTGAAATTTCCCAGCTTGCCGAAAAAGCTCATGAGTGTTCGCGTCGGATTCTCCGGACTCTCGAAAAAGAGGGAACACCCGGTGTGCCCTGCTCGGCTCTCTACGAAAAAGCTATGGAGATAGCCCGTGAAGAGGGATTGGAAGAATATTTCATGGGACACAATAAGAAAGTAGCATTTATTGGTCATGGTGTCGGCATCGAACTTAACGAAATGCCCGTATTGACACCTCGTTCTAAAGATGTCCTGGCTGAAAACATGACTCTTGCAATCGAGCCTAAATTTGTTATTCCGGGTGTCGGTGCTGTCGGTGTTGAAAACACCTACGTCGTTCGTGACAACGGCTTGGAAAACATTACCGTCTTGAATGAAGAGATAATCAATCTTATCAGATAAAGTTTCTCACATCGGGGGAATAGTTATCCCATCAATCTTTCCTGTGTATATTCCCCTTTCGTAGCAAGTAAGAACTCAGAATGAATCTTAAAGAACATTTGTCTGATTCCGTATTCCGCTCAATAGGTAAGGCGGGAGAGGAAATCAGTCAACCGGTCTATGTGGTTGGCGGATATGTGCGCGACATTTTCCTGAATCGTCACTCCTCCGACATTGATTTTGTAACCGTCGGCTCCGGCATAAAGCTTGCAAAGCATGTCAGCAAAATAATCGGGAAGACCTCCCGACTCTCTGTCTATGCAAACTATGGAACCGCTCAGCTGCGCCACGGCAATCTGGAACTTGAATTTGTGGGAGCAAGAAAAGAGTCTTATAACCGCGATTCGCGTAACCCCATTGTCGAAGATGGCACACTTGAAGACGATCAGAACCGTCGTGACTTTACCATCAACGCCATGGCAATCAGACTTGACGGAGACGATTTTGGTGAACTGATTGACCCCTTCGACGGCATAGGAGACCTCGATAAAAAAATCATCCGCACTCCCTGCGACCCGGACATCACTTTCTCTGATGATCCACTTCGCATGATGCGCGCAATCAGATTCGCTTCACAGCTTGATTTTAATATTTATCCTGAAACGCTTGAGGCAATCAGGCGGAATAAAGACAGAATAGAGATCATAAAACGTGAACGTATTAACGACGAGTTTTCAAAGATCATGCGTTCTAAACGTCCGTCGGTCGGTCTGCGTCTCCTCGATGAAACAGGGCTGATGAGTTTCATCTTTCCCGAACTTACTGCTCTGAAAGGTGTCAGCACGGTAGATGGTCGTGGTCACAAGGATAACTTCTATCACACTCTTCAGGTTGTCGACAACGTTGCCGCTCGTTCTGACAACGAATGGCTCAGATGGGCTGCTCTGTTTCATGACATCGCAAAACCTGTCACTAAACGCTGGATTCCGGAAATAGGATGGACCTTTCATAACCATAATTTTATCGGTGAGAAAATGGTCAAGGAGCTATTCCGGAAAATGAAGATGCCGCTTAACGACAAAATGAAATATGTCGCTAAACTTGTCGGACTACACATGCGTCCGCAACAGGCAGGGGAAGAAGGTGTGACCGATAGTGGTGTAAGACGTCTGATTACTGATGCCGGAGAAGACATCGACGACCTCATGATTCTCGCTGAGTGTGACCTGACTTCTAAAAACCCGGCAAAAGTGAGTGCGGCTCTCAATTCATTCGCTTCTCTTCGGGAAAGGATGAAGGAGATTAACGCTGCCGACGACTACCGCCGTTTCAAAAACCCAATCAATGGTCACGAAATTATGCAACGTCTGAATATGCGTCAAGGCCCGGTTCTCGGTGTGCTTCAGCAAGCCGTTAAAGATGCCATTCTTGACGGACAGATTCCATACGACCATGATGCAGCATGGGACTATCTCATCGAATACGCCAATACCAATAACCTGATTCCGCCGGCAACCGAAGAGAAGTAAACAATACGTATTTCACTCTCAGATCATAATTGAAATAAAGCAAAATAGAGGGAGAATCGTTCGATTCTCCCTCTATTTTGCTTTATTAATTCCGTATAATTATACGAAATTAGTCTTCGTTAAGGTTTACACGCGCAAATTCAACAACAACGAGTCCTTTCTTAACAGATTCAAGATACTGACCCACTGTCATCTTGCCATCGCGGTGATATTCCTGCTCCATAAGGCAAGATTCCTTATAGAACTTGTTCATACGACCATTTGCGATGTTTTCAATCATGTTCATGTTAAGGTTAGCAGCCTTTTCTTCTGCCACAGTCTTAGCGATCTCACGAGCCTTGTCAGCCTCTTCCTGAGTCAACCAACCTTTAGCCATGTTTGACTCGATGTGGTCTTCAGAGTCAACAAGATTAGGATTGATACCAGCCTTCTTGATAGCAACTTCAACAGCTTTCTTAACCTGCTCTTCTTTAGTCTTTTCAATCGCTACCTTATATTCTTCTTCCTTAACATTTGCAGGAACATGGTCACGATCAACTGAAACGGGGTTCATAGCAGCAACCTGCATGCCGATTTCACGACCAACAGCTTCTTCAACACCAGCTTCATTAAGACCAACGATTGTAGCAAGCTTGTTGCCAAGGTGCTCGTAAGTAGCAACTGTAGGAGCCTCGATAAATGCAAATTCACCAAGTTCCATCTTTTCACCAGTCTTGCCGATTTCATCTGTGATGTGGTCTTCAACAGCACGTCCGTCTTCCATAGGAAGTTTCTTAAGCTCGTCGAGAGACTTAGCTCCGGCTGCAACAGCCACGTCAAGGATAGCCTTTGTAAGCGCGCGGAATGATTCGTTCTTAGCAACGAAGTCAGTTTCACACTTCAATGAAACGATTGCTGCGAAACCTTCCTTTGCACCAGCAAGCACACAACCCTCAGCTGCCTGACGGTCTTCACGTTTTGCTGCTACTGCCTGTCCTTTTTTACGGATAATTTCGATGGATGCCTGGATGTCTCCGTTAGTCTCGATAAGAGCATTTTTACAGTCCATCATACCGGCGCCGGTCATGTGGCGCAGTTTCTTGATGTCTTCGATTGATACAGCCATATCTGTATTTGTCTATTTTTTGTTTACTTCGTGATTTCTTTTCCTGTAATTCTACAAAACAGGAGCCAAGAATCGCAAAGTGATTATTGAAATTACTATAATGAAAAAAAGTCCGGGGCTGATGTCAGCTCCGGACTTTTAATACTATTGATTAATCCTGTGAAGCTGATTCATTCTCAGCGGCAGGAGCTTCTGCCTTTTCAGCGGGAGCCTCGCTGCGACGAACGCGACGACGCTTGCCTGCTGCATGTGCATCATCTTCCTTATCTTCAGGAGCGTCGTTCTTTTCAACCTTACGTTCCTCAAGACCTTCTGCCATTGCTGAGCAAACTGCATCAAGAACAACTTCGATGCTCTTTGATGCGTCATCATTTGCGGGGATTACGAAATCCACATCCTCAGGGTTTGAGTTTGTATCGACCATTGCGAAAACGGGGATACCAAGACGCTTAGCTTCTGCAACAGCAATGTGCTCTTTCATTACGTCAACAACAAAAAGAGCTGCCGGCAGACGACCGAGATCAGCGATTGAACCAAGGTTCTTCTCAAGCTTTGCACGCTGACGTGTGATCTGCAATTTTTCTCTCTTTGACAAGTTGTCGAATGTACCGTCTTTGGTCATCTTGTCGATAGTAGTCATCTTCTTGACAGCCTTACGGATGGTAGGGAAGTTGGTAAGCATACCGCCGGGCCAACGTTCGATTACGTAGGGCATACCAATTTCAGATGCCTTGTTAGCGATTGCTTCCTTAGCCTGTTTTTTGGTTGCTACGAAAAGAACCTTACGTCCGCTCTTTGCAATCTGACGAAGAGCTTCAGATGCTTCTTCAATCTTTGCTGCAGTTTTGTAAAGGTCGATGATATGAATACCGTTACGCTCCATGAAGATATAAGGAGCCATTGCGGGATTCCATTTGCGTTTCAGGTGGCCGAAGTGACAGCCAGCTTCAAGGAGCTGTTCAAATGATGGTGTTGCCATTTATTTTTTTCTTTTTATTTAGGCTCGATTTTTCTTTATCAAGCCAAAGTTTACTTTCTTTAATTCAATCCCGAAGTAAGGATCTTCATCAGTCGCCGACTGATTGCTCCGTCTCCGGAATTTAGATACTAAACAATGATTAACGCTTAGAGAACTGGAAGCGTTTGCGTGCTTTGGGCTGACCCGGTTTCTTACGTTCAACAGAACGAGCATCGCGAGTCATGAAGCCTTCCGCACGGAGAGCAGCCTTGTCTTCGGGGTTAATCTTGACAAGCGCACGTGCGATCGCAAGACGAAGAGCCTCAGCCTGTCCTTTGTAACCACCTCCGTCAAGATGAACGAAAATGTCATACTTTCCTTCAACATCAAGTGTTGTCAGAGGCTGCTTTACAACATACTGAAGAATTGAAGAGGGGAAATAAACGTCAAGAGAACGTTTGTTCACAGTGATTGTACCGTTTCCCTCTGTCATGTATACACGAGCTACTGCGGCTTTACGACGGCCAATTGCATTGATCTTTTCCATCTCTTATTTTATTTCAGTTTGTTGATGTCGATAACTTCAGGATTTGCTGCTGCATGGGGATGCTCTGCTGAATTGTAAACGTAAAGGTTACGAAGCTGAGCTGCTCCAAGTTTTGTTTTGGGAAGCATACCCTTAACAACCTTGATAAACAAAGGATGACAACCGGGCTTGATTGATTTCTTCTTTGACTTCTCCATCAGTGATGCGGGGTTGAACGCACGCTGTCCACCGGGATAACCTGTGTAACGAAGATATTCGCGTGTATTCATCTTGTCTGCTGTCATCACAACCTTGTCAGCATTGATGATGATTACATTGTCGCCGCAATCCATGTTCGGAGTGAAATCAGGTTTATATTTGCCACGAAGGATTTTTGCAACCTTTGAGCACAGACGACCAAGAACCTGATCTGTCGCATCAATCACCACCCATTTCTTCTCAATTGTCTCGGGGGTAGCGGAAAGAGTCTTATAGCTTAAAGTATCCACTTTACTTAAGATGTTTTAAATTATTAAGTTAACGCTTTTAGAGCGCAGTTTTTATCCCCTCACGCATTTCACCGGATTGGCCAAAATCCTGCTGTGAATGCACGGAGGACGCTTCAATTGGATATAATCGGCTTGCAAAAGTACAAAAAAATTCATTTCTAACCAAATATTACAATCATAAACTATTGTAATTTCCGTTTTTTACCTTGAAGACATTTTGCATTTACGCGTCTTATTACTATCTTCGCATTGTATTTTCATGATCTCTATCCTCTCCTGATCCTTTATAAAATTATTATCTTATACTCTTATATATATGAAAGCCGCTCTGCTCGCTGCTTCCACTCTTCTCTATGCTACACTATCGGTTGCACAAAATCCGTCTGACTCAATCCCGTTGACAGACCTCGATGATTTTGTAATTGAAAAAAAGAGATTAGGCACTTTCAGAGTGTCCGGGCCGGAAAATACCGTCACCGTAAACCAGACCGAACTTTATCGTGCCGCTTGCTGTAACCTTGGAGAAAGCTTCACGACAAATCCGTCGGTCGACGTAAACTATTCTGACCCGGCAACCGGTGCCAAACAAATCAAACTTCTCGGTCTTTCCGGAAGTTATGTTCAGCTCCTCACTGAAAATATGCCGAATTTCAGAGGAGCCGCCAGACCTTACGCTCTCAGATATGTGCCCGGTCCATGGATGAAAAGTATTTCCGTCTCCAAAGGTGCAAGCTCAGTTAGAAACGGTTTTGAATCAATGTCGGGACAGATTAACGTGGAATATCTCAAACCGGACGACCCGGAGGGTGTTGCCATCAACGCTTATCTCGATTCTGAACTTAAACTTGAAGGTAATATCGATGCCAACCGTAAGTTTAATAACCGGTTATCGTCGGAATTACTGGCTCATTATGAAGATAGATTCATCAATCATGACTCAAATGATGATGGATTTACCGACACTCCCGATATTCGTCAATTCAACGTTCAGAACAGATGGAAGTATTTTGGCAAATCTTACATCTTTCATGGTGGCATTGCCTACCTTAACGAAAAGAATGAAGCAGGACAAATTACCCATCATTCAAAACATCTCGAAAACCCTTATATCATTGAGATGATTACCAATCGTGGGGAAGCCTATATGAAACATGCTTTCATTCTCGACAAGCAACATAACTCAAACATTGCTCTAATGGCGAACGCATCCTATCACGATATGGATGCTTCTTACGGTTTCAAAGGGTATAATGTCGAGGAATGGAATGTTTACGCACAACTGCTCTTTGAAACTGATTTCTCAGATGCTCATAATCTATCGACAGGCTTGTCATACAATTATGATGCTCTCCGTCAACACATACGCACCGTCAACGACCCCTCTCAACCTCTCTCACCTCTAAATGAATATGAGACAACAGCCGGGGCTTACGCACAATACACCTGGAAACCGATTGAGAAACTGACAGCTATGGCCGGTATTCGTGCCGACTGGAGCAGCATCTACAAATGGTTTGCCACACCACGCCTTAACATTCGCTACACTCCTGTCGAACGTCTTAACCTCAGAGGGTCTGTCGGCAAAGGTTACCGTTCAGTCTTCGGATGGGCCGAATACAATTATCTTCTCGCAGCCGGTAGACAACTCCTTATTGAAAATCTCAATCAGGAGGCTGCATGGAATTATGGTGTAAATCTCGATTATTCAATTCCGATTAATGCCGAGACAATCCGATTCAACGTTGAATACTATTACACCGATTTTAAACGCCAGGTAATCGCCGACTACGATTCTGACCCTCACAAACTCACAATTGGATCGCTCAAAGGTAAATCATATTCCCATACCTTTCAGATTGATGCAACCTACGAGTCTTCTTTCGGTCTTTCAATCACAGCAGCCTATCGTCTAAATGATGTCAAAACAACCTATAACGGCATCCTGATGGAGAAACCTCTCACATCACGCTATAAAGCACTTCTAACAGCATCTTACTCCACACCAATGGATATATGGCAATTTGACCTTACCTTCCAATTGAATGGTGGAGGAAGAATGCCGTCTCCCTATCTGCTCGACAATGGCGATTGGTCATGGGGGCCACGATTCAAAGCATTTCCTCAATTGAATTTCCAAGCCACAAGATGGTTCAGAAACTTCTCAATATATATAGGAGGGGAGAATCTGACCAACTTCAAACAGAAAAATCCTATTATATTTGCCAACGATCCCTGGAGCCCCAACTTCGACTCAACAATGATCTGGGGTCCCGTTCACGGAGCAATGGCTTATATTGGAGTCCGCTTTAATTTCGGAAAGCTCTGATTTGTTCATCCCCTTTCCTCTTCATAAAATCTTAAAAAAAATCGGAGACAAAACAAATAACTATCGAAACTTACTAAGCAACAAAATACTTATAAATATGAAAAAGCTTATCTCACTCCTTCTCCTCGCATCAGCCATCCTTCCTATCTCTGCAAAAGAGATAAAGGAGTTCGTTGTCACAACACAACCACCTATGTCATGCCACAACTGCGAAGAGAAAATCAAAAAGAATCTTCGCTTTGAAAAAGGCGTTACAAACATCACTACCGATCTCAAAAACCAAAAAGTAGTCGTTACCTACGACGCTGACAAAACAAACGAAGAGAACCTGGTAAAAGCTTTCGGTAAACTCAAATATGACGTAAAACCGTTTGGTACTACTGAATGTCCCGAAAAGACCGAAACGCCCTGCGAACAAACCATTAAATAATTCCTAAACACAAGCAGGAACAACCCATAGCGCGGTGTGTCAAAGAGCTCTTAGACACACCGCTTTCATTTGCGCACTGGAAGCGATAGGGAGCGAAGGGAAAGTATGATAGTGATGGGATTATTGGGGAATGAGGGGAATAATGGGAATGATGAGCACTACCCCGGAGGGGTTGCTTCTTGAACAACCGCTTGTTCCCGCGATAGCGGAACTGGCGGACTAATCGCTCGCACCATCTCAACTACCCCGGAGGGGTTGCTTTTTCCACGAGCGGCTATATTTTGACACGCGGGGAAAAGGCAACCGTTCCACGGTTGTGGTTTATTCCTTGACTTGATCCGAGGGTTCCGCTGTCGCGGGAACCCCCGGTTACTTAAGAAGCAACCCCTCCGGGGTAGTGAGCCGTCGCGGTAAGCGTCGTGGTGAGCGTCGTGATAAGCGTCGTGAAGCCGGTGGAGGAAAACGCAGAGCGGGTGGAGACAAAAAAAAGCGGAGATTCGATTGAATCTCCGCTCTAAGATGGCGACTACCTACTCTCCCGCTTTCGCAGTACCATCGGCGTGATAAGGTTTAACTTCTCTGTTCGGAATGGGAA
>JAAVFW010000016.1 GCA_014800535.1 Bacteroidales bacterium
GATCCTCAGGGAATTCTTTCCAAAGGGAACTGATTTCAGGCAGGTTACGCAGGAAGAACTAAATAAAGTACAATTTCAGATTAATGAAAGACCGCGAAAGAAACTAAATTTTTCAACCTCAAAAATTGAGTTCTATCGAAGAATCACTTAATTTTGCACTTGCCAGTTGACTCTACATATAAGTTTTCCTGAATGAAAAGTTTGCGAGATAAGTGGAAATTTTGTAATTTTGCAGGAGAAAAGAGAATAGGAAAGATTGAATCATTCACTTTTCAAATGGTTATTGCCGCAATAGCTTAGTTGGTAGAGCATTTCATTCGTAACGAAAAGGTCGTGGGTTCGAGTCCCACTCGCGGCTCAATAGAAAAAATAAAAAAAAGAGATGAAAAAAGAAATTAAATCAACAAAGGCACCCGGAGCAATCGGTCCTTATAGCCAGGCAATCGTAGCCGGCAACCTCGTGTTTGTATCAGGTCAGCTTCCCATCAATGCTGAAACAGGCGAAATGCCCTCTGACATCAAGGCTCAGACTCGTCAGTCAATCCACAATATCAAGGCTATCCTTGAAGAAGTTGGTGCAACTCTCGACAATGTTGTCAAGACAACTGTATTCCTTGCAGACATGTCACTCTTCGGTCCTATGAACGAAGTTTACGGTGAAGAATTCCACGAAGTGTTCCCCGCACGTTGTGCATTTGCTGTTAAGGAGCTTCCCAAGCAGGCTCTTGTTGAAATCGAAGTTATCGCAGCTCTCTAAGCAGCATTAAGTAAATTTTTCTCACATAAATACAGAGAGGGTGTGTCAAAATGTCCAGTTTTGACCACCCTCTTAAGGTTTACGACATACGTCTCTTGAAAGAGATACAACCACTTTTTTCATTCTCTTCATCAATATTATGCAGAGTTATCTTCAGATTGAATCGTTGACAAAGTCAATTGGCGACAGAGTATTATTTGCCGACGTAACCTTCGGAGTTTACGAAGGTGATAAAATCGGTATTGTTGCGTGTAACGGTGCCGGAAAAAGCACTTTCCTTAATATTCTTGCCGGAAAGGAGGATTACGATTCCGGACGTGTGATCTATGCCAACGACATCAAGGTAGGTTATTTATCTCAGTCGCCCGCTTTCGACCCCGAGCAGACCGTGCTTGAATTTGCAACTCCCGATCCGCGGGATGAAGATGACCATGACACAGCCGATCGCGCCGAAAGAATGTTGAGTCAGTTTCGCATAACTGATATGTCGGCAAAGATGAAGACACTCTCCGGCGGTCAGGTGAAACGAGCGGCAATTGCTGCCACACTTTTGCAGGAACCTGATTTCCTTTTGCTTGATGAGCCAACCAACCATCTTGACATTGAGATGATTGAATGGCTTGAGAATTATCTCACCAGAAGTCGGGTGACGTTGCTGATGGTGACACACGACCGTTATTTTCTCGATAATGTCTGCACGAAGATAATCGAGATAGATATGGAGCAGGTGTTTACCTACGATGGGAATTTCGATTATTATCTGACCAAGCGCCAGGAGCGTATTGAGAATATGTCGGCGGAGCTGGCAAAGGTTAAGAATCTGTTGCGCACAGAGCAGGAATGGATGCGCCGGCAGCCGCAGGCAAGAGCTTCAAAAGCGAAATACAGAATTGATAATTTCTATGCCCTAAAGGAGAAGAGCAAGATTAATCTCACAGAAAAGAATGTGGAGTTAAATGTTAAGTCTTCTTATATAGGTTCGAAGATTTTTGAGGCTTATAATGTGAAGAAAAGCTTCGGAGACATCCGTATTCTTAACGACTGGTCATATAAGTTTGCAAGATATGAGAAGGTCGGTATCGTTGGTGATAATGGTGCCGGAAAATCGACATTCCTGAAAATGCTTCTTGGGGAGTTACAGCCTGACAGTGGACGCTTCGAGATCGGACAGACTGTGAGATGGGGGTATTATTCGCAGGAGGGGATGACTGATTTTGACGAGAGCAAGAAGGTTATTGATGCTGTCAGAGAAATTGCAGAGGAGGTGAGAATTGACGATAAGACGAAGATGAGCGCATCTCAATTCTTGTCGCACTTCCTGTTTACACCGGCCACACAGCAGAAATATATTTCACGGCTAAGTGGTGGCGAGAGACGTCGACTGTATCTCGCAACGGTTCTTATGCGTCAGCCTAACTTTCTGATTCTTGATGAACCTACAAACGATCTTGACATCATGACTCTGACCGTTTTGGAAGATTATCTTGTCAATTTCAAAGGGTGTGTCATCATTGTAAGTCACGACCGATTTTTCCTTGACAGAATTGTTGACCATCTTTTTGTCTTCAAGGGAGATGGAGAGGTGCAGGATTTCCCCGGTGATTATTCAACTTACCGTCAGTATGTAACACTTGAGAGGAAACGTGAGCGGGAGGAAGAGAAGAGTGTCAGGAGTTCTTCCGACACAGGTAAGGATAAAAACGGTTCATCCGGTAAGGTGACCGACAGGAAACGCCGTCTGTCATTTAAGGAGAAAAAGGAGATGGAGGAACTTGAGAGTCGTCTCGAAACCCTGACCGCACGCCGCAAGGAGCTTGAAGAAGGGATGTCGTCGGGAGAAATGAGTGTTGACGAGATTGTGGCTGCCGGCGACGAGATGAAGTCGATAATTGAAGAGATTGACATGTCTGAACTTCGCCTGCTGGAGCTGATGGAAATTGAGGGTTAGCCTTCTTCCCCGATAATCTTTGACCTATGCGCATTTATTTTTAGGTATGGATTATGCTTAAGTAAAATAACCCCCTTAACTTTAGAGAGTTAAGGGGTTGTTTGGATTCTATAAGCAGGGGGCAACCCTTTGCTATCGTTTAGGAACGTGTTGGTCAGAACTCATAGTCGACACATGCTCTGGCGACTTTCGCTTTTGACACAATCGAAGCAGCGGCAACATGGTCGGGGTGTTTGGCATAAATGTCAACCTCATTCATATCACCGACAATTGCGGTCAGAACAACGTCCCAATCTTCATTGGGATTTGAGTTTACACCCACCTCCATTGATTGGAGCACATCGATTTTAGCGGGTAAAGCCAACAGCGCATTTTTGAAATCGTTGGCTACTTTCAGACGTTCTTCGGGAGTGCCGGAAAGTTTGAACATTACTATATGTTTAACCATAATGTTTTCAGTTGAAAGAAGCGTTGTTATTTGTAAAGGCGTTCGCGGGCAGCGGCAACTTTTTCATCGGTGATATAGTCGTCGTAGTCCATGATTTTGTCGATGATTCCGTTGGGAGTCAGCTCAATGATACGGTTACAGATTGTCTGTATAAACTCGTGGTCATGGCTTGCCATTAGAATAACCCCCTTGAAATTCTGAAGCGTATTGTTGAAAGCCTGAATAGATTCAAGGTCAAGATGGTTTGTGGGTGAATCAAGCACAAGCGTGTTGGCATCTGTGAGCATCATGCGGGCAATCATACATCTGATTTTTTCACCACCGGAAAGAACAGAAGCTTTTTTCAGCACATCTTCGCCGCTGAAAAGCATTTTTCCGAGGAAACCCTTAAGGTAAATCTCAGATGAATCTTTTGAGTACTGACAAAGCCAGTCGACGAGGTTGAGGTCAGTTTCAAAATACTTACTGTTGTCGAGCGGAAGATAAGCCTCAGTGATGGTCTGTCCCCATTCATATTCACCGGCGTCAGCTTTACGGTTGCCGTTGATTATCTCAAACAGAGCTGTCATGGCACGGGGGTCGCGGCTGAGGAATGCAACCTTGTCGCCTTTCTCAATCTGAAAGTTCACATCGTCGAAGAGAACTTCGCCGTCGACACTCGCCTTAAGACCTTTGACTTCAAGAATCTTATTGCCAACTTCGCGATTGGGAGTGAAGATGATGCCCGGATAGCGGCGAGAAGATGGTTTAATTTCCTCGACATTAAGTTTTTCGAGCATCTTCTTGCGGCTTGTGGTCTGCTTGCTCTTAGCCACATTGGCACTGAATCGCTGAATGAACTCAAGGAGTTCCTTACGTTTCTCCTCAGCTTTCTTGTTGGCCGCCTGTTGCTGACGTAATGCGAGCTGAGATGACTGATACCAGAAACTGTAGTTGCCGGCAAACAGAGAAATTTTGTTATAGTCAATATCGAGTGTGTGAGTCGAAACGGCATCAAGGAAGTGACGGTCATGACTCACCACAAGCACTGTGTTTTCAAAATTGGCAAGATAGTTTTCGAGCCAAGCTACAGTTTCGAGGTCAAGGTCGTTGGTAGGCTCGTCGAGCAAAAGATTGTCGGGGTTGCCGAAAAGAGCTTTCGCCAAAAGCACGCGCACCTTTTCGTTGGCACTCATGTCTTTCATGAGCATGTAATGGCGGTCTTCCTTGATTCCGAGACCGCTCAGAAGGGCAGCCGCATCACTTTCGGCGTTCCAACCTTCAAGCTCAGCAAACTTTTCTTCGAGTTCAGCTGCGCGTATTCCGTCTTCGTCAGAGAAATCTTCCTTGGCATAGATGCGGTCTTTCTCCTGCATTATGTCCCAAAGCACGGTGTGACCGCGAAGCACGGTCTCAATGACCGTACACTCGTCAAACTCAAAGTGATCCTGACTTAATACTGACAGTCGCTCACCGGGTCCGAATACGACCGTGCCGTGAGTGGGGGCGAGCTGACCGGATAGAATCTTCATGAATGTTGACTTTCCTGCGCCGTTAGCACCGATAATGCCATAGCAGTTGCCATGGGTGAAAGTCAGGTTTACATCAGAGAAGAGAGTTCGTTTACCAAATTGTATTCCGAGATTATTTACCTGAATCATATCTTATTTCTGATAAAAAAGTCATTTGTCAACGTGGCGAAACACCAACGTTATGAGTAGAGAAAATCTTTCGTGCGGAACGGTCGAAAATCATCCAGTGATTTTTTTGACCGGTCGGGATGCTGTCGGCAAGTCGCGAAGGAATCACACGAAAGTTTGAGGAGCCTCCAGCAGGTTTTGCTGCAAAGAACGTGTCGTATGTCACATTCTTGATGACCGGCTTTCCGTCGTCGGCACGCTCCACACGCACATTAACTAATGCACCTCCGCGTGTGTCGCCCGTTTTCATGTTGGAAATGAAGTTTCCAAGCGAATAAACCACAAGCACATCCTTATCAGTTTTTTCATTGCGGATAACTTTCATGGGCTGAATCACATGGGGATGACTTCCGATGATCATGTCGACATCCTGGTCAATGAGAAACTGCGCGATGTCACGTTGATTGCTGTTTTCAAGAAGCACATATTCAACACCCCAATGGATAGTCACTATTATCATTTCAGCCCCCGCCAGACGTGTTTTTTGTATTTCATCAGCCATTCGTTGGCGGTCAATCAAGGCAACCTCCATTCCGTCGCGCGGTTCAATGCCGTTTGTGCCGTAGGTGTAATTGAGGAAGCCGAACTTAATGCCGCGAATATCCTTTATGAAAGGCACCTGCTGTTTTCTGTGTTCGTTGTCACTGTAAGTGCCTATATGGTCCACACCAATTGAATCAAGCGCAGAAAGAGTGCGTCTGGCGGCCCTGTCGCCACTGTCAAGACAATGGTTATTGGCAGTCAGGAAGAGGTCGAATCCGGCCTCTTTAAGTGCGACAGCGTAAGAGTCGGGAGCCGAGAAGCAAGGATAACCGCTGTAACGCGGCCCTCCGCCGAGAGGCACCTCAAGGTTGACAACAGCATAATCGGCTGCCGTTATGTCGGGAGCAATCAAGTCGAAACATCCCGAATAGTCGTAATGGTCGCCTCCGATTTCAATTGCCCTGTCAAGCTGAGCCTGATGTTGCATGGCATCGCCTACAAACAGGAGGTCGACACCGGGAGCAGCAGCCGGAGCAGTCGCACCGGTTATGAAGGATATCAGACTGAAAATGAATGTCAGCATAGAAAAACCTGATAGAAAGAGGATGATGTGATGACAAGTTTAACCAAGCTCTCCTTTTCGGGCTGCAAGGGTGTTTTTCATGAGCGAACAGATAGTCATCGGACCGACACCTCCGGGCACAGGAGTGATGAAAGAGCATTTTTCTGCAACATTCTCAAAGTCAACATCTCCACAGAGTCGGGAACCGCTTTTTCTTGTCGGGTCGGCAACACGGGTGGTGCCCACATCGATAACGACCGCTTCAGGCTTAACCATGTCGGCTGTTACAAACCCCGGATGACCGAGCGCTGCAATGATTATGTCGGCCTCACGGCATATTTCCTTAATATTGGGGGTTGCCGAGTGGCATACGGTGACAGTGCAGTTGCCGGGATTACCTTTCTGCATCAGCATCGAGGCAATCGGTTTGCCGACGATATTACTGCGACCGAGCACAACCGCATGTTTACCTTTTGTCTCAATGTTATATCTTTTGAGAAGTTCGATTATGCCGGACGGTGTTGCAGGTTTGAAAGAGGGGAGTCCGATCTGCATTCTGCCGACATTGATTGGATGGAAGCCGTCGACATCTTTCCGATAATCCACAGCCTCAGTGATTTTTTGCTCATCGATATGCTTGGGCAGAGGGAGCTGAATGATATAACCGTCGATTTCAGGGTCTTCATTCATTTTTTTTATCTCTGCAAGAAGTTCTTCTTCGGAGATTGATGAATCAAAACGACGAAGAGTGCTTGTGATTCCACACTCAGCGCATATCTTATCTTTATTTGCCATATACGCTTCGCTTCCACCGTCATTACCAACAAGGATTGCGGAAAGGTGAGGCGCACGCTGACCGGCTGCTACCATTTCGGCAACTTCAGCCGCTATTTCAGCTTTAAGTTCTTTTGATTTCAGTTTGCCGTCGATTAACTGCATAACATCAAATTATAACATCTCCACAGACTCCAACCGGGTTTCCCGATAAGAACTGTGGAGAAATGAGTGGGTTGTTATTATTATTATTCGAGTGTCTGGTTAGAATAAGTGAATACAATCATTGCCTTATTCATGAAGAGTTCGCACATTGTAGGACGCACGATATACGGAACACACGACATGATTTGAGTCAGTGTCTGAGTGCCCTGGGTGTATGTCTCCTTGCGGAGCTGAACCGGAATAAGCGTATAATCGGTTTCATCTTCAGTCCAGCTATTTTTCTCGGCCATATCGACAATAAACTGTCTCATGCCGTTGAAGACGTATGCTTTTTTCTCCGAATTGTAATCCGCATAGAAGGATGTCTTTGAGTCAGGCACTGAGCCGTTTTTAAAGAACTCCTCGACTTTGGCGGTCGGAACGAGCAGAAGGCTCGGAGGCACACCAATACCGTAGTCGTTGGTTACGGGAGCTGCCGGAATCGAGAGAGAAAGCTGAGAGATAACCTGAAGATTGGAATTATCCGTCATATATTTTGCCAGAATCTCAGCCACAGGCATTGTGAATTTAGCGCGGAATCCGCCGGGAGTTGTCAGCAGAATTTTTCCTGACTCGGCAAGATTGTGAAGATTTTCGGAAATCTTATAGGTTATGTTATTGCTGCTCAGCACCTCAGGAGCAGATGAGAAGAGAGCCACGGAATCGGCAACGTGAACCTGTTTGGTCTCATATTTGCTGTCGATGAGATATGTTTTATCTTCAAGATGATGATACCATGTCATGAATTTTGTAGAAGCGACATTGGCAACACATCCTGCTCCGAAAGTGGGCTTGACATATATTCCCGGAAAATATTGCGCAAACGACGAAGGCCATTGGAAAGGTTCGGGATTCTTTCGGTAGGCATCGAACATCTCGACCCCGAACTCGCGTGGCAGCGACACCGGAATCACAATCTCGCTTTTTTTGGCGAAGGTTGAATCGTTCATTCCGAGAGCGGAGAGAGTGAAGCTGACAGATCCCAGCGGGTTTTGATCGTCAAAATATCCTGTCGGGTCAAAATCGTTGGATATGTCGGAGGGGAGCTGACGATTGAGTTTATAGACAGTCAGCTGCTGCGGAGCGAGAGAATCACCTGTGAGCTGGCCGCGAGGGACAGTCATCAGAATCTTGACTGAATCGACTCTTGAAGAGGGAATTGAATCGGGCACGGGGAGCGCATCGGCACACATCAGACGAGTGACGTATGAGCAATCCAGGTCGCCATATTCTGCAACGGATATTCGTCCGATCAGATTGGTTGTGGAGCGGGTGTCGAACTTTTGGTCGACATAGCATGTCGGATTAAGCTCGAAATGGAGTGAATCAATTGTGATGGAAACTTCTCCTGACGCCAGCGAGCCTCCGATTGAAGAAAGCTCATTTTCGCATGAAGCCAAGAGGAGAGCACCCGAACACAGCAGAGTTACCCCTGCCAGCTGATAGAGTTTCATTTTTCGAATTTTTTGTAGAATTCCAGATAAGCATCAGGGTTGGCATCAATCTCTTTCTTCGTCAAAACGGGCATTTTGAGAGCTTGCGCACGTTCGAGAAGAACGGGATCCGGCTCGTCAGTCAGGAAGATGACACCATGAGAATATTCCAAAGCGGCGAGATGCAGGAAACGGCTGTCGAGAGGGTAATCTTTGAATTTCTTGATGTCGCGGGTGATAACGCCGTCTGTTTTGAGGCGTGCAAAGACGTTTTCGTCAATCACCTGCGGAGTGTTTCCGGGCTCGACAGTGTAGATTATTTTCGACTGTTTAAAGGGGTTTTCCTCACCGGTCATTCTGCGCATGTAAAGCGGACAGAAGGCAGTAATCCATCCGGAGCATTGAATCAGTTCAGGAACCCAACGTAGTTTTTTGACAGTCTCCATAGTGCCGCGGGCATAGAACAATGCACGCTCGTCATTGTCAGGGCGATTGCTTCCGGCGGCATCAATGTCATCTTCTCCCTTGATGAAATAATCATCGTTATCAATGAAGTAAACCTGAATTCTGGAAGGCTGAAGTGAAGCGACTTTAATAATGAGAGGATGGTCATTATCGTTGATAGAGATGTTCATCCCGCTCAAACGAATAACCTCGTGTAACTGGTTTCGACGCTCATTGACGGCTCCGAATTTGGGCATGAATGTTCTGACTTCATAACCGTTGCTATGAGCTTTCTGCAGGAGTTGCTTGCCATGGTTTCCCATTTCAGTTTGCGCAAGATAAGGGGCAATCTCCTGATTTATGAAAAGAATTCTTTTCTTAGGCATATACGTAACATTAATCAAAGAACAGGCATCTCCGGAGTCGCGCGCTGTTCTAAGGTGCAAAGTTAGAAAAAAAAATCGAATTTTCGGCTTAAAAATATGTTGTCTTTCTCAGTTTTATATTAATTTTGCAGGTTGTAAGCTTCGGGTCAAGAGTCCTGAGCTATAAAATTATGAAGATAATCAAAACAGTAAACGAGCTGACAGAGTTTGTCGGACACACCCTTGAGCGAGGCGAATCTATCGGATTGGTCCCGACAATGGGTGCGCTTCATGACGGTCATCTGTCGCTGATAGACCAAGCGGTCAAAGAGAATGACGTTGTGATTGTCAGCGTCTTTGTGAATCCGACCCAATTTAATAATCCTAACGATTTGGCAACTTATCCGCGCAAGGAAGAAGACGATTTCCGCCTGATTGCCAGATGTGGAGCGGCGGTGGCATTTGCTCCTGAGGTCTCAGAAATTTATCCTGACGGTCTGGAAAGTGATAAGGTTTTTGAGCTTGGCACTGCTGCGGAGGTTATGGAGGGTAAATTCCGTCCGGGTCATTTCCAGGGTGTTGCGCAGATTGTCAGTAGGCTGTTTCAGCTTTGCCGTCCGAAGCGAGCTTATTTCGGCGAAAAGGATTTTCAGCAGATTGCAGTGATTCGCAACATGGTTTTGTCTGAAAAGATGGATGTCGAAATAGTCGCATGTCCCATTAAGCGGGCTGAAGACGGTTTGGCTCTTTCAAGCCGCAATCAGCTGCTGACCGCTGAACAGCGTGCTGTCGCTCCGGAGATTCACCGTGCGCTTGCCGACAGTGTGGACTACTCAAAGGAACATTCCGTGCGCGCTACACACGACACTGTCGTTGAGCGCATCAATGCCGTCCCCTTCATGAATGTGGAATATTTTGAAATTGTCGACGGCAGAACTCTTCTTCCTGTTGAAGAGTGGGAGGAATCTCCCTATATCGTGGGTTGTATCACGGTCTATTGCGGTGATGTCAGACTCATAGACAATATTTGTTATCGTAAATAGGAAAGCACCATGCTGATTGAGATGATGAAATCGAAGATTCACCGGGTGACAGTGACCGAGGCGAATCTTAACTATATCGGAAGTATTACAATTGATAGCGACCTTCTTGCCGCTGCCAATATTCTTCCGGGTCAGAGAGTATGGATTGTCAACAACAACAACGGTGAGCGTTTCGACACTTATGTCATTGAAGGTGAGGCGGGCTCAGGCGTTATCTGTCTGAACGGAGCTGCTGCCCGTAAGGCACAACCGGGTGATATTGTCATTCTTATGACATACGCTCTCATGACAGAGGAGGAGGCGCGTAGTTTCAAGCCGACAGTCATCTTCCCCGACACTGCGACAAACCGGCTGAAATGAATACCACCGGAATGGTAAAAAAATACTGATAAGATAGAATATGTTTAATAATCTTTCGGAAAGACTGGAGCGCTCTTTTAAAATACTGAAGGGTGAAGGGCGAATCAGCGAAATAAATATAGCGGAGACCGTCAAGGACGTTCGCCGCGCTCTGCTTGATGCCGACGTCAATTACAAGGTTGCCAAGCAATTTACGGATACGGTCAAACAGAAGGCCTTGGGTCAGAACGTTATTAACGCTCTGAAGCCTAAGGAGCTGATGATTAAAATTGTGCATGACGAGCTGACAACCCTCATGGGCTCTGAGGAGGCTCCTCTCAATCTGAGCGGCAATCCGACTGTCATCCTCATGTCAGGTCTGCAGGGTTCCGGTAAGACCACTTTCTCAGGCAAGCTTGCAAAGAAGCTTAAGAATAAAGGGAAACGTCCGCTGTTGGTTGCTGGCGACGTTTATCGTCCGGCGGCTATCGAGCAGTTGAAAGTTCTTGCTGAGACAATCGACGTGCCTGTCTACACTGAGGAGGGGAATAAGAATCCCGTCGAGATTGCAAAAAATGCCATCGAACATGCCCGCCGGAATCATCTTGACCTTGTGATTGTCGACACCGCCGGTCGTCTTGCTGTCGATGAGGCAATGATGAATGAGATTGCTGCGATTAAGGAAGCGGTTAATCCTCATGAGATTCTGTTTGTCGTCGACTCAATGACCGGTCAGGATGCGGTCAACACTGCAAAAGAATTTAACGACCGTCTCGACTTCGACGGTGTTGTTCTGACCAAGCTTGACGGTGACACTCGCGGCGGTGCGGCTCTTTCAATCCGTACTGTTGTCAATAAACCGATTAAGTTTGTCGGCACAGGCGAAAAACTTGAAGACATCCAGGAGTTCAATCCTGAGGGTATGGCTAACCGTATTCTCGGCATGGGCGACATCGTTGAGCTTGCCAAGCGTGCACAGGAGCTTTACGACCAGAAAGAGGCTGAACGCCTTCAGGAAAAAATCAAGAGAAACAAGTTTGACTTTGATGATTTCCTTAAGCAGATTCATCAGATTAAGAAGATGGGTAACATTAAGGATTTGGCTTCAATGATTCCCGGTGTCGGTAAGGCAATAAAGGATATTGATATTGACGATAACGCTTTCAAGGGTATTGAGGCAATAATCTATTCGATGACACCCTACGAGCGCGCTAACCCTGAAATAATCAATGCGTCGCGTCGTCAGCGCATTGCAAAAGGTTCCGGAACAACTCTTCAGGAGGTTAACCGCCTTTTGAAGCAGTTTGAGGAGACCCGCAAGATGATGCGAATGGCCACAACTATGAAAAATCCGATGAAGATGATGCGCCAGATGAAGCAACATCGTCGCTGATTTTCGTCGCTGATAGTCAGAAACTCAACTTAATTGATTTTATAAGTAATCAATAAATAAATCTTCGGATTAAGTTTGTAATTTATCAGCCATAAAAAAGGATGTTCACTGTGTGAACATCCTTTTTTATGGCATTTCCTTTTTGTTTAAAGAACGGGCTGAACGAATGTGCGCGCACCGAGTTCACGGTCGATCTGGAGAAGACCGGTGCCGTCGTCGCCGACAAGTGTCAGATCGTCGATGATGTCTCTCACAGTGTCTTCTTCTTCTACCTGCTCTGCCACAAATGTGTTCAGTTTCTGACGGGTTGCAAAATCCTGCTCAGCCTCAGCCATTGCGTAGAGGTTATGGATGAGAGATGTAACCTTGGTTTCATGAGCCTGGGTTGCAAGGAAAGCGTCTTTGGGAGATTCCCAGCTTGTCGGCACTTCCTCTATCGGGCTGAGCACAACACGACCACCGCGGGCATTCAGGAAATCCATCAATGCAAGAGCATGTGCCTGTTCTTCCTGAAACTGCACACGAAACCAGTTTGCAAACCCTTTTCTTCCTTCGTTTTCAAAATGGTTTGCCATTGAAAGGTAAAGATAAGCAGACCACATTTCAGCATTAATCTGTTCGTTGATTGCTTTTTCGATTTTGTTGCTAATCATAGTAATATAGTGTTATTTTAAAAAAGACAGACACCTTAGGAACTCGAAGCTCCGAAGGTGTCAGAATCTTTATTGGTTATTCTGATAAGCTGTTTACTCTACGGAATCGAGCTTTCTTATATAACGCTTAATCAGAACGGGAAGTTGATGCCAAAGTTTACTTCTGCATTAGAATTAAGGGGCAGACCCTGTTTAGCAAGTTTGCCGAGGGTGCGGTCCATACCGATGAAGAAGTTAAAGCCGGTTGTGTGGATGTTCAGAAGCCATCCGAAACCGACACCGTAGGTGCCCATTGCGAGATTGGCACTTGCAGAGACAGCCTTACAGGGTTTCACATTTGCCGACAATCTGACCTGAGTCCAGGTGAAAGGACCATTGAAATATGTCGAGCTGAGGAAACCGAAATGAAGCGGACGATAGTAGGGGAACTCATACTCCGCAGCAAGATTAAGGGTTGCTTTCAGTGCGCGGGTGCGTGTTCCGATATTTCCGCGATCTTCAAGCTCATAAAGCTTTGAGAGGTCGTCGGTGAAATTATCCCATGTTTCATCGTCATCATTTATGCCGAAAGTGTAGGCATCGGTGTTGATTGTTTTATCGCCACCGGTGGTTGCATACTGAGTGTGTCCCCAGGAAATGAAACCGAGGTCGAGTAGAGCGGCAGAGAAGGTGAAATCGTTCCATTCATAGACACCACCGAGGTCGAAGCCAAGGCCGAATCCGTTGAGTCCAAATGAATCAAGGTCAGCACCAGAAACGTAGGTTGCCCCTGTGTTTTCGTTGACATCAGTCTTATATTTCAGACCATTGACCGAAGCATAGATGTTTGCATTGGTGACAGCGGTCCAGTCGTTTTCGCCAAGGGTAAGGTTAGCCTTATTGAAATAAGCGTCGACATTTCCCAGACCGATAAGGAACTTTACAGCAGCACCCACACGCAGACCGGGCACAAACGGAAGGTCGCGAGAATGATTCAGTGCAATCTCTCCGTAGGCATGTCCTCCGACACGGAAGTCCTTAATGTCGTAGGTCTTGTTGGCGATTCCTTCTTTAACAAGAGAGAAGAGCGATTTAGGAACATCAGCGTTAACGCCTGTCACTACATTGATTCCAACTGTGTTGTAACCTCCGAGTGCGGTGAAGCCAACGTTGATCACACCCAATTTGACGTCAGCACCAATCTTATTATGGTTGCTGAATTTACTCATTGCTTCATTCACCCCAATCTGAGGATTAGTGAAGAGAATGGTGGATTTTCCGGGTTCGCGGTTTGGATAAAGGACATCGCTTACATGAAGGTTGCCACGCATCGCAACGTTGATGTTTGACAATGCAGGAAAACCAACGTATGTTTTTGAGGTGCCACCGAAGGCGGGATTCATCTGGTGGCGAGCGGTGTAATCTTCAAGGAAGTAGCCGGAATAAGTGTTCTGAGCAGAAGCGACTGTCACACAAGAAGCAACCGCTGCGCATGATAAAAAGAATTTGATGATGTTTGATTTCATGATTCAGGTTGTTGAGCGGTTAAAATTCTTTGGTGTAATAACCGGAAGCTTTGATCCGGATGTTCTTCAGCTCAAGAGTCTGGTCGGGAGATAAAGATTCGCCGGCACCCTCGGTGAGCTGACGCACGATGGCACGATAATCGAGACCGTGAATGTTGCGGATGGGTTTATCTTCTGATTCAGCCTCAATGGTAAGCACAACTTTTTCTGAAGCAAAAGCCGGCAGGAGAAGCTGGTTGGCGCGTCCGAGGTGGTTTTCATCCTTGTCGATAGGATAAATAGTCAGAGCCACTTCAGCCGGGATTGAAGAGACGGCATCGGCTTCAATCTGCATTTTGGTCACTTCAAGATATTCAAGTTCCTCGCTGTTCCAGTTGTTGTTGACCTTATTATAGATAATGTTGGTCTCGGCATCGAATGCAAGGGGAGCATAGAAAGTGTAATATGCTTTCAGACCCTGAATCTCATAATCTGAAGTCGGAACACCGGGAGCTTCCACCGGGAAGTTGATAACGTTTCCGAAGAAGTGAGGATTGTCGAGGGTGAGGTTGATAATATGGGGGAGACCATCAGCAGTTTCACCGGCTGAAAGCATATTTTTCAGTTCGGGATAAGAGTATTTGGTCAGATTATTCGAATATTCCTCGATAGGTTTCAGCGCAGTCCCTTCCGGTGATAAAGCAACATTATAGGTAGTGACACCTTTATCATAGCCGATGATGAATGTCGGGCTTGATGACTGATTTGTTGCACCTGAATAGAACTCTGAATCAAGAAGGATTGAAGCAGAGCATTCCGCATGGTAATCAGCGGTAGAGTTGAGCGCACCGATGTAGATCTGGGGATTCGACAGGATAACATTTGTGTTTCTATCCTGCAGGAAGTCGGGGAGGTCGTCGAGATCAATAGGTTCGATGTCAGTATTTTCAACGTCATAAAGGATTTCACCTGAGAAATTCTTTACATAAAAAGCCGACTGGTCATATTGCGCTGCAAGATCAAAGTTTGCAGGAGGTGTCGCGCCTGACGAAGTGATGGTTAGATGACCGTTGTCGGTCGTACCCATCAATCCGGTGTAGAGAAGTTCGCGAGTTGTGGTGTTGATTGAGAGTTCTCCATCTGCAAAACGGAAGTCGTTAGCCTGCAGTGTTACGGGCACAATGTTTGATGTGGCTGTGTGTGAAGCTATTGTGACAATGCCGGTCTGCGGATTATATGTTCCGATGTTAGACTTGGCAGGCTGACCGTCGAAATAAAGATTTTTCGGGAAGATAATCTCAACATTTTCCAATTCTACTTTGCTGACAGCAATGGAAGAGGGTATGACGAGTTTAACTTCGAGTTCGGCAGGATTCACTGTGCGCAAATCGGAAACACTCTTCACAGACTCATCAACGTCAGATGAACGGAAGGCGAAGACCGACGACATTTTGTCCATTGCATAGCGAACGGAAGCAGACCCTGCGGAGCCGTTGCCAACTTTGTTGACACCAACGTGTGAGTCATCTATTTCTTCCGGACTGATGTGTATCTCTTTAATAGTGATAGGGTCAGAATTGATGTCGCCGTCCTGCCAGATAGCATATACTTTGTTGCCGTTGGCGTCGGTAACTACTTTTACATTTTCATCGTCGCCAAGTTCGATAACATCGTCGAGCTTGACGCTCTCAAGATTGATAGGGATGACCAGATCATTGACACTGATTCGGGTAGTGGTGTCAATGTCAGACAGGTCATACTTATCATCCATACATCCTGTTGCCAGTATCATAAGCGCACAAGATGCAAAACCAAGATAAGGGAAAGATTTTTTCATTTAAAATATATAAAGGTTAGTAATATAAACAAGCCGGTAGAACATCAATTTCCGGCACAACGGCATTGCCATTTCCAAGCGTTGCTCATTGTTTCTTCAATAGGCACAACAGCCTTCCAGCCGAGAATTTCGTTAGCTTTTTTTGGGTTAGCCCAAATTTGCTCGATGTCACCGGCACGACGCTCACCGATGCGATAGGGTACTTTCACTCCGGAAGCTTTTTCAAAGGCTTCGATAAGCTGAAGCACAGACAGACCGTTGCCGGTGCCGAGATTAAACACTTCAAGAGCATCGGAATCACTGTTGTCGAGCATACGTTTCATTGCAACGACATGGGCACGAGCCAGGTCGACAACATCAATGAAGTCACGGATGCAGGTTCCGTCGGGAGTGTTGTAATCGTTGCCGAACACGGTGAGTTCCTTTCTGATTCCGGCAGCAGTCTGGGTGATGTATGGCACAAGGTTATTGGGTATGCCATTGGGCAGCTCACCTATTTCAGCCGAAGGATGTGCACCAATCGGATTGAAATAGCGCAGGAGGATGCTCTTTATGTTAGCTCCGCTCGCAATGAAATCGGTAATTATCTCTTCACAAATCTGCTTTGTGTTGCCGTAGGGGGATGTTGCAACCTTAATCGGAGCAGTCTCATCAATAGGGTTGACATCCGGCTCTCCGTAGACGGTGCATGAGGATGAGAAAACAATTCCCTTGACATCATACTGCGGCATAAGCTCAAGAAGATTGATGAGCGTCACAAGATTATTGCGGTAATAGAGCAGAGGTTTTTCAACTGATTCTCCAACCGCTTTCGATGCAGCGAAGTTAATGATACCCTTGATTCCTTTGTGATTTTCAAAGAGAGTTGAAAGGGTCTTAAGGTCGGTGCAGTCACCTTCAACAAACGCCGGCATGATTCCGGTGATGTTTTTGATTCCATCGAGCACTTTGCGGCTTGAGTTGGAAAGGTTGTCGATAATCACAACCTCATACCCAGCGTTCTGCAGTTCGACAACGGTGTGGGAACCGATATATCCGGTTCCACCCGTTACAAGTATTTTTTCCTTCATGTCGTTCATTATTTGAAAAGAGGAGAGGGATAGACACCATTCTTGACCAGTTCGGCAAAGCGAGCTACGGTTGCTTCTCTGTCGGCAGCGTATGTAACGCCGAACCACTGCGAGGGTGTGTCGAGCACCTTCAACGTTATAGTGCCGTCGTTGATAAGGTTATTGACAACTGTCGGGATGTAGAACTCTGATTTGAGTTCACCGCCATTCTCTTTCAGGAAGTCGATAAATGCTTTTTCGGAATAGTCAAAATAGTCGGGAGTGAAGCCCCACATGTTCATTGACACGCTTGCCTCAGCCGGGAAAGGTGCGTCTGAACCGTCTTCGAGTGTCTGCACGAGAGAGTCTCCCTCTCGGCGGATGTTATGACATTCCTTGACTCCGGTCAGGAATCCGTTTTCATCAACCGAGCAAAGGCCTCGAGAAACACCGCCGTTTTCGCTCAGCGTATTGCCGATTCTGAATCCGACCATGCAATATTCGTTTTTCTTACCTTCCGCACTTTTGAGGAAGTCAGCAAGAATACGGAAAGATTCAGGGCCATAATAGTCGTCGGCGTTGATGACGGCAAACGGTTCGTTGATGGCATCTTTACCCATCAGCACGGCATGACCGGTGCCCCAGGGCTTGGTTCTTTCCGGATTACGTTTGAAACCTTCGGGTATGTTGTCAATGTCCTGAAACACAACATCGGTGTCAATATGACCTGCATATTTAGAGATTACCTTATCGCGGAACTCCTGTTCAAAGTCATGGCGGATTACAAATACTATTTTGCCGAATCCTGCCTGAAGAGCGTCATAAACGGAATAGTCCATGATGGTTTCTCCGTTAGGACCGAGTCCGTCGAGCTGTTTGAGTCCTCCGTAGCGGCTGCCCATTCCGGCTGCCAATATAAATAGTGTTGGTTTCATAAGGTGCAATGTTATGAGAGTAATGATTTAATAGTTAACTTGTTCTTATATAACGCGACAAGAGAAGAAGAAAGTCAAAAAAGACGATTTTGCCGTTGGCGTTGCGTGCAATGTCTCTTGCAGCATCGTCGATGCTTACAGAAATTTTTTCGACATTCCGCTCATTAATGAATGGAGAAAACTTCTTGCTGAATGTTTCTTCATCCTGAACAATCATGTTCAGGTCGCGATTATGGAAATTAAAGACGAAATTCTCGCGTGTCATCTTTGCGCAATATTCCAGGAAGCGCAGACTTTTTTCGCGACCGAACCCGTGGAAGATGTCACTGAGTTCCTTCAAATCGACAATATTGCGCGAATATGCCGAGCGCATCATGCGAATGAAGTATTGAGAGAACTCCGTTCGTTCGCCGGTCTGTCCGATAAACTCCTCGGCACGCCTGAGATTACCTTCCGAGAGGCGTGCAATCTCTGAAAGTTCGCGGTCAGAGAGCGACGAGTGCCGTTTGAGGTAATCAAAGACTTCAGCGTCGGAAAGAGGATACAGATTCAGACGCTGGGTCCGTGAGAAAATCGTGGGGAGAATTAGAGAGGGGTTATTGCTGACAAAGATAAAGACGGTCGAGCCGAGAGGTTCTTCAATCAGCTTGAGGAGTTTGTTGGCAGCATTTTGCTGGAGTTTTTCCGGTTGCCAGATAACAAATATCTTTTGGTCGCTGGCAAGAGGCGACAGCATTGCCAGACGTGAAATATCTGCTGCTTCGTCAACATGGATTATCGGCTGAGAGTTGCCCGCTCCGAGAATACGGTTCCACTCTTCGGGCGACATTAAGGGAGATTCTTCCAGAAATTGTTTCCATTGGTCAAATCTGTCGGAAGAGATTGAGATATTAGGCGACTTGGATTTTACAATGGGGTAGGAGAAATGCACGTCAGGATTGTTCATCGACTTGTTGCGTACACATGCGGGGCACACTCCGCAAGAGTCGCCATTGGAACGGTTCTGACATTGAAGATATTGAACCAACGCACGCGCAAGATTCATTTTTCCAATTCCTGACGGACCGCTGAGCAGAATGGCATGTGGAAGATGTCCGCTGTCAACCATATTTACAATACGGTCGATGGTGTCTTTATGTCCGGCTATTTCTGAGAACTTCATCAGCGTTAATTCTTGGAGTGGTTTCTTAAGTAAGTTTCAATAATTAGCTTATCTCAATCTTCGGATTAATATTGTAATCTTCAAACTTGCTCATCAGTCATTATGGAACCCCATAACTCCATCTTCGCAAGTTCAAATCTTGCTAAGATTAATTTCGAATCTTAATATAAAC
>JAAVFW010000017.1 GCA_014800535.1 Bacteroidales bacterium
ATCCTCCGCTCTTGGGGGCGGTTTAGGCCGCCCCCGCCGCTCGGGCATCCCCCTCCAGAAGGAGAGAGGAAATGTAGATGTTCCTCGCTCAGTGTTGCACTTCGTTTTGGAATCTACATTTAATAATATTGATAGCCGGTTAATCTGTTTAGGCAAGATTGATTTTAAAGATTATTTTTTGTATTTTTGCATCTATGAACAGTAGAGAAAAGAAGCTTGAAGCATTCGGAAGAATGCTTGATATACTTGATATTCTGAGAGTAAAATGTCCGTGGGACGCTAAACAAACTTATGAGTCACTTCGTCCGAACACTATTGAAGAGACTTATGAGTTGGCATCAGCTCTTATGTCGGGCGAGTCAATGGAAATAAAAAAGGAGTTGGGAGACGTTCTTCTTCACGTTGCTTTCTATTCAAAGATAGCGTCGGAAAATGGAGACTTCGACATTGCCGATGTGTGCGACTCGCTTTCCGATAAACTTGTTTTTCGTCATCCTCATGTTTTCGGAGAGGTAAAGGTTGATGGCGAACAGGATGTTTTGCAGAATTGGGAGCAGATCAAGCTGAAGGAAAAGGGAGGAAACAAGACCGTCTTGTCCGGTGTGCCGGATGCTTTGCCGGCATTGATAAAGGCAAACCGAATCCAGGAGAAAGCACGAAACGTTGGTTTCGATTGGGAGGAAAAAGAGCAGGTTTGGGATAAAGTGAAAGAAGAAGTCGGGGAAGTTGAGGCAGAAATGAAGCAAGGGAACCGGAAAGACCTTGAGGCGGAATTTGGAGACCTCTTGTTTTCAGTGGTTAACGCTGCAAGGCTTTACGGTGTTGACCCGGAGAATGCTCTTGAGCGTACAAACCGGAAGTTCATCAAGCGATTCAACTATCTGGAGCAGAAAGTAAAAGATATGGGGAAGAATCTGAAGGAGATGACCCTCGAAGAGATGGATGAAATTTGGGAAGAAGCCAAAAGAAATTAAGAATAAAGTAACAAGAAAAACTTAGAGGAAATGATTCTTTGCATAACGGAGAAACCGAGTGTGGGCAGGGATATAGCCAAGATTATCGGAGCGACAACCAAGCGAGACGGTTATCTTGAGGGTAACGGATATTGTGTTACCTGGACATTCGGACATCTCTGTTGTCTGAAGGATCCGGCCGACTATGTTTCTTCATGGAAACGTTGGACACTGGGTTCCCTCCCGATGATACCTCCGAGATTCGGAATAAAGGTTATTGATGATAAGGGGATTCAGCGACAATTTGAAGTGATTGAGAGCCTTATCAAGCAGTGTGACAAAGTAATAAACTGCGGTGATGCCGGACAGGAGGGAGAGTTGATTCAACGGTGGGTGATGCAGAAAGCAGGATGTGAAAAACCCATCGAACGGTTGTGGATCAGTTCTCTGACAGACCAATCCATACTTGAAGGATTCAACCATCTTCGTCCTCATCATGAACTGAACAACCTTTATATCGCGGGCTTGTGTCGGGCTATTGGAGATTGGATTCTTGGAATAAACGGTACGCGTCTTTATTCTCTTAAGTATTCCTCTGACAAAGGATTGCTTTCAATAGGTAGGGTTCAGACTCCAACCTTGGCTCTGGTGGTTAACAGGCAACAGGAGATTGAGAATTTTGTGCCTAAGGATTCTTGGGAATTGCGCACGAAGTATCGGAATGTTGTCTTTACGTCCACCTTGGCTCAGTTTGAAAAGGAGGAAGCGGGACTTCCGAAAGTTGAAGAACTTAAGAATCTCCCTTTTACCGTGACTGATGTCTCAAAGAAAAAAGGGAAGGAGGCACCGCCGAGACTTTTCGATTTGACTTCACTTCAAGTCGAGGCAAATAAGAAACTCAATCTCAGTGCCGATGAAACTTTGAAGACGATTCAATCTCTTTATGAGAAGAAACTGACCACATATCCGCGCGTTGACACAACGTATCTAACAGATGATGTCTATCCGAAATGCGGTCAGATTCTTAATTCTCTCAAGGAGTATTCAGATCTTCTGACTCCGCTACGAGGAAGTAAATTGCGCAAGAGTAAGAAAGTATTCGACAATTCAAAGGTCACGGATCATCATGCAATAATTCCGACAGGAGTTGCCCCCGGCAACTCACTGACAAAGGCTGAGCAGGATGTTTTTGATCTTGTTGCCCGGCGTTTTATATCAGTTTTTTATCCGGACTGTGCCTTTGAGCAGACAACTGTTAAGGGAGAGGTTGGAAAAGTGCAGTTCAAGACATCCGGCAAGGTAATAACCGACCAGGGTTGGAAATTTGTATATTCATCAGATAAAGCATCTGCTGACCGTAGAGAGTCGGAAAGTGCTGATGACGAATCTGACGACGGAGGCAAGACTCTTCCTTCATTTGAAAAAGGGGAGAGTGGTCCTCACGATCCGTTCCTTCAGAAACGAACCACTCAGCCTCCGAAATACTTTACTGAGGGCACACTCTTGAAGGCTATGGAAACTGCCGGGTCTCTTGTTGATGATGAAGACTTACGCGAGTCTCTTAAGGCAAACGGAATTGGAAGACCCTCCACTCGTGCAGCAATAATAGAGATTCTATACAAACGCGGTTACATCAGAAAGGAGCGAAAATCTATTCGTGCTACAAAAGCGGGGATAGACCTTATAAGCATTATTGATGAAGAACTGCTGAAAAGCGCGAAGCTGACAGGTATTTGGGAAGGCCGACTTCGTGCTATAGAAAGAGGAGAATACAGTGCGGAAGAATTTATCGGTAATTTGAAGGAAATGATATCAAAAATCACACTCTCTGTTTTAAAAGATAATAGTAACAGAAAGATTTCAACAGATAGCGGCAAAAAATAATGGATGGAATATTAGGAATTATTTTAGAGGTTGTTTCGAGACAGAATGAGCTTGACACTAACTTGAAGATACAATACACCCTATGTGCCATTGCCATGTTGGGGTGTCTTGTATGGGTTGTCCTAAAAGTTTTTAGAAAAAACAGGGGAAAATCGCAAGGTGGGTCATGCCACGGTTGCGCTTTGTCTCAGAGTTGTCAGTCAAATCGCGATAAGGGTAAACGACGCGATAACAAGGGAGACAGTTGTAATTGCTGATAGAGTCATCAAGGATAGACCTATTGCCGATATTTCACGAGTTGGTAAGAATTTATCATATTCTGCCAGGCAATGTATGCAGCCGGAGCAATTGATGCGATCGGATTCATATAAGCCAAAGCCAACCACACGGCAAGCACAGTATTCTTTTGAGCGAGTCCCTGTCCGCCGGAAACTTTATCACCATATTTCCCTCCGATTCTTCTGCCAACTGCAAATTGCATCACACAGACAACGAAAGCTCCGGTTGCAAGCGCAATAATGTCAGGCAGGCGGTCAATCCTGAAGTTATTGATGGTGAAACTTACGCAGCATCCAACAATAATAAATAGGGCTAACGCCCAGATATAAAATGAGATGGATTGATGATTGGTGATGGCCTGATGAAATTTCGGACAAGTATATTTGAGAATAAATGCCGCAGCAATAGGCATTAGTAGCAAAGGCATGACTCTTTTAAGAATCATTAGAAATGACTGCAGATAGGGGAGATGATTGTCGCCGATGGCGGCAAGCACGAGCGGGGCAAGAATGGATGTCAGAAGGTTGCCGATGAGTGATAGAGTGGCAACACGCGAAATGCTTCCTCCAAGCATGGCTGTAATGACCGGTGCGGCTGTGGCTGTCGGAATGAACACACACAGGCAGACACCTTCCGCAACGGTATGGCTGAAAGGAAGAAGAAGGAAATAGACGGCAGCCGCCATAATCATTTGGACAGATATGATAGCAAATTGAAATCTCTCAATCTTGATATGTCTGAAATCCAAACGACAGTAGGTGATGAAAAGCATCAGGAAGATTAAATAAGGAGAGATGAATGATAGGTTATCCATCCAGGGATAAAATATTGCTCCACCAATCATTGCAATCGGAAGCATTAGAGATCTGATTTTTTGCGATGCCATCTATTTCTGATTAATATTTAGAGATGGGTGATAATTGTTCTTACGGCTTCAAATGTTTTCTCAGGAGCAACAGTCCAGAAATTCTTATACTGGGAGATATTTTCACCTTCACCCGGAGTGTCACTCACCACTCTGATGACAGAGAACGGAATCTTGCTTTCTGCGGCAACATGAGCTATTGCAGCTGATTCCATGTCGCACGCAAGTGCTGTCGGAAAATTTTTCTTTATAATTTCCACTTCTTCCTTTTTCGAGATAAAGGAATCGCCCGATACAATAAGACCGTAACGAATGTCGTCACGCTTCAGATGACTTTTAGCAGCTTCAATGACTCTTGCATCAGTCGGAAGAAATGTTGTGAAGCCGTCGGCAGCTCCGATTTCAGTGCCGGGTCCGCACCAGACATCATGATAAGCAGCGTATTCTGCGATAAGCACATCGGCAATGTGCATCGAAGGGTCTGCGCCTCCGGCAACACCGGAATTTATGATAAGATCCGGTTCGTATGATTTTATGAGTCGATAAGTGTTAAGAGCAGCATTAACCTTACCTATCCCACATTTCATGAGGGCGATTTGATGACTCCCTATTTCTCCTTTAAGTATGGTTCGGCCATCAATCAATACTTCTTCGGGATTTTCAAGCAACGGACGAAGCAAAGCTATTTCTTTATCCATTGCAGCAAGAATACCAATTTTCATAATCTTATTAAGTAAAATAATTATGCAAAATTACTCAAAAAGATTAGCATGAGCAAAGAGCAGAATTTGGATAAGAAAAATAAATGGATTATTTTTGCATTAATATTATAATTATAGACGTAGCAGTTATGAAAAACATAATAAAAGTTTGGAATGACAATCCAACTGAAGATCAAATTGACAACGTGATTAAGGTCCTCAAAGACGGAGGTCTCGCCATTATTCCGACCGACACACTTTACGGTCTTGTGTGTGATGCGCTTAACAGTAAGGCAATTGAAAAGTTATGTCGAGTGAAAGGACTTAATCCCGACAAGAATAATCTCTCGATTATCTGCAGTGATCTATCAATGGCTTCGTCATATTCAAAGATAAATAATGAGGCTTTCCGAATTATAAAGGAGAATACGCCCGGTCCGTTCACCTTCCTGCTCAAGAGCTCGTCGCAGCTTCCCAAGGCCTTTAAGGGAAGAAAAACCGTGGGCATACGAATCCCTGACTGTCTCACAGCGCGGATGGTGGCAGAACAGCTTGGAAATCCTATCATGACAACCTCCATTGATTTTGAAACAGACGACTTTGCCCGCAATGTTGAGCTTATCTCAGAAAACTATGATGGTGTTGTCGACGTTATAATAGAAGGGGAGGAGGGAATGACCGAATACTCCACTATTGTCGACCTCACAACAGATGAGCCGACAATCATCAGAGAAGGAAAAGGAGAGCTTCAGTGACGGAGGTCGGAAGAGCGTCGTAACCGGCGATTTTTCTATGACAGAAAAGGTTGCTGATAACGAAAAAAATAAGTAAATTTGCAGAAACTTTAAAGCAAGAAATTGCGCAATATAAAAACATCAAAATAAAAAGAATAATCATGTCAAAAGTAACCGTTGTAGGTGCCGGTAACGTCGGTGCAACAGCAGCCAATGTAATGGCTCTTCGTGAAATTGCAGACGAAGTAGTAATGATTGATATCAAAGAAGGCGTATCCGAAGGTAAGGCTATGGATATGATGCAGACTGCAAATCTTCTTGATATGAACACACGCATCAATGGTGTAACTAACGATTATGCTGCAACAGCTAACAGCGACGTTGTTGTTATCACATCAGGTCTTCCCCGCAAACCGGGCATGACTCGTGAAGAGCTCATCGGAGTTAACGCAGGCATCGTAAAGCAGGTGACTGAAAGTGTGCTTGCACACAGCCCCAACGCAGTTATTGTCTGTGTATCTAACCCGATGGATACCATGACTTATCTGATTCATAAAATTTCAGGTCTTCCCAAAAACCGTATCATCGGTATGGGTGGTGCTCTTGACAGCAGCCGTTTCAAATATTACCTCAGCAAAGCCCTCAACGCTAATCCCAATGAGGTTGAAGGTTTCGTAATCGGTGGTCATGGCGACACAACTATGATTCCTATGAAGCGTTTTGCTACTCTCCGTGGCATCCCCGCAACTGAACTTCTCGATGCTGAAACTATGGATAAGGTGGTTGCTGACACTATGGTTGGTGGTGCTACACTGACTAAACTTCTCGGCACTTCAGCATGGTATGCTCCCGGTGCTGCAACTGCAGAAGTTGTAGAAGCTGTTATCCACGACCAGGATGCTATCATCCCCTGTTCAGCTCTTCTTGAAGGCGAATATGGTGAAAAGGATCTTTGCATCGGTGTTCCCTGTGTACTTGGCAAAGGTGGTATCAAAAAAATCATCGAGCTTGACCTCAATGCAGAAGAAAAAGAACTCTTCGCTAAGAGCGCAGCTGCTGTACACAAAACAAACGAAGCTCTTCCCTGCTAATCAGATTTAACTGAAGAGAACGTATAAATAAAAATGGTGAATCCAAGCCGGATTCACCATTTTTATTTATACGTTTTTTTATTAATTCTACTCTGATTCTTTATTAAGAAAGATTTATCAGATGATAATCTGCCAAGCCACAAACTCGCAAAGTAAAGCGACGAAAGCTCCTATAAGCATCCAGAAAGAGAACGTGTCAAGTGTTCGGGACTCAACGGGACTTCTGTCGGCAATAAATACCGCGACCAGATGGGAGAAGGCTGCCATAAAGAAGAAAAAGATATCAATGAATCCCCACCAGACAGTGCGCAACTTGAATGTGAGTATAAGAACAACAATAATGAGACATAAGGCTAAAAATGCCGTCAGTTTATTTTTGATGAGTCTTTTCATTTTATTTATCGCAGAGAGTCGGGTTATGTGAAAGATTATCTATAGATTTTAAAACTATAAGGTGTTTGGTTATTAGCATAGACAGTGGCAACATAAAAGCCGTTGGGTTGCTCACTGATGTCGATGTTAGCAACATCAGTTTCCTTAAAATAGAATGTTTTTACGTTTGCTCCTGATAAATTATAGACGCGCACCATATCAACTTCATAAGGAGCTGAAATCAAGAATCTTCCTCCAGTCATGCCGGTAATCTGAGGCTCGACAGGAATAAGTCGTCTCTCATACATTTCTTCTTCGGCCAACCGGTTATTTTTAATTTCATTTTCAAATGAATCCAAAAAAGCAAAAGGTAATTCTTCCGGAATTTCAGGTTCAGTTACTTCCGGAGGATTCCCTATTACGGCAACCTGCATGCCGCTAAGTATTTCTGTCGGTAAAATACGCATCATCCAGCTTTGGTCGCCATTGAAGTAGAAACGATAATAATCTCCACGTCTTCCGGTCACAGCCGTTGCTTCCAGCTGATTCTTATAGGGGAATCCCATGACAACTTCGCCATTGGCATTTAGTTCCGAATCGACAATATCAATCCATTGTCCGGGAGAAAAAAGGTCAGAGGATGTTTCATAAATGGCATTGACTGCATCAGAAAGATTTAGATTAATTTCTTCTGAATTTAGAGTAGAAGCTCCAAAATATGGAGTAGCTGACAATTGTTGTCTGACAAAAGCAGGAAAATCGCGCCATGCCTCTATCGCTTGAGTAGGCTCATCTGTTTCAAAACGCACATATTCAATGTCACGGGCATAGCTCGACAGAAGGGCTTTTTGAGCATCAGAGAGATTTGCCGGATTAAATGATGACTCCAAGGAATACCCTAACAATGGGAAGGTCTTGTTTTCGGCAGATATGATTACAAAACCGGAAGTTCCGGAATTATAGACATAGAAAGGAGTGAAGAGACGATCCATTGTGAGGTTTTTCCCATTATAAACGAATTTTACGGGAGGTGTTACCCCGCGATGCGCCTCATTAAAGAATTCTTGAGCAAGCAATTTGGCTTGCTTCTGACTTACTGTCTCGGAATATAACGACAACGTTGCCAGAAGAGCCAAAGAAAATGTAAGAAAATTTTTATAGATATTTCTCATACTCTTATAACGACAGAATAAGAAAATTAGTTGGTCCGGAAGATAAAATGTCAATTAATTTTCTTATTGTAGCGCGCGTAAATATCACGACCCATTTTCTTGGCACGTTCTATATCGGCGGGATTGTGCGGGTCGACACCATATTTTGCAAGATTGGGAATCTTCACTTTTGTGCCGGGGCGTATTCTGTCCGGATGTCCAAGGATGTCTTTATTCTCTTCATAAATATATGGCCAAAGGTGGAATGTGCCGTAATATTCCTTTGCCATTGTCGTCAGATAGCGAGTTTTTGAGATTGTATCATAACGAGGAGCATCAGAAGGTGAAGTCTCAACCGCATTGTCGTCGGTTTTGATTTTCATTGATTCTTTTTCAATATCAGAAATGGAATCCTCACTTGTGGCAATTGCTGTGGGCGCCGGCACAGCAATTGTATCTGCAGCCACTGGCACAGCGTTTGTCTGATATTCTCTTGTTAATTTATTTTCAATGATAGAGTATCCCACATACAGAGCAATGGCGAGCACTGCGACACCTGTAACAAAACCCCATATAAATCCGAGTGAAAAACGTGAACTCTTGCGTTTCGGCATTGGTTCATTTTCGGAATTGTCGTTAACATTATTGTCGGAGGCAAGACCGGGCATGTTATTTGAAGTGTCCTCATTCGAGGAATCCGAAAGGGGAGAGGACTCCAATTCTCCACTCGTCTCATCGGAATTATCACCAGATTCATCAGATGTAGAATTATCGGTATCCTGCTGTAACGGTTCATACAATGCAGGAGTATCATCGGTGATTAATGGTTGCGGTTCATCAAGGATATATGATGTTTCAGAAGTCTCAATTCTTTCAGATGGAATTTCGGCATTTTCGATTTCACCATTTGCAGCCTCAATTTCAGCATCAGAATCCGATTTCTCCTCAGATTCAACTATTTCCTCTTCATTATTTGTATCAGAGAAAGCATCTGAGTTTTCATTTTCTGAAAATTCAGACTCCTTTTCATAAACTGTTGGGTCATCATCATCTTGAAGATTTAAGACTTCCACAGCCTCAAACATTTCAAAAGGAGCATTTACAGCTTCAGCCATCTCCTTTGAAGGAGAAAAGACAACCTTAACATGTCCCGGAATCTCAATAGGGTCACCGGTTGAGACATCGACACTTTTTCGAGGCTCAACGTTTATGAGTTTAAAGGTGCCGAGTCCGTTGACAGTTACAGATTCACCGTTCTCAAGTGATTTAGATATGGTAAGAAACAAGTCACGCAAAAAATCCTCACACTGTCTTTTAGACAGCCCGGATTTTAAAGCCATGAGAGTTGCAAACTTAGGTAAAGTTATTTTGTTATCCATCAGAACGATTTGTCAATTATGTTTCGAACTCTTTGTCTGAGCATGACCGAAGGTCTAAAGTTCAGAATAATCTTAGGAGGTATAAGCATACGTTTCCCGGTGGCAGGATTAACAGAAATTCTTTCCTGTCTCTTTTTGGGTTCAAAGGCACCAAATCCAGGGAAAGAAACAGAATCAAGTTCGCAAACGGAATCTTTGATAACAGAAATCATGGAATTAATCATAGAATCAATTTCTTCCTGATTCTTATTCATTGACTCGGCAAGCGATTTAACTAATTGATTATGGTCCATGATGCAAATTTAATTAAAAGAGTCGATAAAATCAAGACCGGAAATACAATAAAAAAGGGAAATAATAATCTAAAAAAAGTGAGTCAAAATATTGAATTTTGACTCACTTTCGGTAGCCGATCCGGGACTCGAACCCGAGTCTCCACCGTGAGAGGGTGGCGTGCTAACCGCTACACTAATCGGCCGAATTACAGGACTTATAAACAGGTTTAAAGTCCTGTGTTTTATTTTACTCTGCAAAGTTAAGAATTATTTTTGTGATATGCAAATTAATGTAATCAAAAAATAAATTTGCAGATATAAGATTTTAGAAGTAATTACTCTGCTGCTTCTGCAGTTGCTTCTGTTTCAGCAGTTTCAGCTTCGAGAGCTTCTTTAGCTGCAGCTTCTTCTGCTGCGAGTTTTTCAGCTTTCTTCTTAGCTACTTCTTCAGCTTTTACGCGATTCTTTTCAACTTCAGCTTCAAAGCGAGCCTTAGCGTCAGCAGCGGCAGCCTCATTCTTTTTAGCTTCAGCAGCGTTTGCAATCTGAGTGCGATCTGCTTTCCAAGCGTCAAACTTACGCTGTGCTTCTTCCATTGTGAAAGCACCCTTCTTAACACCAACACGGAGGTGTTTCATGAGCATTACGCCTTCTTTTGAAAGAATTGAACGAACTGTGTCGGTAGGCTGTGCACCAACTTCGATCCAATACAAAGCACGGTCGAAATCTAAACTTATTGTAGCAGGATTAGTGTTCGGATTATAAGAACCTATCCTTTCAATAAATTTACCATCACGTGGTGCCCTGCTATCGGCGATAACAATAGGATAGTAAGCGTAGCCTTTGCGACCATGACGCTGCAATCTGATTCTTGTTGCCATAGATTAAACAGTGTTTGTTTTGAAAGTTTTATTTTTGTTGTTTTGTATTAACAACGGATAAGAATTGCTTCTTATCCGTTGTTAAATTCGTAGCGGGATCGAGAATTGAACTCGAGACCTCCGGGTTATGAATCCGACGCTCTAACCAACTGAGCTATCCCGCCATTTCCGTTTTGCGAGTGCAAAGTTAGACATATTTTTTGAATCTGCAAAATTTTTCTTCAAAAAATATTTAAATTTTATTCTAATATTTATGCAAATGACTGAAAATCAGATATTAAAAATTTGTAATTTTTTCAAAAAATTTATAATTTTGTTTTTACTATCTAATTACCTAACTTTGCATTGTGGAAAATTTGACAGATAAATATTCAAGAGTTTTATTGAAGTTTTCTTTTAATCTGGTTTTATTTGCTTCAATGATAACCTTGTTTTCAGGTTGTTTTACCGGAATTGAAGGTACAAAGAAAATCAAGCTTTCAAAAGAAGACATGCGCGCGTCGGTGGTTTCTGACGAAGATAATCTTCTGAGTTCAGTTTCTTCTGAGAAGCTTAAGGATTGGAAGACGGGGAAACCTTTTCTCGTGGCTGATAACAAGGCTTCTCTTGTGTTTGAACGTGAGGTCGTAACTGATGATGATATTTCAGGCGAGACGTTTTATTATGACGGTCTTGAGCAAAAACAGTCGCTTGACGGGTCTTTGACCACAGTGATTGTTTTCAAGAATGATAAGAATGAAAAATTCCGTTACTTCACTTCAAAGGATAATTCAAAGGCTCTTGAAACCATCACCTCGTCGGAAATTCCTTTTTTGATTGACATTGACAGAGTCAGTCAAATCAAAAATATATTGGTCGGAAAGAAATTATGGACAGTTACCTCTTTATGGTATGACAGCGATGGCAATAATGTCAACGGACAGAAGTTTGTGCCTGTGCGCATCGAGGATGTTAAGCCGGGAGGGAGTGTCTTCCCGGTTTTAATATCATTTTCAAACCAATCTGATAGTAATAATATTGATTCTCCGACACAAAATTATATGTATATGAACTACGGTGGAGATGATGGAGGCAGCCGTAAGTTTAAGAACCTTTTCACTTTGAAAGACCCTAAAAGTATCTATAAGAATATATCCGACAGCAACTGGAAATTGATTCAACAAGGCAAAGTTGTGCCGGGAATGACGAAAGAGGAGTGTAGAATTTCAATCGGCTCCCCTTCTGATGTTGATAAAGGTCATACACATTCCACATTGCTTGATGTCTGGAAATATTCTGACGGCAGAGTATTGCGCTTTGCCGATGGAATTTTAGTTGATGTCTGGCGATAATTGAAAATACACATATCATGATAACTTTTGAACACAATAAGGATCTCACTTCGCTTACCACATTTGCCATTCCTGCAAGAGCTCGTCTGTATGCAGAATATGCAGATGTAAAAGATCTTATCCGAATCACACGTTCGGATGAATACAACAGTAATAATGTTTTCCATATTGGAGGAGGGAGTAACCTTCTGTTTGATGGTGAATATGACGGCTTGATTTTGAAGTCTAAAATTAAAGGTCGTCAGATTTATCTTAAGGATGACAAGACGGTTTATGTAATTGCCGGAGCATCGGAAAACTGGAGCGACTTCGTTGATTGGTGTGTTGAAAATGGGCTTGGCGGACTTGAGAATCTTGCCGGAATCCCCGGTGAGGTTGGTGCGTCGGCTGTTCAGAATGTAGGAGCATACGGAGTGGAAGCCGGCGATCGCATCTTCTCTGTTGAATGTTTTGATTCATTCACACGAAAGGTGGTGACTCTGAAGCCAAATGAGTGTAAATTTGGCTATCGCACTTCCGTTTTCAAGACGGAGGCTAAGGGGAGATATTACGTATTGCGCGTCAGTTATTTGCTTACTCCATCTGATGAATCTTCAGAGTACGGTTACGGTCCATTGAAGAGTTTTGCTGAGAAGCTTGGCAGAGTGCCGACAATCGGTGAGATTGCAGATGAAGTTAAACGAATAAGAGATTCCAAACTCCCGAATCCTGCCGAGATAGGAAGTGCTGGTAGCTTTTTCAAAAATCCGGTCATCAATGAATATTATTTCAATGAGGAGGTGCTGAGAAGAAATCCGGATGTACCGTCATACAAAGCCGGTGAAAACTTGGTTAAGGTTCCTGCCGGGTGGTTGATTGAGCAAGCCGGATTTAAGGGGAAAGTTGTTGGAGGAGCGCAGGTTTATCCTAAGCAATGTCTCGTTTTAGTTAATAAGAATAATGCTTCTGCTGAAGATGTTCTTAATCTGTCAAATGAAATTATAAAGACAGTAAATGAGAAATTCGGGATTATGCTCGAACCTGAAGTAAATATAATTTCAACGAAGATGAAGATTACCATTCTTGGTAGTGGAACCTCAAAAGGAGTGCCGGAGATTGCATGTGGATGCCGGGTGTGTCGGAGTCATGATATGCACGACAAGAGGCTGAGAGCATCAGCACTTGTGGAGGTTGACGGGCAAAACCTTTTAATAGATGTAACGCCCGATTTCCGTCAGCAGGCTTTGCGCTGTGACCTTCATCATCTCGACGGGGTGCTGATTACTCACTCACACTATGATCATGTCGGAGGGTTTGACGACCTTCGCCCTTTTTGCTTTAATGGCCCTGTAACGGTCTATCTTCGTCACGATGTCAACGAAGATCTTCACCGACGCCTTGACTATTGTTTTAAATCTCATCTTTATCCCGGTGTCCCCGTGTTTGACATGAAGGAGATTTCGCGCTCACCATTTTATATCAATGGCACACGAATCCTGCCGATTGAAGTGAGACATGGCAAGTTGCCTATCGTCGGTTATAGAATCGGAGATTTCGCATATCTGACCGATGTCAAGACAATATCAGATGAAGAGAAAAGTAAGCTTTTCGGTTTAAAAGGATTGGTTATAAATGCTTTGCGAAGAAGAGAACATTTTGCACACCTTTCACTTTCAGAGGCGTTGGCTTTGATTGATGAGGTAAAACCGGAGCGAGCTTGGCTCACCCATTTTTCTCATGAAATGGGATTACACTCCGAAGTTGAATCAATGCTTCCCGAAAACGTTTATCCCTGTTATGACGGACTTGAAATAGAGATAAAGTGAACGAATCAAGATATAGGTTTGGCTGACGTAAGCCAGAGTCAATAATTTGTTTTTCGTTCAATTGTAAATAGTAAAGGCGTGCTCATTGTGAGCACGCCTTTAACTTTCTTAGTTACAGAATATTTTTATCGGATGATAACTTTCTTTCCTCTATGAATATATATTCCTGCGGGAAGTGAATCATAATCATCTTCGGTTGCCTTATATTTTACAATATAACCGTCAATTGAGAAGATGTCGGCCGGTTCTGTCGAAGCTTCAGGTTTTTTGACACCGGAACCTTCTGTAGAGGTTATCTTGACAGAGGCATGTTTACCCCAAAGAGCCGGAAGCCATACGCTTCTCCAGGTGTAAAGAGTCGAGGTCTCTCCATCCATTTCGATTTCATATTGTATGGCCCGACTTTCGGGAGCTTCAAAATCAAGTGTCAGATGTTCGTCGCCGCTTATGTAATAAGGAGAGTAGGGGAGATTGGTCAGCGGGTCGATGTCAAGAGAAGTAAGAAGTGTCAAATCCTCAGCATCAATGGTTACATCCCAAGAAGAGAGCTTGAAATTCTCATAACCTGTTTCATGAGCGTATACATTGCCACTTCCGTGAGGACAACATAAGGCGATTTCCGACATGGCATCCGGGTTGAAGGCATCGGTGTAGATTACGGGTGGAACAGCCGAACTGAAAGTAATGGCAGTCAACTCATCAGCACAATAGAACGTTGCAGGCTCAACAACCTTAATAGTTGAAGGAAGAACAACGTGGTTAACTTTGTCGGCAAAGGTCAGAGCATCAGCACGCACTCCGGCAACGTCATATCCATTTACTTGATCCGGGAAGTAAGTGCCTCCTATATAGTTTCTGTAAGGAGGAGAAACAATGATGGCAGTTTTATCTTCCTCTGAAGTTACATAATAATATGTGCCGTTGAAGTTATACGGGCCTGCGGTGACAATAAGTTCTGTCGGAGCAGAGAGGGGTCTGTTTTCCGGTGTAAACACCTGCCAGTAATAAACACCCGGTTTAAGATTAACATTTATTTCAGGTATTCGCAATGTGGCGGTTACATTTCCGGGAATCTGATATGCCTGAGTGGTCAGCTTTAAAACAGGTTCAAGTGTACCCTGAGGATAAAGGCAAACGACCATGCTCTGAGGAATCTGCTCCATAGATTTATTCTCAATCATAAATGAGATTGCAATATTCTTTTCCGAATTATTGAAGAAATTCGGCGAGATATTGGAAATCTTGATTTTTTCATCTTTAGCAGGCTGAGAAAAACCGAATTTGTCAATCTCAATTGAGAACGCATCAATTATAGAATTTTCGCTATAATTCTTAAAAATGTAACCGCTGTAAATGCCCGGTTCTACGATGTTTTCTGTAATAAACTCAACGTTAAGCGAAGAATTGGCCGCAATAGTGACGGTTTTGTCAGTTGAAGAAAGGCTTGAACCGGTGTCTGACGTGTTGCGGTAATACAATGTAAGGATGCCGTTGAAATCAACATCGCTGACATTTGACACCATTACGGAAAACGCTTGGAGAGCATCACCATAAATAACCGGTGAAGACTGAGGCAGACCGCAGATAAGTTTCGCTTCTTTTACACCGTCGTTGGAGTATGTGTAATTATTGTTATCAACCTTGAGTGTGACATAATACTGCATACTTCTGTCGACACCGATATCATTCCATTTATTATATTCATTATAGAATGCGGGGGTTACACGATACGTTCCGTTAGCCAGGCCTGACGGCGAACATGAGAACCCTCCGACACCATATTGCGATTCAAGAGTCACTCTCTGAGAAGATCTGAAATAATGAACGTCTGACGGGTCGGCTTCATTTGTAACCTTGATGCCCAATGTTCCGGTGACCGTATAGAAAAGAGGATTATAAAACATGTTATAACCTTGAGGGTCGTTTGCCGGAGTGAAATTTTTGTTTGATTCGTTATAGGTGAATCCTCCAAGAGTGTTCAATGTCATCTGGAGTTCCTTTTCTCCATTTGAAGGTTTCACACCGAGCAGCACACTTTGTCCGATATTGTACCCTCCTTCGTATGATCCGGCACCACCTGATGAGGGATTGAGAGCATTTAGAAGGAAATAGCCGTCCTGATAGCCGCCCCACCCCCAGTTGAAGTGGAAGAAATCTGCTGCAAGATATCCGTCGCAGACAAATGCGTGTCCTCCTCGCGATGAGCTGCCGCTGTAATATACGGGTCGGTTTTCAGCAAGTTCGCTATAAACAATTTCATTCCATTCTTTCATGTCATGATAATCGCGCCATGCAAACTCCATTGAAGGATTATAGTCAAAGTATTCGCGAAGTGCAACTTGCACCTGTTCATTATAAGCCCCACTTTCGTAGGCAGAATATTGCATGTCGACCGAGAGGCCGCAATCACGCATCAATTCCGCGACGGCGTTCGATTGGGTGTCGGTGTATTTGTCATCTTCATAGACATTGAGCATGTTGTCCCAATCGTATTTCGTATTAAACACAACATCTCCTTTGGAACCGGTCGACTTCTTGGGCCATTCATGATAACGCATCACCTGAGCCATTGCAGTTGCCACACATCCTGTGACGCAGACGCCTCCAAGACGATTGTCGTATGGGCACATGAAATTATAGGGTGAGCCTTGATCCCATTTCGTTTTCAACATGGGAGAGATCGCCTTACGCTCATCGTTAGATGCGCGTGTGGCATATTGTACTTCCGGTTGAGGATTTTTCGACAGATAAGCGTCGATGTCTTTTTCGTATTCTTCAAGCCACCATTGCATGTTGACAGGGACACTGTCCGGATTAAAACTGCCCTGATTGGAAAATCCGAGCACTCCCGGAAGTCTATCATCTGCAGAGACGATAGTGAAACCATTCTTATGGTTAATGATGTAGAAACAGTTCCGTCCGTTTTTCTTAACGGTCTGCACTATTTCAAACGATACATCTTTTGATGGTGCCATTCTCGAAATTCTCGAATGGGAAGAGTAAAACTCCGAAACTTTGGAAATTGCTTTCTCCGGACTTATCGGAGCAGCGGAAGTTTCGAGAGATAGGAGACTGATTGTTACAGCACCTGCAGTTAGGATTAGTCGTAAATTTTTCATGTGGCAAATATAGTAAAAAAATTTAGATTGTAATAACTAGTTGTAAAATTCATAAATCTCTTAACTTTTGAGGAATTTACGCTGTTATAATGAATGAGTTATTTTGCCTAAAATTAACTGAACTTTTTTCATGAGTAAGGTGATGATTACTGAGACTTACCTGAAAATTAAAATTGAATTTACCTGTAATGGAAGATAGGAATGTCCGAACTGATGTCCTAAATAATCCTGATGACGAGAAACGCACTCGAAGTTTATTTTCCGTCTGGAAGATATTTCTTCCTGTCATAATCGGCATAGGGGTTGTTATTCTTATGTTTATACATGATGCCGAGAGTGAAAATCTTATTGAAATATTAAAGGATATAAGGTTTTCACCGCGAGCGGTTGCCTGTATAGTAATAGGATTGATTTTCATGGTAGGTCGTGATTTCGGACTCAGCTGGCGTTTTAGGATTCTTACGGACAATCAGTTAAAGTGGAAGCAGGCCATAAAGGTCGATTTGTTGTGTGAGTTTACTTCTTGCATTACACCCTCTGCCGTGGGTGGTAGCTCTTTCGGAATGATTTATCTTAACAGTCAGGGAATCGAGTTAGGGAGGGCTACAACGCTAATGATGACAACCCTCTTTTTCGACGAGTTGTTTCTTGTTGTTGCGTGTCCGGTTGTTGTTCTGTTGACACCTGCCGGAGATTTATTCACCTCTTCATCGAATTTCTTTACTTACGGTCTTGAATTTACCTTTTGGGTTATTTATGGCGTGCTGGTATTATGGACAACTATCTTGTTTATAGGTATTGTCCTTTATCCGAGTTGGATGAAAAAGGTATTGGTGAATGTCTGCAAACTCAAGTTTCTAAGACGGTTTTCCTCAAAAGCAGCCTCGCTCGGTGATAATATGATAGAGACCTCAGGGAAGTTGAGGAATAAGAGTATAGGTTTTTGGGTTAAAGGTTTTTTTGCAACCTCCGTCTCATGGTTGTCAAGATATGCGGTGGTGAATGCTTTGTTCTGGGGTTTTGTTCCAAGCGCAGACCCATATCAAGGTTTAATACTGGCACGAGAATTTGTCATCTGGGTTGTGCTGATGGTAAGTCCAACTCCTGGAGGAGCCGGCCTGAGCGAGTGGCTTTTTTCAGAGTATTACAGCGATTTGGTCGCAGTCGGAGGTATGGCATTGGTATTGGCTGTTTTCTGGCGAATAATCAGTTATTATGTTTATCTAATCATAGGGGCATGTATTGTGCCCGGATGGTTGAGAGATTATTATCATAAGACACGCACCGCAACAAGAGAAACAAAATGAACGATTGATTTGAAACTGCAAAAATTATAAAATGTAAATTATATATTGAATATATCGGTATTTTTTTCTAAATTTGTAGGTTGAAGAAAAAACAGATATAGCTCGTCGATGAATAGAATTATAGATTCAACTGATTTAAAGCGTTTTGAGGCATTATTGTCGAAAAGCAACCGCATAGTTTTAACATGCCATGTCCGGCCTGATGGCGATGCTGTTGGAAGTACTCTTGGATTTGCTCATCTATTGAAGCAATTCGGGAAGAATGTGGTTGTTGTGACTCCGGATATGCCTCCGCGTTCGTTAGCTTTTCTTCCCGGTTTTAAGGATATAGCAGTCTACACTTGCCATGACCCGTATTGCGAGCGTGTGATTGAGGAGGCTGATCTGATAATCTGTTGTGACTTCAATAAGTTGTCACGCCAAGACCAATTGGGTCCTATTGTCGGAGCTTCATCTGCAAAGAAGGTGTTGATTGATCACCATCAGCAGCCTGATAATTTTGCCGACATAACATTTTCATTTCCGGAAATGTCGTCAACATGTGAGCTTGTATTCCGAATTATAGCCGGATTGGGATTATATAAGGATATGAATCTTGATTCTGCCACATGTCTGCTTACCGGAATTATAACCGATACCCGGAATTTCTCAGTCAACTGTAATAATGATGAGATTTATGAGATATTGGGTCATCTTCTGAAAAAGGGGTGCGACAAGAGCATGATTGTTCGGGAGTCTCTGATGTCAAAATCATACGGTGCGCTAAAGCTTCGCGCTTACGCACTGCTGCATAAGCTGGAGATTTTTGAAAAACATCGGGCGGCTATCATAACAATAAATAAAGAGGAATTAAAGAAATTCCATTATGAAAGAGGCGATTGTGAAGGTCTTGTCAATGAACCTCTTGAAATTCGTGGAATTGTTTATTCCATTTTTCTTCGCGAAGATGCGGATTGTGTGAAGGTTTCTGCCCGCAGTGTCAATGATTTTCCGGTTTCGACAATCTGCGAGGAGTTATTTGGTGGCGGCGGTCATATTCAGGCAGCCGGCGCGGAATTTAAAGGAACACTAAAAGAATGTCATGACCTGATAGTCGAGCATTTGCGAGACTACGATCGCTTCCTTCCTTCGCGACAAGATAAGATTGACTTCTTTGAAATTGATTTATAAACCGATTTCTTTTAATAGGAAATATGAAGATAAAAAAAATGTGCATGACTGCATTGATGACGCTATTGTTGGGGTCGTTTGTCGTGTCATGTGATAAAAATGAGAGCTATTCAGAGTTATTGCGCGACGAGGAGAAATCGGTCAATTGGTTTTTGGCCGGAAAGCGTGTCTCCGTTGATATCCCTGCTGATTCAATCTCGTTTGAAACAGGAGAAAATGCTCCATTTTATAAGCTTGATGAAGAAGGCTACATTTACATGCAGGTAATTAATAAGGGTTCTGATGAAAAGGCGAAGAAAGGAGATTTGGTTTATTTCCGCTATATGCGCACTAACATCAAGAATCTCTATGAAGGCATTACGACCATACCGACAGGTAATGCGGAAAACATGAACTCTTCTGTGGGAAATACAGCATTTGTTTTCGGAAATTATATTCTTGATTCTTATGCAAAATTTGGCAGTGGAATCCAGAAGCCTCTTGAGTTTCTCGGATATAATTCTGAGGTTAACCTTGTGTTAAAATCATATTATGGTTTCACTTCGGATCAGAGTGCCTGTATTCCGTATCTAATTAATGTGAAATATTTTAAGGCCGAATATTGAGTTCAGTTTCATAAACTGTAAGTTCATTATTTCGTGTCAAAAATAAATTATTGACTATGTCATTGATAAAATCAATTTCCGGCATTCGCGGCACTATCGGTGGACGCGCCGGTGAAGGACTCGGTGGTGTTGATATTGTGAAATTTACGGCAGGTTATGCCGAATACATACGTCGTAGTAATAATGGTGAAACCGGCAGAATAGTTGTTGGTCGCGATGCACGTCTGAGCGGAAAGATGGTTGAACATCTTGTGGTCGGCACTTTGATGGCGATGGGCTTTGACGTGGTTAACATCGGAATGGCAACCACACCAACAACCGAACTTGCTGTTGTTGGCGAAAAAGCTTTGGGTGGCATTATTATAACTGCAAGTCACAATCCGGTGCAATGGAATGCTCTGAAACTTCTTGATGCCAACGGAGAGTTTCTGACCGATAAGGCTGGAAAGAAAGTTATTTCAATCGCTGAGGAAGAAGATTTCACGTTTGCGGATGTTCATCAACTCGGAGGTGAATTTATTAATGATACATGGGGTAATCGCCATATTGACATGGTGTGCGCTCTTAATCTTGTCGACATCGATGCGATAAGAAAAGCTGATTTAACAGTTGCTGTCGATGCTGTTAATTCGGTTGGTGGTATTGTTATCCCTCAGTTGCTGCGTTCGCTTGGAGTGAAAAAGGTGATAGAGCTTAACTGCGATGCTTCCGGAAAATTTGCTCATACTCCGGAGCCAATTCCTGAAAATCTTACCCAGATTTCTGATCTGATGAAAAGTGGAATTGCCGATGTCGGTTTTGTTGTAGACCCTGATGTCGACCGTCTTGCCATCGTAATGGAAAACGGCGAGATGTTTGTAGAGGAATACACACTCGTGGCAGTTGCAGATTATGTGCTTCGTAATACACCCGGAGCAACTGTTTCAAATCTCAGTAGCTCGCGTGCATTGAAGGATGTCACTGAAGCTCATGGATGCTCATATAATACGGCAGCTGTTGGCGAAGTCAATGTTGTGGCGAAAATGAAGGAAACCGGTGCTATAATCGGCGGTGAAGGTAATGGTGGAGTTATCTATCCTGAATTGCATTACGGACGTGATGCCCTTGTCGGTGTTGCCCTTTTCCTGACTTTGCTTGCTAAAGAAGGTAAGAAGGTTTCGGAGCTGAAGCGGACTTATCCGGCCTATGCCATAGCCAAAACAAAAATTGAGCTTTCTCCTGAGCTTGACGTAGATGCCATATTGGAAGATGTCAAGAGAACGTATGCTTCTGAGAAGGTTAATGACATAGATGGTGTGAAAATTGATTTTGCCGATTCTTGGGTTCATCTCCGCAAGTCGAACACTGAGCCTATCATTAGAATCTATGCCGAGGCAGCCACTATGGATGCAGCTATGCAGCTTGCAGAGAGTATTAAACAGAAAATCGGGAAGTAATGTTAAAGAAATTTTTCCTTAATGTCCTGTCGTCATTTGTAGGAGCCTGGATTGCTCTTGCCGGAGTGATGATTATAGGAATATTTATTTTTATTGGAATTATTGCAAGTATAGGTAATAATTCAGATACTCCGTCAGTAAAAGGGCATAGCATCCTGCATCTTTGTCTTGAGGGTGAAATTGAGGAGACTGAAAGTCGCACTCAACTTAACTACATGACATTTGCGAGCGGAGGTGTTGAAAAGCGTACTTCTTTGCGCACTCTTGTCAACTCCTTGAAAACTGCTAAGGATAACAAGAATATTGATGCCCTCTACATTGAGTGTGATGGAGTCAGCGCAGGTATGGCAACGCTTAACACATTGCGTGATGCCGTTGAGGATTTCAAGAAGAGCGGAAAAAAGGTATATGCTTACGGCGATTACCTAAGTATGGGTGACTATTTCGTAGCAAGCGCTGCCGACAGTCTCTTCATTAATCCTGCCGGTTCAATGGATGTGCGTGGAATCTCTTCAACAATTCTTTACATGAAGAGCTTTTTCGATAAAATCGGCCTAAGCTTTACTGCTGTTAAAGTCGGCACATTCAAGTCGGCGGTCGAGCCCTACATCTCGACATCAATGAGTGAACCTGCCAGAGCTCAGCTTGACACCATCTATGGCAATATGTGGCAATACATTTGTAATAAGATTGATTCTTCTCGCAAGTTGGGTAAGGGTGAGTTTGCCAAAATGGTTGACAATAATATTATGATGCTTAAGTCAGCTGATTTTGTAAAGAAACAGAAGCTGGTTGACGGATGTATCTATGAAATGGAAATGACCGAGAAACTTTGTCGCCTTACCGGCAAAGATAAGGAGTCGCTTAATCTTGTGTCGCCTGAACTTGTAGGAGAAATGTCTCTGCCCGCAATGAGCAACTCTAAAAATCAGGTTGCTGTGCTTTATGCAACAGGAGAGATTGCAGAAAATGGCAACGGTGGCATTGATTGTGCGGAGCTGGTGCCGGAAATTACTAAATTGGCGGATAATGATAATGTCAAAGGACTTGTTCTTAGAGTTAATTCCCCGGGTGGATCTGTCTTCGGAAGCGAGCAGATTGCAGCGGCATTGAAATATTTTAAGAGTAAAGGGAAACCCTTCGCTGTTTCAATGGGCGATTATGCAGCTTCAGGAGGTTACTGGATTTCAGCTGATGCCGACCGCATTTTTGCCGATCCTCTGACAATTACCGGCTCGATCGGTATCTTCGGACTTTTCCCGAATGTTGAAAAGATGGTTGATATGCTCGGTGTCAGTCCTCAGTCAGTATCAACTTCCAACAACGGCACTTTCCCTTCATTGTTTTATGCTCCGGACGCAAGTCAGCTTGAACAGCTTCAGATATATATTAACAGCGGTTACAACAAATTCATTAACAGAGTTTCAAAAGGTCGTAAGTTGTCGGAATCCCATGTGCGCAACATTGCAGAAGGACGTGTTTGGGATGGCATGAAGGCTCTTCGTTTGAAACTTGTCGATGAACTTGGCGGTCTTGATAAGTCAATCAAATGGGTTGCAGACAAGGCCGGTATCGGTGAAAAGTACAACGTTGGATATTATCCGCTTTATGAACCCGGATTCTGGGATATGATAATAGAATCGGGCAAAACTGATTTTGCGCAGGCTCTTCGCTCCCATGTTAAGGATGCGGTCAGCGGTCAGATTCTTGATGAGACTCTTCGTCTGATTCGTCTTAATCCGATACAGGCAAAGATGATTCCGATGCGTGTGGAAATGCGATGAGCTACGAACTAAAGCGATTTTTCAGATGTTTTAAATTTGTAGATTTAGACAGTGAGTTCAACAGTCGATAAAATACTAATTTGTATTCTGACACCTTTGTCTTGGCTCTATGGTTTTGTGACATGGGTTAGAAACAAACTCTTTGATGCAGGCGTCTTCAAAGAGGAAGTGTTTGACGTGCCTATTGTTAGTGTGGGTAATCTGACCGTAGGAGGTACAGGAAAGACCCCTCACGTTGAATATATAGTTGACCATTTGTCTACTCGCTATCGGATGGCTGTGCTTAGCCGTGGCTACAAGCGTTCCACTTCCGGCTTCCTTCTCGCCAATTCATTGAGCACTCCATCGTCGATTGGCGACGAACCGATGCAGATTTATCGTAAGTATGGCATGGTGGCTAAGATTGCTGTCTGTGAGAATCGCTCGAAGGGTATAAAGGAGTTGTTACGTCTTTTCCCTGATTTGGAACTGATAGTTTTAGACGATGCTTTCCAGCACCGTTGGGTTAAGCCTAAGGTGTCGGTTTTATTGATGGATCATAATCGTCCGGTTTACAAGGATAAGATGCTTCCGTTGGGTCGTTTGAGAGAAGGAGCTTCGGCAACCAACAGGGCTGATATGGTAATCGTCACGAAATGTCCTGAAGATATGCTCCCGATTGACTATCGCATACAAAAAAAGGAATTGGCTCTGATGCCTTATCAGCAATTGTTCTTCTCTCGCTATCATTATGGTGAGCCGACACCGGTTTTTCCTGAAGATAATCCTTATCATGTTTCTCTCTCTTCGTTAACTTCAGCTGATTCTGTTTTCCTGCTTACCGGGATTGCTTATCCTCGCTCTTTTGTGAGATATTTCAGAAATTTCAGTTGTAAGGTCAAGGTGGCTCATTATCCTGACCACCATGATTACTCTCGGTCAGACCTTGAAGAAATTCGCAATAGATTCAAGGAGTTGAAGGGAGCCAGAAAGATTATTGTGACAACAGAAAAGGATGCGATGAGGATTGCATATAATCCTTATTTCCCGACGGAATTAAAAAAGTTTATTTTTTATATTCCGGTCAACGTTAAATTTATCAATATGCTCGACGAGACTGACTTCCTTGAAAGTCTTGTTGCAAATATAGAAAAGAACCCCCTGAATCAGCAACAGAGTGTTTCACGAAGTTCTGATGAAGGAGTTAGTTAAAAAACAGTATTAATCTTAATTTTTATTTCATGGAAAAATCAATGCTTGATGTGATTCGTGAGACAGCAGCTTTTATTCGTGCTGAGGTCGGAGAGATGCCTGAAATCGGCATTATTCTTGGCACAGGTCTTGGCGACCTTGTCAACCACATGGAGATTCGTAAGGAACTTGACTATAAAGTTATACCTAATTTTCCCGTTTCTACTGTCGAAGGACATAGCGGAAAATTGATTTTCGGTGAGTTAGGTGGAAAATATGTCATGGCTATGCAGGGTCGTTTCCACTATTATGAGGGTTACGACATGAAGCAGGTGACATTCCCCGTCAGAGTAATGAAGGAGCTTGGTGTTGAGACATTGTTTGTCAGCAATGCCGCCGGTGGTATGAACAAGGAGTTTAAGGTTGGAGATGTGATGATCATTACTGACCACATCAATCTCTTCCCTGAAAATCCTCTTCGTGGTAAGAACTATAACGAGCTCGGTCCTCGTTTCCCGGCAATGACTGAGGCTTATTCTGATGAAATGATTCGTAAGGCTGACGAAATTGGAGAAAAGAATAACCTCCGCCTTATGCACGGTGTGTATGTCGGCACACCCGGCCCGACTTTTGAAACTCCCGCTGAGTATGAGTATTTCCGCATTATCGGTGGTGATGCTGTCGGCATGTCTACCGTTCCTGAGGTCATTGTGGCAAATCATGCCGGTATGAAGGTGTTTGGTGTTTCTGTTATCACCGATTTGGGAGGTAAGGATATTAAGGAAGTCCCCTCTCATGAGGAGGTTCAGAAAGCAGCTGTCACTGCCCAGCCCGTTATGACGACATTGATTAAGGAGCTGCTTGCATCTCTTTGATTTGTGTTACTTTTGTTTGAGGTTTGTAATGAACTGAATAAATTTATTTGAAAATATGTGCAGCGGTGGGTTTTTACCAACCGCTGTCACAATTTAAATTGATATTTTGATATTATGGAAAACTCGGTGACTGAAATTTCTAAACTTGGAGAGTTTGGTCTGATTGATCATCTCACCAAAGAGTTTCCACTGAAGAATGAATCAAGTGTGCTCGGTGTCGGCGACGACGCGGCTGTGCTTGATTTTGGTAATGATAAGGAGATATTGGTGACAACCGACCTCCTTCTTGAAGGAATCCATTTCGATGTCAGATATGTGCCCCTGAAACATCTCGGTTATAAATCGGCAATCGTTAATTTCTCCGATATTTATGCAATGGGAGGAACACCGAAGCAGATTACAGTCAGCATAGGTGTTTCATCTCGATTCACTGTCGAACATATAGAGGCAATCTACAGTGGATTACGCACTGCATGCGAGATTTATGGTGTTGACCTCGTTGGAGGTGATACTTCAGCTTCTGTCACAGGGCTTGTGATCAGCATCACCTGTATCGGTGAGTGCGAAAAGGGAAAGGAAATTCGTAGAGACGGAGCCAAACCGACCGATGTAATATGTGTTAGCGGCGACCTCGGAGCAGCTTATATGGGGCTTCAGCTTCTTGAACGTGAAAATAGAGTTGCCTCAGGTGTTGGCGACGATTTCCAACCGGACTTTGCCGGAAGAGAATATATATTGGAACGTCAGTTGAAACCGGAGGCGAGAAGAGATATAATTGAGGCTTTACGCGAAAATGGTATTCAACCGACGGCTATGATGGACGTCAGCGATGGTTTGAGTTCTGAATTGCTCCATATCTGCAAGAAGTCGGATGTAGGATGTAGGGTTTATGAAGACCGTATTCCAATTGATTACCAGACTGCATGTATGGCTGAGGAACTAAACATGAATCTTGTGACTGCCGCTATGAACGGTGGTGAAGATTACGAGCTGTTGTTCACAGTTTCGCTTTCCGACCATGAAAAAGTTGAAAAGATTCCGGGAGTCAGAATGATCGGATATGTAACAGAACCCTCTCTTGGGGCAGCGATGGTCACTCGCGACGGTGGAGAAATTCCTATTCAGGCTCAGGGTTGGAATGCTTTTAATAAATAAATACATTGAATCTGAATTAACATTTATTTAGATTTTTTGATTTAAATTACTATTGATTGACAAATCTATTAAGTATTTTTGCGATGGAATAAGGGTGAGCTTTTATGAATTACCGGCTCCCTGTTTCCTCGAAACATACATTTAAGCTTTAATTCAATGAATGAAACAGTAAATATTCGGGAGATAAATGATCTGATAGCTTCCAAGAGCAGTTTTATCAGTTTAATCCGTTCAGGGATGCAGAGACGAATCGTTGGACAAAAACATCTGGTTGATTCGCTGTTGATTGCTCTGCTTTGTAACGGACATATCCTGTTGGAAGGTGTGCCCGGTCTGGCTAAGACGCTTGCCATAAAGACCCTTTCAAAGTTGGTTGATGCGAAGTATAATCGTATTCAGTTTACTCCTGACCTGCTTCCGGCCGATGTTATCGGAACTTTGATTTACAGTGTCAAGAAGGAGCAGTTTGAAATTAAGAAAGGTCCTATCTTTGCTAATTTCGTGCTTGCCGACGAGATTAACCGTGCTCCGGCTAAGGTGCAGAGCGCATTGCTTGAAGCTATGCAGGAACGTCAGGTGACAATTGGAGATGAAACATTCCCTCTTGACCATCCATTCCTCGTTATGGCTACACAGAACCCGATCGAGCAGGAGGGTACCTATCAGCTTCCTGAAGCTCAGACTGACCGTTTCCTTCTTAAGGTCGTTATAGGTTATCCCTCGAAAGAAGAGGAGAAATCCATCATTCGCCAGAACATCTTTGCAGAAAAGATGCCGGTTGATGCTGTTGTTTCACTTCAGGAAATAAATGAAGTGCAGAAGATTGTCGAGAAAATATATATCGACGAGAAGATCGAAAACTATATTGTTGATGTGGTTTTTGCAACTCGTGAGCCTTCTAAATATGGTTTGAATGATTTAGCCGATATCATAGGTTACGGTGCGTCTCCTCGTGCATCTATCTCCCTAACTCTTGCTGCTCGTGCATACGCTTTTCTTCAGGGGAGAGGATATGTTATTCCAGAAGATGTGCGTGCTGTTTGTTATGATGTTATGCGCCACAGAATCGGATTGACTTATGAGGCTGAGGCTAATAATATCTCTACAGACGATGTGATTACTGAGATTCTTGATAAAGTGGTTGTTCCCTGATGCCGATGGATGCCAAAGAACTGTTAAAGAAAGTCCGACAGATAGAAATCAAGACAAGAGCTCTGAGTCAGAATGTCTTTGCCGGAGAATATCATTCCGCTTTCAAGGGAAGGGGTATGATGTTTTCCGAGGTGAGGGAATATCAGCCGGGCGACGATGTTAGAGATATTGACTGGAATGTGACTGCCCGTCATAATAAGCCTTTTGTTAAGGTTTATGAGGAGGAGCGTGAGCTGACGGTCATGCTTTTGATTGATGTAAGTTCAAGTGGCAATTTCGGTTCTGCTTTTTGTGATAAGAAGGAAAAGATGGCTGAAATTGCAGCCACACTCGCTTTTTCTTCAATTCAGAATAATGATAAGGTTGGCATGATTTTCTTTTCCGATAAGATTGAGAAATTCATTCCTCCCAAAAAAGGCAGAAAACATATCCTGCTTCTGATTCGTGAGATAATTAATTTCGAGCCTGAAAGTAAAGGGACCGATATTGATAAGGTTCTCGTATTTCTGACCAATGCCCTAAAGAAACATTGTTCCGCATTTCTGATAAGTGATTTCATCGATAACCACGATTATTCAAAGTCGTTATCAATTGCTAACAGAAAACATGAGATCTCGGCAATACAGGTTTATGATAAACGTGATGCACGTTTGCCTGATATCGGTCTGATGAAATTGCGCGATTTGGAGACTGGAGAAATGAAATGGATTGACACTTCTTCGTCAAAGATTCGTAAACTTTATGAGAAGGAGTGGTACAACAGAGTTCAGAATCTGTCGGCTCTGACCACACGTTGTGGTGTCGACATGATGACTGTCAGCACCGATGAGGATTATGTGAAAGCGCTCTTGCAGCTTTTCCGACATCGAAAAGGTTAATGCTGAGAAGAAAAGATTATTTATTGTGAAGAAGAATCGTTTAAATATTCGTTTACATATACTGTTGTTGGTTATTGCTGCTTTAGGTTTTATTCCAGCAGCGATGGCGCAGAGACTGTCGGTAAAGGCTCGTCTTGATTCAACACATCTGCTGATGGGAAACATGACCTATCTCCATTTTGAGGTTGTTCAAAATAGCAAGGATAAGGTTGTTTTCCCTCTGTTATCATCTGATATTAATGATTCAGGTGTTGTTGGAATTTGTGGTGATAGTGTCGAATTACGAACCTCAGTTCTTCGGGATACTATTGAACTTGGTTCCGGCAGAATCCAGGTAAATTATCATGTGCCTGTCCAGTCATTCGATTCGGGCTATTACAAGCTGCCTGAATTCGTTTTTGTGACAGAGAAGGATTCAGCATCTTCTCAGCCGCTCGGTCTCAAGGTAATGCCTGTTCCAAATCTTACGGCCAATGATTCAATTGCTCCCTATGCCGATGTCGCCGAACCGGAAGGGAAGTCTTGGCTTGATAATGTGCCGGATGTAATCTATTATTATTGGTGGATTCTTGTTGTTATAATTCTTCTTGCTCTGATAATCAGATGGCTTGTGAAGAAATATGCTGTCAAGGAGAAGGTTGAGGATAAGAAGATTGTTAAGGAAAGAGATCCTTATCTGGTGGCTCTCGAATCTCTTGAGAACCTTAAGCAGCGTAAACTATGGGAGCGAGGCTTGGAGAAGGAATATTTCACTGAACTTACAGATATTCTGCGTGAATACCTTTTCAAACGATTTGATATCAGTGCCAAGGAAATGACAACGGGGCAGATTCTTCAGATCTTAAACTCTAACCCGGAAACAAAGGATAAGCGGGATATGATTCGCAGAGTGCTTGATATGGCTGATTTTGTTAAGTTTGCAAAATTGCGTCCTCTCCCTGCGGATAATGTAATGGCATACGACAACGCGCTTGATTTTGTCAGACTTACGAAACCTCAGCCTGTCGACGTGAAGGATGAAAAGGCAAGGGATGATAAACCTGATAATGAGAAGAAAGGAGGTAAGAAATGAAGTTTCTGCATCCGGATTATTTGTGGTTACTGTTGATCCTGATTCCTCTTATCGTATGGTATTTCAGGAAGAGAGAGAATGAAAACCCTTCGCTTGGCATCTCTTCATTAGGCTCATTCAATAAGATAAAGGGGTCGTGGAAACGTTTTCTGTTTCCGGTTTGTTATGCGATGAATCTTCTTGGAATTGCATGTCTCATTGTCGCATTAGCACGTCCGCAGACTCATGATTCACTGCGCAACTCGCGTATTATAGGCACCGATATCGTTCTTGCGATAGATATTTCGGCAAGTATGTCGGCAACCGATTTTGAGCCTAATCGTTTTGAGGTTGCAAAAGAACTTGCCACGAAATTTGTCAATAATCGCTCGAATGATAACATAGGTCTTGTGGAATTTGCAGGTGAATCTTTGTCGCTGCTTCCATTGACTACGGATAAAGCTGCTTTGGTCAACGCAATCAGTAATATCCGGATGGGAGATCTGATGGATGGAACTGCGATTGGCGATGGACTTACATCTGCGATTAACCGTATTGTGACAGGAACTGCCAAATCTAAGAGTATTATTCTGCTAACAGATGGAACCAATAACGCCGGCGATGTCCCTCCGGAGACAGCAGCGCAGATTGCCCGCGAGAAAGGAATACGAGTCTATACTGTCGGAATTGGTACAAACGGCAACATTGAGATTGTTGACCCTTATGGCTTTTCAACAACAACAATGGAGACGAAAATTGATGAGAACTCTCTTCGGAATATAGCTGATCAGACCGGTGGTAAGTTTTTCAGAGCTACAAATGAAAGGGCTTTGAAAGATGTGTTTGAAGAGATTGACTCACTTGAAAAATCTTTGATTGATGTGAGCAGTTTCTCACGCACAGATGAGGATTTTATGCGCTGGGTAACCTTTGCATTGATTCTTTTCATGATTCCTGTTGTAATCCGATACACCGTACTTCGGCGAATACCTTAAATTTGATTGAGAAATGGTTACTTTTGCCTATCCATATATTTTGTTTCTTCTCTTATTGGTGCCTGTTGTTGCGTGTCTGTATATTTTGGCGCGCATAGACAGAAAGAATAAGTTGAAAAAGTTTGGCGAGATAAGAATGCTTAAACCATTGATGCCGCTTGTCTCTCCTTATAAGCCCGCAGTGCAACTTGTCTTCGAACTCCTTGCAATCACTTTTATTGTGATTGCGATGGCTCGTCCTTGGGGTGGAGTGAAAGATGAAAAGAGTGAGAAGGAGGGCATTGAGGTTATGCTTGCCGTTGATGCCTCCAATTCTATGCTTGCTCCTGCCGGCTCATCTGAGAATGGTCCTGACAGAATGAGAACGGCAAAGCTTATTCTCGAAAAGATTATTAATAGACTTGACAACGATAGGGTAGGGCTTATTGTGTACGCAGGTGGGGCTTATACATTAGTGCCCGTTACAAGCGACTATGTGTCGGCAAAGCAGTTCTTAAACTCAATCGATCCTTCGCAAATCAGCAATCAGGGCACAAATATTGCTGAGGCTGTTTCTTTGGCCTCTCGATCATTTACCGATGATAAAAACATTGGCAAGGCTATTATTTTGGTTACGGATGCTGAAGACCTTGAAGATAAGGAAGGTGTCATGAATTCAGTTAAGACAGCTGCTAAAAATCATATTCAGGTCGATGTAGTCGGTATCGGTGGCACGACTCCTGTGCGTATTCCTATGGATGGTTCCTATGTCAGAGACATGGAAACAGGTGAGATTGTTGAAACTTCTTTAAACGAGGATCTTGCCATGGAGATTGCTGAAAAAGGAAAGGGAATTTATGTCAACGCTTCCAATAGTGGTGCCGTCAATGAACTTGAAAAGCAACTCGACACTGTGAAGAAGTCGACCCTTGAAACAAATTCATACGTTGTGCATGATGAACTTTTCTCGATTTTTGTCTGGTTTGCATTGATTTGCATAATCATTCGCCTGCTAATTCTCGACCGCAGGATTTCATGGCTTGACAAGATTTCATTTTTCAACCGTTCATCGGTTATCATTATTCTTGTAGGTTCTTCTTTCTTTATCTCTCAACCGGCTTTTGCAAAAGATGATGAGGTCGTTTCGACTCGAAAGGAACGCCAATTTATCAATAAGGGAAATAAACTATATAATGACGCGGATTATTCTAAGGCTGCAAAGATGTATGAGGATGCTCTTCGGGAGAATCCTGAGTCCAAGACCGCTCTCTATAATCTTGGTCTTACTAATGTGTTTCGTGCGCAGACTGCGAATTCTGACTCACTGAAGAATAATTATATTCAGTCTGCGATGCAGTGTTTCACCACTGTTGGTCAATTCGGTTCAAAGAATCCTGAGCTTGCTTCAAAAGCTTTTTTTAATATGGGTAACATTGCTTTTAATTCCCAGAATTACAAAGAAGCCATCATGAACTATAAGCAGGCTCTGAGATTGAACCCGTCTTACGATAATGCTCGTCGGAATTTGCGAATTGCTCAATTAAAGCAACAGCAGAACGATAATAATAAAGATAATAAGCAAAATCAACAGGATAAGAAAGACCAGGAAGATAAACAGGATAAGAATAAGGATAATAACCAAGATCAGCAGCAAAATCAGCAACAGGACCAACAGAAGCCTCAGAATAAGAATCAGATAAATCCTCAGGTTGCCGATCAGATTCTTAAGTCGATGGAGAATAAAGAGAACTCCACACGAGCTCGTGTTTCAGGAAGAGGCGATAAGTCTTCCGGTCAGGGTTCATCTCGGAAGAAGTGGTAAGGTTAGACTCTATTATTGAGTCAATTTGCAATGTCTGATTTAAAATTTGAGATTGATGTGTAAGTTGAAAACATATTGTTATCGAAACTTTTTATTGCTGTTATTAACCTTATTTTTGGGTATACTGCCTTCTTTCGCAAAAGGCAAAAATGTGAAGGTCGACGGCTATTTTAAGTTTGTCGTTTCAGAGAAAAATCTGTATGAAGGTCAGCCGGTGATTGTTGATCTGCTCTATGTCGGTTCTCAGAAAGATATTGCTGCTCTTAAGCGTCAGACCTATCCTGACTTCGGAGGATTAAAATGGCGTGAGGCGTCTGTCAATTCTCGTGAAAGAGATTTCAATAAGGGGAAAGGTGATATGGAGTCTGCCATTATGGCAAGATATATCATAGAACCTGAACGGGCAGGAGAATATGTCATAAATCCGGGAGAGATTTTGGCGGATGTGTATACTGACGAGACTTTTGTCGACCCATTCTGGGGAGCAACCTATCATGAGAAGGTTAGAGTCCCTGTAGAAAGTAAGGAGACGAAGCTAAAGGTGTCAAAACTCCCTGCCGATGTGACTGAGAGGAAATTGCCTGTCGGCGATTATGACCTTGAATGGATTCTTCCTCCCGGTGAGATTGTGCCGGGGCAGGAGGGTATTGTCATTTTGAAAGTAACCGGATTTGGTGATTTCAGTGGTTATTCCTGGGATAATATTCCAAATGCTTTTGGTGAGGGCTTGAAATTTATAGGGATGTCTCCTGAAGTAAATGTCGGGCTTAAGGATGGCAGGATTTTCAGCACAGCAAATTTTATATGCACTTTCTCAGCTTTGAATGAAGGTTCATATATGTTGAATCCGATTAAGGTGGAATATTTTTCTCCTTCTTCCAAAAAGAGAATTTCTAAATCTGTCTCTCCGATAAAGATTGAAATTAATAAGAGTAAAAAGGCTCAGCGTCCGCTGAGATACGAAGAAATATAGTATTTTTTTGTTAAACTATGGAAAACAAGAATAGACTGTTTTTAGTATTCTTTTTCTTATGTATGCTGTTCCCTGCATTTCCTAAGGGTACGGTTAAGCTAAGTCTCGTTGCCCCTGACGGCTCTAATGAGGTTGGGTTAGGAGATAAATACTACATCTATTATAAACTCGATAATGTTTCGGGCGAACCGTCTGAGCCTGCCTCTGTGCCGGGAAGTAATAAGTTGAGCTTCAGCTTCAGCAGCTCATCATCAAGAATAGTTAGCGTTAATGGTCGGACGGAGCAATCAACGTCTCGAACATACGTTCTTTATCTTCGCGCAAAAGCTGAAGGTAGTTATACTTTTGGTCCGGTCACTGTCGGAGGAGTTAAGAGTAATACTCTTCATTTCAAGATTACGGGTCGTAAATCGGGAAGTGGATCAACTGCAAGAGGAAATATGCAATCTGCCTCTGCATCTTCATCAGACGCTAACTCTGAGGGGTCACAAGGGAGCGGACCGCGCTTTATTGGAAAAGGTGATTCCCATCTCTTTCTGAAAGCTTCCGTAAATAAGATTAATGTATATGAGCAGGAGGCTCTCGAATACACTGTTAAACTTTACACAACTTATTCCAGAATAAAGTTTATTGGTGCAACTGAATCTCCGAAATTTGATGGTTTCGTTGTTGAGGATACTAAGAAAACATCCGATTCATTCTCTTATGAAACTTATAACGGACAGACTTATGCAACGGCTATTATTGCTCGGTATGTAATTTTCCCGCAGAAGAGCGGTAAGTTGAAGATTACTGGTAATACTTACACAGTTAGTGCCGACAGAAGTGAATATTTTGCCGACGAGTTTTTTTCGCACATGACAGTCTATCAACCGGTGCAATTAAACGTCACTCCAAATGATCTTGTCATTGATGTAAAGAGTCTTCCGACACCTATTCCGGCTGATTTCTCAGGAGGTGTGGGTAAGTTTTCGATTTCTTCGCAACTCCCTTCGGCTGATCTTCTGACTAATAATGCCGCGTCAGTAATATATACCATCACCGGCTCCGGTAATCTCAAATATGTAAAACTCCCTGAGCTGAATAATCTGTTCCCTCCTCAGCTTGAAGTGTATTCACCAAAAACTGAAGTTAATGTAAACGTTGGCACTACCAATATCTCCGGTTCCGTCAAATTTGATTATTCAATCATGCCTCTTGAGGTCGGAAGGTTTGAGATTCCTCAGGTGACGCTTGTTTACTTTAACCCTGAGACAGGAAGTTATGAGACGTCTGTTGCAAGAGGATACTCGGTAAATGTAGGAAAGGGTGCTTCTTCTGATAAGTCGCAAACTAAGGAACGGACACGATTCGATTCAAAACTGTTGCCGAACGGGTCAAATCTTAGCATGACTCACGTCCCGTTTGTGCTGACATGGACTTATTGGATGTTCTATCTGATACCTTCAATTTGCCTCGTTGGAGCCTACATAGTATGGAATCAACGTAAGAAACTTATGGCAGACGAAAATGCCTTCAGAAGTAGAATTGCCGGAAAAGTTGCTTCCGCAAGGCTTAAGAGGGCATACATGTGTATGAAGAAGAAAGACGAAACTCATTTTTACGATGAGATGCTTAAGGCTTTGTTCGGATATATCGGCGATAAGCTGAAAATGCCCACTTCTGAAATTTCGAGATCGAATGTGAAGTCTGTTCTTGAGTCACATGATGTCGAAAATGATTTGATTAATCAGCTTATATCTCTTATCGACGAGTGTGAATTTGCGAAGTATTCTTCCAATGGCGCCGCAATGGATATGACGGTGGTCTATGATAAGGGTTCCAAAGTGATAGATAGTCTTGAAAAGTCTTTTTCAAAAAAAGACATTCATAAACAATAAGAAATAATGAGGTTTCTTATGATTCTTGGAAAGAAATTATTTGAAAAAGTAAATAGAAGACAGATGAAGACAAAATATATCATTATATTCCTGATTGTTCTGTTTCTTGGGGGAGTGTCTTGCCAGGCAGAGAAAGCAGGCAGTGTATTTAAAGCTGATCAGCTTTATCTTGATAAAGATTATAAGGGGGCGATTGAAAATTATAAAGAGGTTGAAAAGTCGCAGGGCACTTCTCCGGATTTTCTTTATAATATGGGAAATGCATATGTGTTTAATGGAGATCTCGGTCATGGAAGATTATGTTATGAGAGAGGACGACGTCTTGCGCCGGGGAATAAGGAAATAAATAATAATCTCACCTATGTGGCCAATAAGGTTAATGATGCCAATGAGGCGTCTCGTCAGGGTAATAAAATAAATGTATCTCCGGATGAGTTGTCCTTTTTTGCCGGAGTTGACAGGGCGATTTCATATAATCGCACCTCAAATTTCTGGAGCGTCTATGCCGTTCTTTCTTTCCTCCTTCTGTTGAGTTCCATTGCCCTCTATCTTTTTACATCGAATGTAAATGCTCGGAAGGTTGGTTTCTTCGGAGGTCTGATATTTCTGTTTTTCAGTGTTGTTTTTGTCATCTTCTCATTTATGGCTGCCCGGGCATTCGAGCGTCATGATGAAGCTGTCCTGATAGAATATAAAACGGAGTTGCGTTCTGAACCGTCTGATGATTCAAAAACCGTTGGTACGCCTCTTAATCAAGGAACAAAATTCAGAATTATCGAAACGGAAGATGATGGAAAACATGAATTGAAATGGGTAAAAGTCAGATTAAACGCCAATTTTGAGGGATGGATTAAGTCTTCTGAAATAGAGGTTATCTAATAGGCTGCATTAATTCTAAATGTCAATTTATGTGAATGTTATAAGCTGCAATGATGTTTTCCACAGATGCAGACCGGAAAGACATTCTAAAAAAATGTAATATATACTTGCACGACGCTAAAAAAATGACTAATTTTAAACTTTGAAAACTCTATGTTCATTAGAAAAATGAATTGAGAGTGACCTCATTTTTTAAGCTTTATTATGAGTAAAACTATATCCTTTAACGACCTTCGCAGGTTGAAAGACAGTCTTCCTGATGGAGCAATTCGTCGCATTGCCGATGAACTTAATGTCTCCGACCAGACTGTAAGAAACTATTTCGGAGGTGTTAATTATCAGTTTGGAACAAACGTTGGTATGCATATAGAGCCGGGACCTGACGGGGGTATTGTCGTTCTCGACGATACTGTTATCTTCGACATGGCTGTCAGGATTCTGGAGGAGGAGGCGAACAACTGATTTTTCTTCTCTGCATTGATTTGACGGAAAGCTTCCAACTGGTTGGAATAGAATAGGGAATTTGTTTGACGGGTTTGGGTGTTAACACTCATGCCCGTCGATTTTGGTAAACTGCATATATGATATATCCTTCTGATATAGAAGTAAAATTAGGATTTGACTCTGTCAGAGATTACATCCTTTCCCTTTGCAATTCGCAAATGGGCAGAGAGGAAGTGAAAGGTATGTCCTTTAACTCTGATTTTAATCACATTGTTCGTTCTTTGTCAGAGACAAACGAAATGTTAGGTCTTATTCGACGCGGAATTCATACACCGGTCGAATCTGTTGTCGACATTATTGACGAGCTGAACCGCATCAAGGTTCCCGGAAGTTATCTTAAGGGTGAAACCTATAATAAAGTCAATAAAATGATTGACACAATGCGCGAAGTCAGGTCTTTCTTTTCGGCTTCTAAGGAAGAGGATACGGGTAAGGAGTTTCCGTTCCTATCTCAAGTTGTGGAACCTCTGGAGGCTTTTCCGGAGATTAGCAACGAGATTTCAAGGGTAATCAATAAGTTTGGAGAGGTCAAGGATTCGGCATCTCCGAAACTTGCAGAAATTAGAAGAGAGAAAAGTCAGGCTTCAGGCTCTGTGTCAAGGGTGATGAACCGGATTCTTGCTTCTGCCATATCTGAAGGGATTGTAGAGAGCGGAGTTACTCCTGCCGTGCGTGACGGACGTATTGTAATTCCCGTTCCGGCCGGACTTAAAAGAAAGATTCCGGGAATTGTTCATGACGAGAGCGCAACAGGAAAAACTGTTTTCATCGAGCCTTCTCAGGTTGTGGAGGTTGCAAATAAGGTGCGCGAACTGGAAATGGAGGAACAGCGAGAGGTAATTGCAATTCTTGTTGCACTTGCAGATTTCATGCGTCCCCATATTGATGAAATTGCTTCAAGCACACGCATTTTGGGGTATCTTGATTTTGTATGCGCAAAAGCAAAATACGCTGAAATAGTTGATGCTGCTATGCCGGTCATCGAAAAAGTTACGGAAATTGAATATTATCATGCCATTCATCCTGTTCTTCTTCTTAATCTCAGAAAACAGAACAGGGAGGTTGTGCCTCTTGATATTTGCCTGAATCAAAAAGACAGACTACTCGTTATCTCAGGTCCCAACGCCGGAGGAAAATCTGTTTGTCTTAAAACTGTCGGAATAGTGCAATACATGACACAATGTGGTGTCCTTCCGACCGTTTATTCCAATTCTCATATCGGTGTGTTCAAGAGTATGTTTATCGACATTGGAGACCAGCAGTCAATGGAGAATGATTTGTCAACATATTCTTCTCACCTGAGAAATATGAAATATTTCATTTCTAATGCAACCAATCGTACTCTGATTCTTGCAGACGAAATTGGCTCAGGAACAGAACCTCAAATCGGTGGTGCTATTGCACAGGCCATTCTGCACAGACTCTCCGTTTCCGGCTGTCTTGGTATTGTAACCACTCATTATCAAAATCTTAAAACTTTTGCGGAAGAAACAGAGGGAATGCTTAATGCTGCAATGCTTTATGATCGTCAGCAACTCCGACCTCTATTCCAACTCTCTGTCGGCTCTCCGGGCAGTTCGTTTGCAATTGAAATAGCGCGAAACATTGGTCTCCCTTCTGATGTTCTTGACGAGGCGAAAGAGATTGTCGGAAGCGATTATGTCAATATGGATAAGTATCTGCTTGACATCAGTCGCGACAAAAGGTATTGGGCTAATAAACGACAGAACATCCGCGAGAAGGAGGCTAAGCTTGATTCGTTATTGGAAAAATATGAATCAACTGCATCTGATTTGAAAACACGCCGGGCTGAGATTATTCGCGATGCACGCGAACAGGCAAAGGAGATTATGCAATCTGCCAATGCCAAACTCGAAAAGGCAATTCGTGACATTAGAAATGCTGAGGCTGAAAAAGAACAGACTAAGAAAATACGCAAAGAACTTGAGGAGTACAAGAAATCTCTTAACGAAGAGATTGATGATGCCGCAAAACTTCCGGATTCTCTTAAACCTTTGAAGCATAAAAGCAATGCCGCAAAAAGGGAAAAGAATAATAAGGTCTCGCAGAAATTAAATGTGTCGAAGGATCTTGCAGTGGGCGATTATGTTAAGATTGCTGATGGGGGAGTGGTTGGTAAAATAATTTCGATTACAGGGAAAAAGGCCGAAGTCGCTTTCGGTTCGCTTCGAACAATTACTGAACTCTCTAAACTGAAAGCTGCCAAAAAGCCTAAGGAAACAGCCGCGTCTCAACCGCTGAGAATCACTGCATCAACAGATGAGGATAGCCGCAAACGTCAGCTTAATTTCCGTCAGGAGATTGATGTGAGAGGCATGAGGACTGACGAGGCTCTCCAGGCTGTTACTTATTTCATTGATGATGCCATCCAGTTTAACGCATCAAAATTAAGAATCCTCCATGGAACCGGTCATGGTATTCTTCGCACTATGATTCGTCAGCAATTAAAGGAGAATCCTGTCGTAAAAGATTTTTATGATGAAGACGTTAGGTTTGGAGGAGCTGGTATTACTATTGTAGATTTAGATTAACTTTTACGAAAGATAATGAAAAAAGCATCTTATCTCGGACTTTGGTTGCTACTTAGCATAGCTCTGATTGGCTTTGTTACATTCTCTTTTGCTGATGATATTTCAATTGGTGCCTGGACTCCAAAAAAAGCACCATTCAAAGAGATGCTTACAAAAGATCGGACTCTTGTCGAGCTTACCCCTGAAGAGCAGAAGGCTCGTCTTGATTCAATCCGAAATGTTGAGGAGGAGGTGAAAGTAGACTCTGCGGCACATTCTATTCTGCTTATAGGAGACTCAATGACTCTTAACCTTGCATATCGTCTGGCAAAGTACGCGAAACAGAACGGTCACACGTTTCATGCTGTCAACTGGGACTCAAGTAATACGAAGACATGGGCCTCCTGTGACACACTTGATTACTTCATCAATAAATATGATGCATCTTATATTTTTGTCTCTCTCGGAAGTAATGAGCTGACGATGAAAAATCCAAACTCCCGACTTAAATATGTGAAGACTATTCTCGAAAAGATTGGAGATATTCCATACGTCTGGATTGGCCCACCGAATTGGACAGAAGATTTCGGAATTAATACCATGATAGAAGAGAATTGCAAACCTCGGTCCTTCTTCCTGACTAATGGTATGAAACTTGCTCGAAAGAAGGATAGAATCCATCCCACGCGTGACGCGTCAGCCGATTGGATTGATTCTGTTGCCCGCTGGATGCCAAAATCTTCTCATCCAATCTTGATGAATATTCCACCGGATACTATCGGAAAAGTTAATCCTAACGTTACTTTCCTTAAGGCTTGGAATAAATAAAATCCCTTCTCCTCTCCATATAAACTCTTTATTTCCATTTGCGCTGAAAACTCATGTTATCAGATTTTACAACACCCGAAAACATCCATAATATCTGGAATAATATTCTGGATATGCTTACCTACGACAAGACAGCCCCAATGCTCTTCTCAAGTGGTCTTTTCTGGGTGCTTTTCATTATATTCATTCCGCTTTATGCCATTTTTAAAAACAGTAAGACAAAGATGGTGGTCTTTGTAGTGCTGTTTTCACTATATTTCTATTATAAATCGAGCGGAATATTCTTCCTGATGTTGATTGCGACGTCTCTCTTTGATTGGATAATTTCCAAAGGAATATACTTTGCAAAATATAAGTGGCTCAAACTAACATTCATGTGGCTCTCGATTTGTGTATCGCTGTCAATCCTGGGCTACTTTAAATATGCTAACTTTTTCCTTTGGAACTGGAATCAGATGGTCGAAGGTAACTTTCAACCTCTCGATATTATACTCCCTGTCGGAATCTCATTCTACACATTTCAATCAATCAGTTATGTTGTTGATGTCTATAAAAAGAAGATTACACCGACAGAAACATGGTTTGACTATCTGTTCTTTCTCTCTTTTTTCCCGGCTCTTGTTGCCGGACCTATTGTCAGAGCTGATTATTTCCTCCCTCAGATCAAGAAGAATAACCCCGTTACAAAAGAGAATATCTACGGTGGTCTATGGCTGATATTGCTCGGTGTCCTGAAGAAAGCTATTATCGCTGACTATATTGCCCAGTATAACGACTTAATCTTCAATGACCCCACATTATATACCGGTGTGCAGACACTGATGGGTATCCTCGGATATACCATGCAGATTTATTGCGATTTCTCCGGCTACTCCGACATGGCAATAGGTATTGCGTTGATTATGGGATTCCACCTCGGCATTAATTTTGACTCTCCATATCAAAGTCGAAATCTTACTGAATTCTGGAGAAGATGGCACATCTCGTTATCATCTTGGCTTCGAGACTATCTTTACATCCCTCTTGGAGGAAACCGCAAAGGGACCTTCCGTACATATCTTAATAATTTCCTGACAATGCTTATTGGCGGTCTTTGGCATGGAGCAGCATGGAAATTTATTTTTTGGGGTGCTATGCATGGTGTCGGACTTGCAATTCACAAAGCCTTTAAACCGATACTTGACAAAATTCCTAATAACTTCATAACCATTTTCATTTCATGGGCAATAACATTTGTCTATGTATCCCTCTTATGGGTTTTCTTCCGGGCAGCATCTTTCAGTGATTCAATTTTAATTATTCAGAATATTTTTGTTGACTTTGAACCACTCCAGATTCCTCAATTTATAGAAGCACGTCCTTGGTGGTGCGGTATGATGGCAGCACTGATAATTGCACACTTCATTCCACAGAGATGGCTTGACAGCTGGCAGACACTATTTATAAAAGGGCCCTGGATTATCAAGCTCCTTTATTTTGTGGTTGTAGTACAACTCGTAATAGAATTTATGTCCGAAGAAGTAGCACCATTTATCTATTTCCAATTTTAGAAAAAGAACCTCACCATCCCAGCCTAACTAAGTCGCTCCGCCAGAACGCGGAGCGTTTTCATTTTCTACGCGCGTCAAACTCAGCGCACTTTCCCCACCATTCCCATAAATCTTATAATTCCCATAACTCTTATAAATCTTATAAATCTTATAAATCTCATAACTCTGATAATTCCCATTATTCCGACGATGCTCTCATTCATCCGCAGAGCTTCTAAGACACAGAGCTTTTTGTTTAAGCCGCTTTAGCTTCAGCTAAGCGTTGCTGCTCGCAGCAAAACCTCCGCGCCACTCCCATAACTCTTATTATTCCGACGATGCCCTCATTCATCCGCAGAGCTTCTAAGATACAGAGCTTTTTGTTTAAGCCGCTTTAGCTTCAGCTAAGCGTTGCTGCTTGCAGCAAAACTTCCGCGCCGCTCCCATACCTCTCATTATTCCGACGATGCTCTTATTCATCTGCAGAGCTTCTGAGCTGCGGAGCTTTTTGTTTAAGCCGCTTTAGCTTCAGCTAAGCGTTGCTGCTCGCAGCAAAACCTC
>JAAVFW010000018.1 GCA_014800535.1 Bacteroidales bacterium
ATTTACTAAAAATCTATGACATAGCAAAGGCTTTCGCGCTGAATTTCAGCATGAAAGCCTTATTTTTTAGCCTGACTGAACGAAAAAAGAGACTGCCTAAACTTGTTAGACAGCCTCTCCGTTGTTTTAGACCACGCGGATAAATATTGATGAACGGAGTCTATATCTCCGATCTTATTGCGCTTTATCAGCTGATTTGGCTGAGAATCTTTTGCGTAGTCGTTTGATTCCTTCTGCTCCGAGGATTGTCAGACCGCCGTATTGGGTTGTTTTCGCCAGGCCGAAAAAGATAACCCAGAGCACTCCTTTCGCGCCTGCCGATATGGGGAGAGCCATCTGTGCGAAGGAGATGATGTAGAATGGCACACACATCAGCAGGACGATTACTCCGGTGCGAAAAGATAGTCCTGACAGCCAGCGTCGCAGTTTATCAAAAAGTCTTTTCATTTTCCCCATATACCTGTGTCGCGATGGTTAATAACCTTGTTGAATTGCACCACGTTCAACACAAGTCCTGACAGGTTAAGAAGTATGAGTGAGATGATGAATCCATTGACACCTAAGCAGTCGCCAAGCACGTCGGCAACCGGATAGAATAGCAGTGCGACCGTGATCGTATTGATTGTCTGGATTTTCAAGCGTCCCATGCCATTAAGGAATTGAGAGTAGGCACTGCTCCAGATAAACACTATTATGAACACTGCCATAAGTCCTGACATCGACCAGGGGATAATAACCTCACTTCCGACCCATATACGATAGATAATCTTAGAGCAGGCAAACATCAGCAGGCAGACTCCGGATCCAAGTAACATGAGCTTATTGATGGTGCGCATGGTGCGTTTAATCCAGTCGACATCTCCTCGTGCGTAGGCATCGGTCGATGCTGACCACATAGGGCTGATGATGATTGACATGACCATCGGTATGAGTGAGAACAAACGGTAGGCGATGTTGTAGGGTGTCACATTCTCAGGTCCGAACTTATGGCTGATCATCAGATTAGTTATGCCGAACAACACGACACCGGCAATCTGAAGAAAGAAGAACTGCATTCCGACATTAAAAAGACTCTTCAGATATTTCTTGTCAAAAGTCTTGAATGAGGGACGCAGGAGGGGGAAAATCTTAAAGAATGTAACCGGATAGGATAAGAGATAGATAATCAGCGGAGAACCGGTGTAGGCCAATGCCACATAAAACAGGTTTCCACGGGTGAAGCAGGTCAGGAGATAGATAATCACCAGCGACAGCAAGTGACCCATGACAACAAGGAAGTTGTTGCCTGCCGGGAGTTGCATGGCAAGATAGACGTTGCCGATGAATTTGAAGATAAAGTTAAGACAGAAGACGACAAACGAAACATAGACTATCTGACCGAGATGCGGCACTTTAGCGGGAGATGTGCCCAGAATATCATACCAATTTATAAAGGGTTCGAGCAACCCTCCTATGGCTATGAATCCGCCCATCAGGACAGAGAGCATGATGAAGGTGGTGCTGACGTAGGCTTTCCCTTCGCTCCAATTGTCTTTTGCCGCCGATATGGCAAGCATGTTTCGCAATCCGTTGCCAAGTCCTATGTCAAAGGAATTTATCCACATCAGGACAGAGTTCAGGGTGAGCCAGATACCATACTCGTATTCATTGAGATACCCCAGTGTGACCGGCACCAACAAAAGATAAATCAAGCCGTCTAACCCCTTCAATAAAAAAGAGGCCAGTATGTTTTTCTTTGCCTTTACGGTTCTTCCATCCCCCTTTAAAAACTTATTTAGCAGCATCGGATCATCAAAAGTATTAATCCCACAAATTTAGCAATTAATACTCACCCTGCCAAATAACGGATTTTTTGGTGAAGGAATATTCCTTTCCGTCGATGGGAAATGTGAAGCGTATCGACTGAGCATGGAGATGCAGTCTTTCCTCTTTGTCGGATTTGATGCCGTAAAGCAGATCGCCGACAATCGGCATCCGAAGACCCTCGTCGGCCGCCGAATGAACGCGCAACTGATGGGTGCGCCCCGTGTGAGGGTAAAATTCAACAAGACTCCTGCCGTGGCTGACGGAGATGAATTTGTAGTCGGTGACAGCTTCTTTCCCCTCTTCATGGTCTACTCTCTGGCGTGGGCGGTCGAGAATATCCGCCGACAACGGTATCTCTATCCTCCCCTCTTCGGGCAAATCTTTTTCCCGATAATCCCCTTCCAGTACGGCTATATACTTCTTTTCAACTTTTCTTGTGGCAAAGAGTGATTGCATTATCCGATAAGCGTCTGCTCCGAAGGTTGCAATCATCAGTCCCGAGGTGTCGCGGTCAAGACGATGAGCCACTTTTACGTTGCGGTCGGCGCCGTAATGATGTGAGAGCCATTCTTCAAGTGATAATGCCTGAGTCTTACCTGCCACCGAACACATTCCCGACGGTTTGCTGACAACACAAAACCATTCGTTTTCATAGATTATCTCCGGCATCTCGTTACTCTCACAGTGATTCTCTAAAGAGAGTGGCGGTGTGACATCCAACCCCTCAAGCATCCATGTCAACACAGGGAGACATTTCCCCCGACATGCGGCATAGTGGCAGCCATGTATTCGCAATTCTCCCCCCTTGGCGGCACCATACCAGTATTCCGACATCCGGACAGGACGTAAACCTCGCCTGTAGGCTGCCTGAATCAGCTTGGGACCACAACATTCGCCCGCACCCGAAGGTGGAATCTTAAATGGAGTGTCGGCAAAAATTTCTTTCAGACTTCGCCATTCCCCTCGTCCGTTCAAAACCCGGAAATTTGTAAACAACCAATCCTGAAGTCGTTCCGACCTCAGCCGTCGTTCCTCCTTCAGCGACTCGATGTGTGTCTGAAGCGTCTTATACCGCAGTGCGTATGGCTCCAGGGTATCGTTTAAACGGGCTTTCAGCCGGCGAAGTTCCGCCTTCTCAAATTGACTTTGCCTAATCATCCTCTCCTGCTCATCAGCTGTGACATCCGGTGCTTTTCTGCGGACTGCCCGTTCCGCTTTCGACAACCGGCATTTCTCTCTGAAGGCAGACACCTCTTTTTCGATTTGACCCTTCTGACGCTCATAATCCGTTTTAACACGAATTAAATCTCCTTGCTCAAGCATCGCAATTTCCCGGTTCAATTGCGAAATCTCCTTTTCATTCCGCTTGAAATGGCCATCGGGCCGGAGATAATCAAACACCGGCTCCACAAACCCTTCGCGGTTGAAACCTCCACTCCCCAGCTGTCCGGAAAAAGCATAGAGCGTGTGGCGCATCCCTTGATTATCTTCGGCAATCAGCACTCCCAACATCTTTCCGGAATCAAGCTCGCGACAAAAATTAATGTCATCGGCTCTGTCAGATTGCCGTAGATTCTCTATCATGCCGACAAGTTCTCTGAATTTTTCGTCGCACTCTTCGCAAGAGCGGTTATCAAAGGGATTATTCATCAGGAATTCCAAATAAGATGTGGTCTGAATCACAAAATTACAAAAAAACATAGTAACATTGTGAAGATACAAAATAATACTTATCTTTGCGCCATATTCACTTGGCTTAATCCTATTTAACAACCATGAAACTTAAACTCCTGCTGCTTTTGTGCAGTGTCTGTCAGGTCACAGTCGGACTGGCCGCAGACTTTTCTTTTGGGAATCTTACTTTCGACGTTTACAGTGAAGATGACAAAACATGTTATGTTGCCGGCTTCACCTCTCCGATAAATCCGAATCTGGAAATTCCGTCGGTTGCCGTCGACGGCGATACGGAATACACCGTCATCTCAATCGAGGATAATTCCTTCAGGAATTGCAACGAGTTGGTGTCGCTCTCAATCCCCTCCTCAGTCACCTCAATCGGGAGAGCCGCCTTCATTGATTGCAGCAATCTTTCTTCAATCATATTTTCTGATAATCTGACTGACATAGGTGAAGATTCTTTCCTCGGATGTGTTTCTCTGCAATCAATCAAGTTTCCGGATTCTCTCGTTTCCATTCAAAAAGGTGCATTTGCGGCATGTAGCAAATTAAATTCCATCTCGTTCGGAAACGCTGTTAAAACAATTGGATATGGGGCTTTCGAGAATTGTGCAGCCATCTCTTCAATTGAGATTCCGGAATCTGTCATTTCAATCGGAATTTCGGCTTTCATGGATTGTAAGACACTGACAACCATTACTTTTGCCGGAGCTAAGACTTCAATTGGCGACACAGCCTTCCTTAACTGCATCAATCTGACTGCGGTTTCTTCAGGAAAATCTTCCACCCCGACTGCCGATAATGATGACTCTGACGACAATCCTGTAACCTCAATCGGCAGATATGCTTTCTTCAATTGCAGCAAACTGTCAACCGTCGCTCTTCCGGAGGGCGTTGAAACCATTGATGCAGGTGCTTTTTCCAACTGCACAAATCTGACTTCCATTACCCTGCCAAGCTCTATCCGCTCAATCGGTGAGTTAGCATTTCATAATTGCGAAAATCTGTCGGCAATGCTCCTTCCGCAAACAATCACTTCGATCGGAGAGTCTGCCTTTGACGGGTGCAGCTCGCTTGAATCAATTGTAATCCCGGCGTCTCTCTCTTCAATAAGCAACTATACATTCCGGAATTGCAGCTCTCTTTCATCTCTCACGATTCCTGAATCTGTCGTCACCATAGGTGAGTCAGCTTTCGAGGGATGCGCATCGCTCTCATCACTCACAATTCCGTCAGGGGTAACAACTGTGGGCGGCTCGGCATTTGCCGGTTGCTCAGGTGTTGAAACCCTTTACTTCAATCCATTACAGTGCCAACAGTTCGGCGATGGTGATATGCCGGCTTTACCGGAGACCCTCAGCAATGTCATTTTCGGTGAGGATGTGACGATGATTCCCCAATATATCTTTTCAGGGTGCTCTAACCTTTCATCAATAGAGCTTCCAGAATCGGTCGTTGCAATCAATGATTATGCTTTTCTTGGATGCTCCGGGTTGTCGTCGCTGACAATTCCAAACTCAGTCACAACGATCGGCAACTTCGTTTTCTCAGGTTGCACCGGTCTGAGATCAATGGTTATTCCGGAAGCGATCACATCAATCGGCAAGGGGATTCTCCATGGTTGTCCTGATTTTGAATCTGTCGTTTTCAACGCCATCGATTGCGAGAAGTGTGGTGGAGGTGACGTTACGACTTTTCCGGAAACTATCAAGGAGGTTAGCTTCGGGGAGAATGTAACCTCAATTCCCAAATATGCTTTCTATGGATGCAAGGAACTTACATCTGTCGTATTACCGGAATCTGTGACCACTATCAACGGTTATTCTTTCAGTAATTGCCGCGGACTTATCTCAGTTGAGATGCCGGCTACTGTCAGCTCTATCGGTCTCTATACATTTCGCAATTGCGTAGGGCTCACCTCAATCACAATCCCCAAAGAGATAGCAACACTCGATGAATACGCTTTTTCCAGCTGCTCTAATCTGACTTCAATTTATTACGAGGCTGAAATTCCAATTGACGGGAAATATTCCGTCTTCGGCAAGACAATCTATGCAAATGCAACCTTGTTTGTGAAGGAGGAGTCTGTCAATCTTTTCCGTGAAACAAACCCTTGGAGCAATTTCTCAAAAATAGAAGCTTTTGATTTCTCCGATATTCAGCCGGTTGTCGTTTCAGATTCAACGCCTGCCGAAGGGGTGTTCACACTCAGCGGAATCAGAGTGGCTGACACAACAGATAACCTTCCTGCAGGAATCTACATAATCCGGAGGGTAAACGGCGAGTCTGTAAAAGTGGCAATCAGATAAGCGCGAAATGATAGCCGAAATAAAGCACGTCAGATTTGTCGGGCACTCCGAAAATCACATAGAATAACAGAACCCATATTGCTGTGACGAGCATAGCTCCCAATGTGTAGTTTTCCAGAAGCCTATACCCTTTCAGCCCTATCTTTCCATGAACCTTTTTCCAAATCACAAAGTAAGATAGGGAAACAATGATGGGGACAATCAGCACAAACCATCTGTGAGCAAGCTCACCGATGAGCTGCATCACAATAAACAGTGTCAGGATGAGGATTCCATCAAGGATATAAAGCATCTCCGCGCCTATCTCGCCATACTTAACCGTAAAGGTCTTTTTCCCGTTGAGGGTGTCGTTTTCAACGGTCTCCGCGCTGAACGCCAGGTGGCAGTTAACGGCCATCAGTCCGGCAATGACTCCGAAGAAAAACGAAGGGAGAACTTCATAAAGCGTTATGTGATGAATTGACACACTTCCGTTGTTGAATCCACTCATAATCTGCACCATCATGGTGCCGATAACTCCGACCGGACCAAAGAGAAGAAATGTAACAAGAAGTCCGAAAGGTGTGCGTGTCAGCTGGTGTGAACCCAGATAATTAATCCAGGCAAGGAGTCCTAACAGCAGTCCGAGCACTAACACCCACCAACCGGCAAACGAGAGAATGCCGAGGCCTATTGTAAGGGCTACGATAAACGAGGCGGTTGACCCTTCCCGCAACACGACTCTTGTCGGGATATTCGATGAGTTATTCTGCTCAAGCTCATCGTTGACCGATTCGCCGAAGCCGTAGATAAAGTCATGATAACGATGGCGCAGATTAAATGCCATCTGAAAAAACAAGGCGAACAGAACACAAAGGAAGGCGGGAAGAAATTCCTCGTTTCCGACAACAGTGGCTGCCGCAGTTCCGAAGAGCACAGTAGAGAAGCCCATCACGAGAGTTCTCTGATTGACGCTTTTAAACAATACTGAGTTTGCCATTTGTGTTTTTATTAAAGTCAGATAAGGGAGGGAGAGATAAGTTATAAGTAGTAGTTATTAGTTATTAACTAACTATTAGTTATTAGGGAGGAGGGAGATTTATGCTCAGACGTTGAAATACATGATGACGAACAGGCTTCCGGCACCGATAACCATCCAGAGTGTGAGAGCCTGAATCAGAGGTTTGACACCGACCTGGCGTATCACCTTAAGGCTTAATGACGCTCCGATTGCAAACAAGACTGCAATCAGACATTGCTTGGCGATTACAACCAGAGTGTTGTAGATCCCTCCCATAACGGGCATGATTGATTGCGGAGTGTAAGTGTTGATTATCATTGCAACCACAAACAGGAGAATAAACCAGGGGATGGAGATTTTTGCTTTCCCTTCTCCGGATTTATCATTGCGATAATACCACATTGTGAAGAATGCGAGGGGAATAATCCACAGAGCTCGTGTACATTTGATAAGTGTTGCCAGTTCACAGGCTTCTGCTCCGTAGGCTGCTCCGGCTCCGACAACCGAGCTGGTGTCGTGAATGGCGATGGCAGCCCATGTGCCGAACTGAGCCTGGCTCAGTCCGAAGAAGTGACCCAATGGGGGGAAAATAAACAGGGCTATGGCATTGAGGATGAAGATAACTCCGAGAGAAACAGCCATTTCGTTTTCGTTGGCTTTCATGACCCCTCCGACAGCTGCAATTGCACTACCGCCGCAAATGGCTGTGCCAGACGAGATGAGATAGGATGTTTTTCCGTCGATGCGCATATATTTTCCGAGCAGGATTCCGATAATCATCACTCCGATGACAGAGACAATGGTGAATAACATGCCGTCGGCTCCTGATTGAAGTGACTTCTCAAGATTCATTCCGAATCCTAATCCGACCACAGAGGCCTGAAGAAGATATTTCGAGAGCTTCTTGTTGAATTTCGGAAATGGGATGCCGAATGTAAATGCAAACACAAGTCCCACAAAAAGCGCGATGGGCGCTGATATGATTTCTGTGCCGGTCATTGCCTTAAACGGCACAAACATCAGAACCAACAAAATCCAATATAAATATCTGCCGGCTTTCTGCATCGGCGTAGCTTCTTTATTTACGTTATTTTTCATCGCTAATTTTTACCTGTATGCCACAATATCAGTGGCTAAAAAATACCTTATTTATTCAGCGCGCGAATTTAATTATTTTTTTTAAAATATCAAAAATATTTTTTATGGTCTGTCAGGCGTAATTTAGCATTTGATGTAAATAAGGGTTTCGGGCGAAAAAACATAACCGTCTATACGCGGCGCAGGCCACTTTCTCAAGCGGCCTGCGTCACATGTTTTTCACAGTATTGTTTTATTGAACTAACCTAACATCATGAAACGATTATCTTATCTTGTTTTCATAAGTAAAACGTCTGATGCAAGGGAATGGTTCATAAAAAATCTAATTTTTTCTTCTCTTAAATTATCAAAACTTATCAAACCCTCCTTCAAGCCAATACCTCAGATAGCTGAGGAATCCTCTGACGGAACATGCCGAAGAATTAGCTTTGACATGTCGCAGAGCATGCGGGAACATCCTCAAAACCCACGTCTTGGGATGAATACGCCGTATCACAGCCCCCCGGGTGCGGATGAAAGACGGTGAGTTCATAACCCGGTCGGAGGTCGTGGAGCCATCATGACGGGCTATGGGTGCCGATTCAAAGCGGAGTGTCAACCCTCCGCGACGTAGCGAATCGACAAACAAGTCTTCCTCTCCGCTTGGGAATCGCGAGCCGATTCCGAATTTTTCATCAAACCGGTAGTTACCTTTTATCTTTTGTGTGCGAAACGTTATTTCAAACGATGTCACAAAATAACCTTTTGGTATCCCATCGGAAAAATCATAAGAGTGAGAGGGGTAATTTTTCGGATAATCAGCCGATTCGTAGGTGAAGAATATGGCATCAGCCGCCGGATTATCGTTATAGGCCTTAAATATGGCATTGAAGTAGCGTGGTTCAAAATCCAGGTCATCGTCGGCTATCATTGCCAACGGAGCCTCGGCAAGCGATAATGAGAAATTCCTGTTGCGCGATAATCCTTTACCCGGCGATTCAACAACCTTGAAGTCTGATTCCTTGAGCCGGTCAGGCAGAAGATAGTTCTCCGGCAAACCTTGAGCGGCGACTATATATCTCACGCCCTCCATGCGAGGATGCTTGTGGTCTGCTATGCGGGCCAATCCCTCCTCTCCGTAGGTCGATATAAGAATGTCGAGCTTAGGGGTTGTCATAAGATTCCTTTCCTCCACGCTTCAATAATTCGGCCGCTCAATGAGGCGACATCAGGAACCGGCGGCATATCCTCTCTGCTGAAGAATCCGCCGCAATCAAGTTCACCGTCGGCAAACGATATTTCACCCCCGGCATATTCGGCAGTGAAACCCATCATGAGCTGTCCGGGAAATGGCCAGCTTTCTGATTCAATATATCTTACGTTTTTTATTTCGAGCGATGTCTCCTCTTTCACCTCTCGTCTGACACAATCTTCGGCACTCTCACCTGTTTCGACGAATCCGGCAACAAGAGCATGGTTGTTGTTCCTGAATTTCCTGTTATGCACGAGCAACGCTTCTTCTCCACGTTTCACAAGCACTACAACCGCCGGCGACAGTTGCGGAAAAATTTCATGACCGCATGATGTGCAGACACGGCTTATTTCAGTGGCACACTTCATCGGTGAGCCACATCGACCGCAAAACTGTGTTTCGGCAGTCCAGTTATCGAGTTCGATGCGTCGTGCAATTTCCGCACGACGGCGAAAATCACCCTTCTCGACCGCACGACGGAGTTCACTACGCACGTCTTCCCATTTATCCTTCATATCTTAATATCAGTCACCTAACTTACTTAACATTTCAGCAGCCGTCTCACCGGTGAGGGGATGTTGCCAGGAGGGTGCAAGCTCTTCAAGCGGTTCAAGAAAAAATCGTCTTTCTGCAAGATGCGGATGGGGCACTTTGAGTTTTTCCGTTTCAATCACTTCGTCGGCGATTGCAACGATGTCGATGTCAATTTCACGGTCGGCATAACCGCCTGACGGTGTGCGGTGGGAGGAGGGGGAAATGTCTTGCTGAATCTTAAGCAATTTGTCAAGAATCTCTTCTGCCGGCAACGATGAGAGGAATTGAATCCCCATGTTGAGGAAGTTACGGTTGGATTTGAATCCCCAGGGGGGTGAAGTGACTACATGAGAGATTTCGTAAGGTCCGAACACCTCTCCTATCCCTCTCATGGCACGCGACAGGTTAAGCCGACTGTTTCCTTTGTTTGAACCGACATTTACATGAACCATTCTTTCCGAGTCCATTCTTAGATAATTTAAAAAGGGCGAGTCAAAATCTTAATTTTGACTCACCCTCAATATGTTTATGATTCTTTAGAGAGTTTTCTTTACTTCAACTTCTTCAAATCCTTCAATCATATCGCCTTCGCGGATGTCGTTGTAACCCTGCACTGAGAGACCGCAGTCATAACCGGAGACAACTTCCTTGACATCGTCTTTGAATCGTTTCAGTGAGCCGAGTTCACCGGTGTAAATCACAATGCCGTCGCGGATTACGCGCACCTTGTTGGAGCGTTTAATCTTGCCGTCGCGCACGATAGCACCTGCAATCGTACCCACTTTCGAGATATGATAAGTCTGGAGCACTTCGGCTGTGCCGGTAATCTCTTCCTTGATTTCCGGTGCAAGCATACCTTCCATTGCATCCTTAACCTCTTCAATCGCTTTGTAGATGACGGAGTAAAGACGGATTTCAACACCTTCTTTCTCAGCCTCTTTTCGAGCGGCTCCGGAGGGACGCACCTGGAAACCGATGATGATGGCATCAGAAGCTGCTGCAAGGGTGACATCGCTTTCGGAAATGGCTCCAACACCTTTGTGAAGCACATTGACCTGAACTTCAGGTGTGGAAAGCTTGATGAGTGAGTCAGACAAGGCTTCGATTGAACCGTCGACGTCGCCTTTAACAACAAGGTTAAGCTCATGGAAGTCGTTGAGCGCACGACGGCGTCCGAGCTCTTCAAGACCGGGACGTTTCTTGGTGCGCAAGCCCAATTCGCGCTGAAGTTGCTCTCGCTTGGATGCGATTTCGCGAGCTTCCTGCTCTGTTTCGAGCACATTGAACGTGTCGCCTGCTGTCGGCGCTCCATTGAGACCGAGAATCAGAACCGGAGTTGCAGGGCCGGCTTCTTTGACACGCTGGTTACGCTCGTTAAACATTGCTTTAATCTTGCCGTAGTGTGTGCCGGCAAGAATCACGTCTCCCACACGGAGTGTGCCGTTCTGCACCAGTACGGTAGCAACATAACCGCGACCTTTGTCGAGCGACGATTCAATCACTGAACCAACGGCAAGACGATCGGGATTTGCTTTGAGGTCGAGCATTTCCGCTTCGAGAAGCACTTTTTCCATCAGCTCTTCAACACCGATACCTTTCTTGGCTGAGATGTCCTGACTCTGATATTTACCGCCCCACTCTTCCACGAGATAGTTCATGTTGGCGAGTGCTTCTTTAATCTTGTCGGGATTGGCTGTGGGTTTGTCAATCTTGTTGATGGCAAACACAATCGGCACACCTGCCGCTGAGGCATGGTTGATTGCTTCGATTGTCTGAGGCATCACATCGTCGTCGGCTGCCACGATGATGATGGCAAGGTCGGTCACTTTGGCACCACGCGCACGCATTGCCGTAAACGCCTCGTGACCCGGAGTGTCAAGGAATGTGATGTGGCGACCGTCGTGTAGCTTGACATTGTAGGCACCGATGTGCTGTGTGATTCCTCCGGCCTCACCTGCAATTACGTTTGCCTTGCGGATATAGTCGAGAAGTGATGTCTTACCGTGGTCGACATGACCCATGACGGTAACAATCGGTGAGCGGGGCTTGAGATCTTCTTCTGCATCCTCTTCTGTGGCGATCGCTTCCGACACTTCTGCGCTGACATATTCGGTTGAGAAGCCGAACTCTTCGGCAACAATATTGATTGTTTCAGCATCAAGGCGCTGGTTGATTGAAACCATCACACCAAGATTCATACATGTTGCGATGACGTTGTTGACGGGAATCTCCATCATCTGCGCCAGGTCGTTGGCTGTCACAAACTCGGTGAGCTTCAGAATCTTGCTTTCTGCCGCCTCGCGTTCAGCAGCAGCCATCTCGCGGTTGTGGATTTCTTCGCGTTTCTCCTTACGCCATTTCACCGACTTCTTAGTCTGTTTGTTTTGCAGGCGTGCGAGTGTTTCCTTAACTTGCTTCTGAACGTCTTCGCTGCTGACTTCGGGTTTGTTGCCGCGACGTCTGTCATTATTGCGGTTGTCGTTTTTATTGCCGCCACGATTGGCGCCACCGTTCTGCTGATTACGCTGGTTGCGGTTGTCGTTTCTGTTGCCGCCATTACCTCCCTTACCACCGTTTTGCGATGAGGGGAAGTTGTTGGCAGATCCAACTTTTTCGACATCAACTTTTTCCTTACCGATGCGCTGGCGACGCTGGCGTGAAGCTCCGGCTGAAGCTGCACCCCCTCCTGCTGCCGCATTGTTTCGGATCTTGTCGATGCGCTCGCGTTTGCGCTCATCCTTGCTCTTGCGTTTGGGACGTGTGCTCTGATTGAGTGTGGCAAGGTCTATGGTACCCACCACCTTAACCTGAGGCTGCTGTTGAAGCTCATCGGGACGATAGCGGAACAGCTTGTTTTCTGATGATTCTTCCTTAGAGGTTTCGGCTTTTCCTGCGTTTTCTGATGTTTTCATAACATTGTTCTTTTCATCCCCGGAATTTGATTCCACTTTCTTGTCGCCGTCATCTTTGCGAGGTGCGACAGATGCGGGATGAATGGCGGCATTGTTCTTATTTTCAGATTTTGTAGTTTTCTGTTCTTTGGGTTCTGAAGTGCGAGGAGCTTCCTTTTCCTGAACTTTCTCTGCAACCGGTTCCTTTACGGGTGCATCTTTTTTATCAGGAGCAGCGGAAACAGGTTTTTCAGCCGGTTTGACCTCGGCTGTTACTTTATCGGCAGGGAGTGTCTTTTCGTTGTTTTCAGTCACCTTCTCGGCCGATGGTTCTTTCTCGGCCAGAGCTGCTTTAGAGGCACCGGCTACCGGATTACCATTTTTGTCAAGTTCCATCTTGCCCACAATACGGATGCCCACGCTTGGAGAGACCGATGCAGGTTTTGTTTCGGTTGCTTCGGCACGCACTGCTTTGGCAGCCTCACGACTGGCGTGACGCTGCTCGCGGATCTGATCTGTGTGTGCTTTCAGATCCTTATCTTTGTTAAACTCACGTTTCAGAAGCTCAACGGCTTCGTCGTCGATACGTGTGTTGGGATTATTGTCTACCTCTATTTTATGTTTACGAAGGAACTCGGCTGCTGTGCTGACTCCAACGTTAAGATCTTTCGCTACTTTGCTTATTTTTGTCCGCATATATTATTTTTATCTCCTCACTTCGTTTTTCGGTCATCTTTATCAGTCTTCGAACTCTGCACGAAGAACTTCCATTACATGTGCGATTGTGTCGTCTTCAAGGTCGGCCTGATCAAGAATCTCCTGCGGTGCGTTCAACACTGCTTTGGCTGTGCCGAGTCCGAGATCTTTCAGTGCTTCAATCACCCATCCGTCAATCTCATCGCGGAATTCGTCAAGATAGATATCCTCTTCATCCTCTTCAATGTCGCGGTAAACGTCGATGGTGTAACCTGTCAGCATTGTGGCGAGACGGATGTTGAGACCCCCTTTGCCGATTGCCAGCGAAACCTCGTTGGGGTGAAGGAAGACTTCCGCTTTCTTCTCTTCTTCATTCAGACGGATTGATGTGATCTTTGCCGGCGACAAGGCTCTCTGAATGAAGAGCTGCGGATTCGAGGTGTAGTTGATTACATCAATGTTCTCGTTTCTAAGTTCTCTGACAATTCCGTGGATTCGACTTCCCTTGATGCCGACACATGCGCCAACGGGGTCGATACGGTCGTCGTAACTCTCGACTGCAATTTTCGCTCTCTCGCCGGGCACACGTGCCACCTGCTTGATTGTTATAAGACCGTCGTGAATCTCCGGCACTTCCTGCTCGAAAAGTCGGCGCAGGAATCTTTCGTCTGTGCGCGATACAATCACTTTGGGATTGTTCTGAGGATTGTCAACTCGTTTGACAATTGCTTTAACCACATCTCCTTTATGGAAGAAGTCGCCGGGAATCTGCTCTTCTTTCGGCATGATCAGCTCATTCTGATCTTCGTCGATGAGAAGCATCTCTTTTTTCCATATCTGATGCACCTCTCCGCTGATAATCTCTCCTTCAACTTCTTTGAATTTAGAATAGATTGCTTCTTTCTGAAGGTCGAGAATCTTCGACTGGAGTGTCTGGCGAAGGTTCAAAATGGCACGACGTCCGAATTTCTCGAAGAATATCTGTTTAGCAACTTCCTCGCCTACCTCACATTCAGGGTCAATCTCAAGCGCGTCGGTAAGGCTGATTTCTTTCACATCATCTTCAACCTCTCCGTCGGGCACTACCGTCAGATTCTGATAAATCTCACAGTCGCCTTTGTCGGGGTTCATGATGACGTCGAAGTTCTGGTCAGTGCCAAACATCTTTGCAATAACATTGCGGAAGGATTCTTCCAGGACACTGATCATGGTTGTTTTGTCGATATTCTTCAATTCCTTAAACTCGTCAAAACGGTCGACCATATTGACGGTTTCAGCTTTCTTTGCCATATTTGGGATGTGTATTTTTTTATTTTTTTACTTCTTGTTTTTGTTTCTCACACTCCCGGAGGTGAGTTTTTTTTCATTTCTTCTTCACCCTGCCGCGCGTGTGATTTGCGACCCGAAAGGAGGGGGGTCAGAATTTGAGGTCGTAAACAACCCGTTTAACCCCGTCGTAGGGGAAGGTGTGTTCAACTTCCTGAAGCACAGGACGCTTCTCACCCTCTTTCTTCACCTTCTCTGTCGACACCACCGTAAAGGTTTCTTCGTCAACGTTTTTGAGCACCCCGCGAAGTTTCTTTCCGTCGGAGGTCAAGACCTCTACGTCGTTGCCGATATTCTTTTCATATTGACCGCGCACCTTGAAGGGAGTGGTCAGTCCGGCTGTGCCGACCTCAAGCTCATAATCCTCGTCGTCGCGCGAGAAAGCTCCTTCGATGGCCCGTGTGAGTTCGATACATTTCTCAAGATCGGCGTTCCCGGTGCAATCAATCGTCACCGCTATCTCATTGTTTGCGCTGATTGCCAAATCTACAAGAAAATAATCCGTGCCGGACAAATCGCTGACAATGAAGTCTTCCAATGCTTTCTTATCTATCATAATTGAAACACCTTTTCTATCGTATCGGAGTCACTTCTTACGCATCTCCCCCGATAGTGTTTATGCAAAAAAGAGGGAGGAGACTTATCGTCCCCTCCGGAATACTTTTGCAAAGATAATAAAGATTTATCATTATCCACTCTTCTTTACCAAGAAATTTCTTTCCAATCGTCAAAATTAGTAAATTTTAATATCTCTTAACATATTTTAACAATTACCGGCTATGCCATTTCCGCGTCAATATTCTTAAGGAGTTCGGCAATCAGCGGGTTTTCGGCCACGACCTTCTTAAGAAATTCATGTGAGGTGAGTTTCTTCTCGCCCTGACGGGTTTCGTCGATATGCACGTTAAACGAGATAAGGTCATTTCCCAGTTTCCCGCGCACAAATTCAAGGATGTCTCTCATTGACGCCTGAAATGCCTGCTGTTCGGCAGGATGACTGACAAGCACTTTAAACGTCGCTCCGTCTTCTCTGACAGGGCGTGAGGATTGCATGGCTGCCGACAATGTGAGCGAGTCTTTGTTTATGGTGGCAAACTCATTCCAGACTTCAATCAGCTCTTCGTCGGTGAAAGCTCTGTCCTTTCTCTCAGCCGGATTGTGATTCTCAACCGTTGTCGTTGCGGCTGCCTCGGAAATCGAAAAGCCGGAGTTTAAGCCGGGATGATGTTTGGTTCTCTGACGCACGGGGGCGGCACCGGTCGAGTTCTTGCTTTCTTGGACTGAAAGCTTCTCAGCGTTTGGTGCCTTCTCTTCCTTAACGTCTGAGGGGTGCGGTCCGGTGGTAGCGTTCTGAGCTGATGGAGCCGGCGAGACAGGGGCCGGCGACGCCACTTTCGTTGGCTGCTTAAACGGATTACCCAGTGGCGGGAGATAATCCGCTCTGTCAAAAGGGGGTTCTACGGGTTTCAGAAGCTGCGACAGACGTATCAGGGTCAACTCGACAAGCAACTGCTTGTCGGTGGCGGTGCGATAGTTCAGGTCGCAATCGGAAAGAAGCCTCATGGCGGTATAATACCATTGTAATGGAAGCGAGACTGCCTGCTCATTATATCTGACAATCATGTCGTCGGCTGCTTCGATAAGCGCGGATGTGCGTTTATCGGCTCCCATCATAAGGTTGCGAACATGCGAGGCAAGACCGTTGATGAAGAATAATGAGTCAAAACCTTTGCGGCGTATCTCATTATAAATCAGCAGTGCTTTCTGGGCGTCGCCTTCGCGGAATGAATCAATTAGCCGGAAATAGTATTCATAATCCAGCACATTGAGATTCTCAATAGTCGATTGATATGTGATATTTCCTCTTGATGAGGCGGCGACCTGGTCGAAAATCGACAAGGCGTCACGCATGGCACCGTCCGCCTTTCTGGCAATCACCTCAAGGGCACTCCGCTCGGCTGTAATCCCCTCCTGCGATGCAACATATTCAAGATGCTCAACCATGTCCTGGATGGTGATACGCTTGAAGTCATAAATCTGACATCGACTCAGAATTGTAGGTATCACCTTATGCTTCTCAGTCGTGGCGAGTATGAACACTGCATACCGGGGGGGCTCCTCAAGTGTCTTCAGAAACGCATTGAATGCCTGAGTGGACAACATGTGGACTTCGTCGATAATGAAAACCCTGTATTTGCCCGTCTGAGGGGGCATGTTAACCTGCTCGGTGAGGTTGCGAATCTCATCGACACCATTGTTTGAGGCGGCATCAAGCTCGATGATATTGAATGAATTGCCTCGCTCGATGGCACGACAAGACTCACATTCGCCACAGGCCTCTCCGTCAGGCGTGCGGTTGGTGCAGTTGATTGTCTTAGCGAAAATACGCGCACATGAAGTCTTGCCGACTCCGCGCGGACCGCAGAACAGATAAGCCTGAGCCAGACGATCCGTAGAGATTGCATTCTTCAAAGTGTTGGTCAGAGTGAGCTGTCCGACAACACTTCTGAAGGTGGCAGGGCGATATTTTCGGGCGGATACTATATATTGATTATTCTCTGTCATGAATATTAGCGGAAATTACTAACCGCAAATTTAGTTTTTTTTGACGAATTAAGCATTATCATGAAACAATTTATAGAAACAAGTGTTACATTTTTGAGGTTTACCAACTCACAGAGTCTTCAGACTCACCCATTGGAGCTGTTAAGATAACGACACATGAAAAAAAGCTTACTTTACACCGGCACCGGAGACCAAGGACAGACCTCGCTCGTTGGCGGACAACGTATCGCCAAAAATAGTCCACGACTTGAAGCCTACGGCACCGTAGATGAATTTTCTTCATTCTTAGGCATTATCCATGCCAGCACTCAGTGTGATTCCGAAACTAAAGGACAATTGGCTGAAATTCAGAACGAACTCTTTAACATCGGATGTTACCTTGCCACAGATTCGTCTGACACCTCATCATCGGATGAGACCAACCAAGCTGTCTACGGACTTACAGAAACCGACATCACCCGACTTGAAGGTTGGATTGACGCTCTCGACGAAAGAGTTCCGACAATCAGAAGTTTCGTACTTCCCGGAGGCTCGGAGATTGCCGCCCACACCCATGTGGCACGCACAGTGTGCCGACGTGCAGAGCGACGTATTCTTACGCTTGCCGCTGAAGAATTTGTCTCACCACTTGTCATCAGATACTTCAACCGACTCTCAGACTACCTTTTTATCCTTGCCCGCTACTATAACTTTCTGACCGGCATAGAAGAAGTAACCTGGAGACAACCCGGCAAATAAAACTTAGAAAAACACGAAATCCATAACAATAAAATAGAAAGGAAACAACTATATGTACTGGACACTTGAACTTGCATCAAAACTTGAAGATGCACCCTGGCCTGCAACAAAAGAAGAGCTCATCGATTACGCACAGCGTAGCGGAGTTCCATCAGAAGTAATCGAAAACCTCCGCGAAATCGAAGACGAAGGCGAGACCTACGAATCAATCGAAGACATCTGGCCCGACTATCCCTCCAAAGACGACTTCTTCTTCAACGAAGAGGAGTATTGATAGGAAATTAGGCGCAATCCACGCCTTAAATAATTAAAATACAAGCGATTGACAAGCAACGTAATAAACTTGTCAATCGCTTTTTCTGTCCTTTTACTGCAAAATAAACTTGCCTATTTTCAGCCAATTAGTCCGTGGAAAATTTGTTTACTTGTCTATTATAGCGTATATTTGCATCATATTCTGACCTTAGTGAGTATTGACAAGTAAAGACAAGTAAATATGGGCAGACAAAAGAAACCATTCCCAACCGGACATTTCCGGCTTCGTTGTCCGAAGAACTACGATAAAACCAAACTTTATCCAATAG
>JAAVFW010000019.1 GCA_014800535.1 Bacteroidales bacterium
CGAACCCTCATTTAAGCTTTTACCCAAAGTATATCTCGGAAGTGGCAAATGCAGCCTGAATCTTCCGAATTTATGTATAAAATAGAGACTGCCTAACTTTGGTTGTTAGACAGCCTCTCGTTTTTATGACTTCGTTAACTGTTTAAATATGTCTTATTTGCGAACGATTGTCGAGCCGTTGGCCTGGTGTGTGGCGAGGATTAGCATTTCGGCAATCTGAACGTGAGCTGGAGCTTGAGCGGCATAAAGAGCAGCATCGGCAATATCTGCACCTGTGAGGGGAGTGATGCCTTTATAGACGTTGTCGGCACGTTCGTTGTCGCCGTGGAATCTGACGCGTGAGAAGTTAGTTTCTACGAGACCGGGTTTAAGGAGTGTCACACGGACTTCGGATGCTGCCACGTCGATTCGCAGACCGTCGGTGAGAGTTTTGACAGCGGCTTTTGAGGCGCAATAGACAGCGCCGTTGGCGTAGGCTGCATCGCCTGCGACGGAGCCAATGTTAATGATGTGTCCGTGGTTACGGCTGATCATTCCCGGCACGATGGTGCGTGTGACGGTGAGCAGACCTTTGATATTTGTGTCGAGCATTGTGTCCCAATCCTCATAATCACCTTCAAATTCGGGTTCGAGTCCGAGAGCGAGACCGGCGTTGTTGATTAAGACGTCGATTGCTGACATCTCCGCAGGGATAGAGGCAAGAGCTTTCTGAGTTGCTTCACGGTCGCGCACATCGAAGCAGAGAGTAAGGGCATTATATTTTTCTTTCAGTTCATCAAGACGTTTCTGATTACGCCCTGTGAGGATAAGAGAATAGCCGGCATTAAAGAATTTGTCGGCACATGCTTCACCGATTCCGCTTGTGGCGCCGGTGATAAGAGCTATTCCGTTTTTCATATTTGTATGAGTGTGTAAGATTTCTGATATAGATTTTCCTTGTGCAAAATTAATAAATTAATGAATTTGGATTGTAATTAAAATGTATTTATCTTTGTGGGTATATATTCTGTATTCGATTAAAACGACAGTTATTATTTATCTCTCTTCCGTTTGATGTAAAAAATTTTTTCAATCGGAGAGAATCATTCAGGAGTATGGAGGAGAAGTTGGTCAGTATCGTAACGATAACATATAATGCCGAAAAAGAAATAGGTGTTACGGTTGCATCAGTTAAAAAACAGAAATTAACCGGGGGAATGGAATCCGGGGTAGAGCATCTTATAGTAGACGGAGCGTCGAAAGACAAGACTCTGGAGATAGCCCGGAGGGAAGGAAGAGAAGATGTCAGGATCGTCAGTGAGAAAGACAAGGGATTATATGATGCCATGAATAAGGGTCTTCACCTTGCCCGTGGGAAATATGTGTTGTTTTTGAATGCAGGCGATACGTTTCATTCTGACGTTTCACTTGCAGCATATTTGAAGGCTGCGGAGAAGAATCCCGACATAATTTACGGTGATACAGATATTGTAGACAGTGAGCGGCGGTTTATTTCACCGCGTCATCTGTCGGTTCCTGAGAGGCTGACACGCGGTTCGTTTAAGCGCGGAATGCTTGTGTGTCATCAGGCGTTTATGGTGAGAAGGGCTCTTGCTCCTGATTATGATTTGAGCTACAGATTTTCGGCAGATTATGATTGGGAAGTGAAATGTATTTCGTCCACAAGCCCGGATAAATGTGTAAACCTGCATCGCGTCACGATTGATTATCTGAGCGACGGATTGACAGATAACAATAAGTTAAAGAGCCTTCGCGAAAGATTTGAGATAATGAAGAGGCATTACGGTGTTATTCCGACAGTCGGGATGCATCTTCTGTTTGTGCCGAGAATGATTTTGCGAAAGGTGTCGAGAATTGGAAAAGCGAGGTGAGATTATGGAAGATATCAGATTTCATGGAGATAATCTTGTGAGGCTTGAGGACGTTGTGTGCAAAATCAACAGCGGAGAAAGTGGAGATGAGATATTGGTCATAGACACAGAAATGTGTGACATTCATCCTGAATTTCCCATACGTTTTGATGCCCTTGTAATAGTATTGATAAAGCGGGTCGAGGGGTATGTCGATGTCAATCTTCAGCGATATGATTTAAGTCCGGGTTCACTTCTTGTCCTGACTCCCAAGGACTATATATCAGGTTTTTCGACAAGTAATGACGGATGTGGCACCGTAATGATGTGCAGTCATAATATAGTAGAGACCTTGTTTCCAAAGATTCGCGATCTACTGCCATTGCTTATCAATCATGTTGAGCAGTCGGTGTTGAATCTTAATTCTGAGGAATATGAGATGCTAAGCGACCTGATGTCGATAATGAAACGTCAACTGGCAGAGAGAGACGGAATTTTAAGGAAGCAGAAGGCATTATCTCTTATGCAAAACATTCTGTATGAGATTCTGGGGTTACGTCATAAGGCAACCTCAATCCGAAAGGAGGGGTCGACACGCAAGGATGAGATAATGTCGAAGTTTCTGAAGCTTGTGAGTGCTAACTTCATGACATGTCGCACGGTGCAGTATTACGCAGAGGAATTGTGTGTGACCCCCAAGCACCTTACGACCACAGTCAAGGAGGTCAGCAGCAAGACAGCGCGGGAATGGATTGATGATTTTGTTATAATGGAAGCGAAGCAATTGCTACGGGTCTCACCCCTGACAATTCAGGAGATTTCCGACAGGCTGCACTTTGCAAACCAGTCGTTTTTCGGAAAGTATTATAAGAATCTAACCGGAGAGAGTCCGAGCGATTACAGGCGTAAAGTGCGCGGTTAAGGTCTTAAACCGGTGAATGATTATAAAGGATTAAATAGAAGCTAAGTTGCTGAGCTGTTTGAGAATAATGTTTATTCTTATTTAGACACATTCTAAATTAAGCAAAAATACGGATAAGATTTGTGCAAATGGAATTTAACATCTAATTTTGTGACATAAAACCAATAAAAAAACTCAAAGAATTATGGCATACGTTATTGATGACAACTGCGTAGCATGCGGAACATGCGAACCGGTTTGCCCCGTAGAGGCAATCAGCGCCGGAGATATCTATCACATCGATCCTGATACTTGCATCAGCTGCGGCAGCTGCGCTCAGGTTTGCCCGAGCGGAGCAATCTCTGAAGGATAATCCTGTTAAGAGAAACTAAAAGAGATAAAAAAGCGCGTCCGGAAAACTCCGGTCGCGCTTTTTTTGTGTGAATAGGGTTGTTTGTTTGTTGAATAAAGAGTAATTTTGTAGTTTATGGAAAGTATGGAAGTAAAGATTATAAACAAGAGTCATCATCCATTGCCGAGCTATGAGACCCACGAGGCCGCCGGGATGGATGTGAGAGCATATCTTCCGGAGGGACCGGTTGTGATTCGTTCGATGCAGAGAGCATTGATTCCTACGGGTTTATACATGCAGTTGCCAAGCGGTTATGAGTGTCAGATACGTCCGCGTTCGGGCTTGGCATTAAACCATGGCATAAGCATTGCCAACAGCCCCGGCACGGTGGATGCCGATTATCGAGGTGAAATAGGGATAATACTCATCAATTTCGGTGAGAATGATTTTACGGTGAATGACGGCGACAGAATTTGTCAGATGGTTATAACCCGTTATAGCCATGTGAAATGGGAGGAAGTCAAGGAACTTGACCGCACCAAACGTGAAGACGGTTCATTCGGTCACACCGGCACAAACTGAAACTTACTTATCAAGAGAAAGTGAAAATAGAGAAAATCGGCATGGTAAACAACAAATTGCGCACTGCTCTGCTGTGTGTTCTGGTCTGTGGCCTTGTTCTGAGCGCCGGGAGTGTCGGAAAGAAAGGTGGCGCAGCGCGTGAAAAGGCCCGGTACTATTATCGTCAGGCTCTTATCGAGCAGGTTGACAGTAATGCAGCCTCAGCCTACGAGCTATATAAACGGGCCTACGAGATTGACCCGACTTACAGTGAGGCAGCCTCGGCGGTCGCATCCAACCGTCTCACTCTTCCGCTCGACACAATGCGTTCGGAGGTTGAGATGAAGCGTTCGCTTGCGATGATGAAACAATATGTCGATGAGTATCCCGACGACATCAATGAATCGGTTTATTATGCCTACGTATGCACACGGGTTGATTCTCTTGATGAGGCAGAACGTGTCTACAAGCACATCTATTCGCGTTTTCCGAAATATACCGGTCTACTCCACAATCTGTCCGAGCTGTCTATGGTAAGGGGAGATGTCAGCGGTGCTGTCGATTACCTCAATCAGTATGAACGTGCCGAAGGGTCGAACCCTCAGCTGACATTAAGAAAAATCAGTTATCTTCTTCATGGTCGCGACACAATCGGAGCCATTGAAGAAGCCAATCGTTATGTCAATCTCAAGCCACGCGAGCCGGTCAGTTATATTTTGCGAGGGAATCTGTATGAAATTATCGGTCGCACTGACAGCGTTGAAAGTAACTATCTGCAGGCAGAACAAGTTGCTCCCGGAAGTGGTGCGGCTAAAATCGCACTTGCGGAGTTTTACACCGAACAGGGAGACAGTGTGAAAGGTGATTCAAAAACCTACGAAGCATTGATGGCGGAAGACCTTGAATTGTCTGATAAGGTTGAGATTCTCGAAAGATTCCTTGGGAAGCTATTTGCGGGAAAAAATGACACCGAGCGTGGCGACAAATTGTTCAGTGTGCTTGCCCAGCAATATCCACATCAGGAAGAGTTGATGGAGCTTTCGGCACGATATGCTTTTGCTAAAGGGGATTTGCTGAAGGCAATCGAAGAGATAAACTATGCTCTTGGATTATCGCCCTCCAACCCGCTTTACTATAACCAGAAGATGACATATCTGATGGGTCTGGGATTGCCTGAAGAAATCGAGAAAACTTACAAAGAAGCGAAGACTCATCTTTCCCCCTCGGATGTCGAAGGACTGAGAATCCTTTATGCAGTGGGGGTTTGCAGCGATGATAACTATGAGCGGGCCATAGTTTCATTAAACAAACTGCTGCAAGAATATTCGCCTGAACTGAAGGAATCAGACAAACCGATAGATCCTTCGATAATCAAAGGTTTTAGTCAGCCACAGCGCTATGTTCTTGCTCAGACTTACAGCATGATAGGTGATATGCGTAACCAATCGAAAGATAAGAAAGGGTGGCGCGAGGCATACGACCGGTCGTTGGAGCTTATGCCTGACCTTGCCATGACACTCAATAATTATGCTTATTTCGAGGCTAATGAAGATGGCGACCTTACGGACGCAGAGGAAAAGAGTCGGCGCACAATTGAAATGGAGCCGGACAACGCGACATTCCTAGACACATACGCCTGGATAAAGTATCTTCAGAGAGAATATGAAGAGGCTCTGAAATATCTGGAAGCTGCTATTGAGAAATCGAGAGGTGACGATGGTAATATCTCGTCAGAATATTACGAGCATCTTGAGAAAATCAAAAGAGCCTTAGGCGATAATGAGGGGGCAGATGAAGCCGCTGAGATGTTCCAGAAGGTCAAAAAGGATGAGGAAAAAGCGGAGACGGAGGCGAAAGAACGTCAGGAATCTCTGCAAAAAGAGTATAAACAGAAGATAATGAGGTGAAAAAAGTATGAAGAATTATTTGATTGCCTTAGCTATATGTTTGTTTTTCAATCTTAATCTATACTCGCAGGGTTATGAAGAGATAACCGGAGTGAAGAAGGTTGAGATTGTCGACAGTTTGTCGAAAGCTTCAATAGACTGGACAGAGGTCGGGTTAAGCGGCAAGATACGCGCAGATAAATTGCCCGTAAAACCTACGGTTAAAGTGTATATGAAGCGAGGGGAAGAAACGATAATATCACTTCGGGCCCCGTTTTTAGGAGAACTGGGACGCGCGGAGATATTTGGCGATGATGTGACTCTTATCAACAAACACAATAAGACATATGTAAAGGGTAGTCTGTCATCATTATCAGAAGGTTATCCGAATCTGACAGAAGACTTGCAGGAATTTTTACTTGGAGAGGCCGTAATTTTTGGAGTTGGCACGGTCAGCCGTTCAACAGAGAAAGATATTTCGTTTTTCGACACCGGCGACGGCGTTTTATTAATGCGACCGAAGCGCGGACTGTCGGCATTTGATTACGGTTATGTCATAGGAGATGATTATCTTCCGGCAATGCTTATTGCCACGATAGGCTCATCTGATAATCTGGAGATTGGCTATTCATTTGCAGATAGTGGCAAATACCTGATGGAGTTTCTTTACAAGGGGAAGAATAAGACAATTTCAGCAGATCTTGAGTTTGAAGATCCGGACTTCACTCCGCGAAAGATCGAGCGTCTGGAATTAGATAAAAAATATCGTGAGGTAACCGTAAAAGAGTTTCTAAGCAAATTTTGAATCGGCAATAGAAGATGAAGATAAGCAAGGGAATTATAGGGGTCGGAATAGTAATGGCAAGCCTGGTTTGCGAGGTTCCTGTTGTGACTGCTGTGGCAGCACCGACAGAAACAGGTGTGACCCAGACGAATAAGAAGAAGACAGGGAAATCGTCAGGAAAAAGCTCATCTTCAAAGAAGGGAGCAGGCACTTCGTCGAAGAGAAATTCCGGCAAAACGTCGTCAAAAGGTTCAGCAAAGAGAAAGAGTGGACCGGTGCGTCAGGAAAGTTCAGCCGATGTGCAGCGCAAGCATGATGAAACGCGCAAGGAGATTAAGCTGACAGAGGAACAGATCAGAGCCAACGAAGCCAAAATAAAGAAGAGTCTCGGCGACCTTAATCGAATTAATGGAGAGATTGCCGAAACAAAGATTAAAGTCAACAATATCACGGCTCAGGTCAATAAGCTTAACTCCGAGATAGGCACTCTTGAGAAGCAGATTAAGAATAATGAGGAGGCTTTGGCCCTGCTTCGCGCCGAATATCTGAAGGCTGTCAAGAAAATGCGTCAGAGTAAGCAGAATCAAAGTACGCTCGCCTTTATCTTTGCCTCAGATAATTTTAATCAGGCATTGCGACGGATGCGTTATCTGAAGCAGTTTTCCTCTTGGAAAGAGAAGCAGAGTGACGAGATAAACAAGAAGGTTGAGCAGTTGAAACGTCAGACAGCACTTCTTGAGCAGACGCGCCGGGATAAGGACAGAGTGTTGCAGGCACAGGTATCAGCCCAGCAGACCCTTGAGAAGCAAGGTCGTCAGCAGGACGCACTTGTTGTGGAATTGAGGAAAAACGGAGAAGCCTTGAAGAGTCATCTTGCCCGCAAACAGGCAGAGGCGAATACCCTCAAGAGTCGCATCGCGTCGTTGATTGCTGCCGAGCAGCAGAAAGCCGCTGCGGAGAAGGCCGCCAGAGAAGCCCGTGAGCGTGAAGCACGCGAAAGAGCGGAACGTGAAAGCCGGGAGGCAGCCCAGAGAGAGGCAGCCCGCAAAGAAGCTGAGGAGAAAGCGGCTGCCGAAGCAAATAAGAAAGAGAAACAGACAGTAAAAGAAACGCCCAAAAAAGAAACGGCGGCAAAAGAAAATAAGACCAATAAAGGAGGTAAGGATTATGCCGATGCGCGCAAGCGTAAGCCGCGCGGTGACTCAGGCAATAGTTCGACATCATCGAAGGGTAACACCCGGAAAGAAAGTTCTGCATCGACTGCCACCACGTCAAAGAATACATCTGCAGCGCCGGCAGTTTCGATGGGAGGTGGAAATTTCGCAGCTATGCGCGGCTCGTTGCCACGTCCTGTCGACGGGGCATGGCGTGTGACCAGTCGTTTCGGTCGTCATGCTTTGCCGGATCTTCCGGATGTCATGTATGACAATCCGGGCATAGATGCGGAAGTCAGTCGGGGAGCCACTGCCAAGGCCGTCTTCGGAGGTAAGGTGACAGGTGTCTACATGATACCCGGCTTCGGAACGGTTGTCATTGTCAATCATGGTGATTATTTCACTGTCTACGGTAATCTTGCGTCAGTGTCAGTTAAATCATCCGATACGGTTAAGCAGGGTCAGGCCATAGGTAAGGTCGGTGAAGATCCGGATGACCCCGGCCATAGCTCAATCCATTTTGAGGTCTGGAAGAATCGTGATAAAATGAATCCTTTGGAATGGATAAGATAGAATCTGATGCAGCAGGGAGATGGGAAATAAAAATCTATACTCCCGACAATCGAAAAGAGTGGGATGATTTTGTGCGCACATCAAGAAACGGCACATTCCTTTTCGAGCGTGGCTACATGGATTATCATTCCGACAGGTTTGAAGATTATTCATTAATGGCATATAGAGGAGGGGTCCTTTCCGGACTCCTCCCTGCCAATCTTTCCGATGGAGTATTGCAATCTCATGGGGGGCTGACTTATGGAGGATGGATAATGCCGAAGGGTAAGATTGACGGAGGAGATGAATTGATGTTGTGGCAGACATGGATGGAGTTTTGCCGGTTGCATACCATAAGAGAGATTGATTACAAACCTATGCCGTTTATCTACTGTGTCGAGCCGTCTGAGGAAGATTCATACCTTCTTTTCCGATTCGGTGCGGAAACGACAGAGGTTAATCTTTCAAGCTGTGTAGACCTGCGTAATATGCGAGGTTTTAATAAAATGCAGAGGCGACACCTTAAAAAAGGGTTGTCGGAGGGTGTGAAGGTTTGGGAAACCGACCGTGTGGATATTTTTATGAATATGATTGCGGAATGTCTTAGCGAGCGACATGATGCTTCCCCGGTTCATTCCATTGAAGAGATGATTCGTTTAAGAACCGCTTTTCCTGACAAGATACGATTCTTTGTCGGCGGTCGAGACAACAGAATAGAAGGAGGAGTCTGCATATATGAGACTTCCACTGTTGCTCATTGTCAATATATAGGTACCACTGAAAGCGGTCGGCAGATAAATGTGCTGAGTGTGATATTTGACGAACTTATCAATAGAGTGTTTTGCAACAAGAATTACTTTGATTTCGGCACATCGAATGAATCTAACGGAAGGATATTGAATAGCGGACTCTTACGCCATAAATTTTCGCTTGGCGGCGGAGGTGTGGCCTATCGACGTTTCCGTCTCCGACCATAATTAGCCGCTACTTAACGCTGTGGAATCAAGCGTCAGACACTGGCAGTAGTGACGCTATTCATCGCGTTTACGCATTATCAGCTGTTTTGAAGGATATGTAACATTAAAGGTAAGTAAAATTAAGATGGATACAGATAATGACACATACCGCAGGATTCATTTCGCTGTAATGGCGATTGAGAGCGGAGCGAAAAAATTGGGGATCTCCGGTAAGGAGATGCACGACCGATTGAGCAAACAGGGCTTAATCCATAACAGACTTATTAAAAGGTATGAGGAACTTCATACTCAAAGTCTTGATTGGGTTGCCGATGATATTTGTGAGACACTTCTAAACTGGGAGGCAGGATTATGATAACACTCTATCATGGTTCATACATAGCAGTCGCGTCGCCATTAGTAGGACTGGGTAGAAAAAAGGTTGACTTCGGTCAAGGTTTTTATCTCACTAATCTGTATGAACAAGCAAAAGCCTGGGCTGAAACAATAGCTGAAAGAAAAGGTAGAAAAACTAAGCCTGTAGTATCGGCGTATACATTGGATTACTCGTCGGTAAAAAACTGTGGTTTTCGTGTCAGAGTCTTTGATTCATACGATCTCGAATGGCTTGAGTATGTGATAGGCTGTCGGCGTGGAGGTGAGATGCAGAAACAGTATGATGTAGTGGAGGGTGGTGTAGCAAATGATAATGTAATCGATACCGTGGAGGACTACGAGAATGGTATTATCACTGCAGAACAGGCTCTCGGTCAGTTGCGTTATAAAAAAGTAAACCACCAGCTCTGCTTACTCAATCAAGAGATAATAGACAAGTTTTTGACATTCATAAATTCGGAGATTGTGCCGAAATAAATGATTATAACGTATGAGAGACAATGTGTTATGGCGCAAGCAAAGCCGAATAATAATGCTCTTGGCTGATACTCTGAAAATATCAGCTGAACGCGCTCTTGACCTTTATTACGGAACAAAAGTATATAAGCAGATGACATACCCGAAATATGGTCTTCAACTTATGAGCGATGATTATATTCTTGAGGAATTGATAAATGAACTGAGAGAGACACAATGACGATAGAATGACTATAGAAATATCAGTCCGTTTTGCTGATATTTACCTACAGAAAAATAAAACAAGTCATTTAATTTTGTGACTTACATAGCCGTCGCATCGCGTTTACTTGTGAGCGGTCCAGAACTGGAGGAAGAGGGGTGCCAAAAGTTTCACATCGTGATGAGTCTCGACAAGCCGACGCGCTTCAATAGAAATAGAAATTAGTTGGTCAGGATTATTGATTATCTTTTCCAAGCGGTCTTTCCAGCTATTGTCAAGAGGAGAAAGGGAGAGTATTGCTCCCCGGTCAGGTTCTCCGATAAATTGATAATATTCCGGTTGAGCACCTGAGCCTGACAGCTTTCCGAGAGCCATTGTCTGCAAAGCATTAGTGGCAGGAGAGTAGGCATAGAGCTGGTCGAGCACGATGTGTGATTCTGAAAGGAGTTTCAGATAGACAGACAGAGGTTGGTTTTCAACGATAACAGCTTCACATCGGTCGGGATATTGTTTTTCGAGGGCACGAGCGGTGTCGGCAAGAATCAGCGAACCTTTCTGTAGTTCCCGGAATCCGCCACGGCGGATTCCAACCATAATTTTCAATTTGCCGGATAAATCGGGAGTGGTAAACTTAAGACTCTCAATATTGATAGGAAGAGGTATGTAGGTCAGTTTATCTTTAAGAATAGGTTCGGCAGCGATGAAATATTCGGGTAGGATTGCAATTCCTCCATTGACATTATCATATACATAGCGAGTATATTTTGCCAATTTAGGTGCAAGCCATTGTTTAATTTTTTCCGGATGAGACTCTGCAAAAGGAGTCGGATTTGTACCGACAGAAATTTCAGAGAATCTGAAAACATTTTCGGCAGAGGCTTTAATGAAAAAATGATCGTCACCGGCAAGGGTCAGGAAGACAGAACGGTTATTTCTTTTGAGATAATCGAAAATGAATTTCAGTTTACCGGGTCGAAGATCGAAGAAGTCAGGATTTATAAGTTGCACGACATCATAACCACGCAATTTCGGGAGAAGTCTGATTATATCGGCAAGATAGCGGAACGAGCCAATCAGACCGGGTTTTCGTATCAGAGCGAAGTCTGCATCTGAACCGAGGTAAACGCCACGGTCTGAAACCACATTGACGGTGTGGCCCAATTCTTTGAGTTGGGATGCAAGCGTGGCGTGGAGGTTGGAATAATCACCGAGAAAGAGAATCTTCATTGCTGAGCGAAATTTCCGGAATTATATATGGTCGGTCATTGACGTACCATCCGGCACGCCAGAAAGCGGTTGAGTCGATTAATAAATCACCCTGAGGAGATAGGTCGAGAATTTTGGGCGAGAGGGATTTTGAGAATTTTCCGAATCCAAGTTTTTTATAAAGTGTAAATACCGACGGGTGTTTCTTCGATTGAATCAGAAGCCATGAGTTGTCTGAAATCCTGACAAGTCGATTTATATCGGAATCCCGTGGAATTTTTCTGAGGGCATCGGGTAGGAGGTGAAGGTCGGGTGCCTGAGGATTAACAGCCTGACGCTGACGGGAGAAGAAGATTGAATGATAGTTTAAATGTCGGAATTTAAATGAAAATAGAGAATCGGCAATAAAGACTCTTCCGTCGGTTGAAGAAGGATAGTCAGAATAGACGGCATGCTCGTATTTTTGCCGGATTGATGAGAGAGATTTTATTTGTGAAAAAACTACGCATGATGCGATCACCGTCAGAAAAAGCGCGGACAAGCTCGGAACTCTAATTTTTCCCAGAGACGGGATGCAGAGAACAAACAGAGCCATTGCAGCCGGTGTAGACATCCTCACACCTGATGAGAATTTAAAAACCAGACAAGTGAGCAGCGAAAGAATGACAAGAGAGATGAGAGGATAGAACGACTTCGGACGAGTGTATTGTCGGCTATAAATCCGGATGATGAAATAGATTGCGAGAGGAATGAGAGAGATAATCAGATATTCCATCTGATTTTGAAGAGGATTTTCGTGGGCATTCACATCCTCCATTCTCACAAAATTACCGGGAGCGAGACAAAGAATCAATGTCCCGATTGCAAATGCCGGTCCCATAACCCATTGTGCCGGCGAGAGATGGAATTTTCTTACGCAAGCATAACCTAACATCATCATGGCAACCGGAATTGAGAAAGTTTCGTTACATTCCCCTGCGATGAGAGAGAGAAGAGCCAATAGGATCAGTGAAGCCGGTTTGCGGGAAGAAGAAAAGAGGAAAAGTCGGATAGTGACGATGATGAGAAACCCTGTCCAGATATAATTAATCATCATCGGAGGATGAAAATCGTCCGGACGAATCATAATTAAGAAGAGAGCCGACGCACTCCAGATTGTTGCGGCCGATGACTCAGAGATCTTTTTTCCTGCCAGCCTGAAGGAAGCAAAGATAAAGGCGATATAGACAGCAGCGTTGCACAATGAGAAGACAGCAGCCGGGAGGAACGAACAGAAAATCTGGACGAGGATATGAACGACAAACCGACCGTTGACAGCCAGGTAATGATTACACTGGGATGTCAGCAGGTCGGTCAGATTTGTTATCGGTTGATTGGAAATTACATCCGGATCGGAAGAGACAAGAAACGTGTATCCGATAGCGTCTCCATACGGCATCTCAATAAATGAGAGAGTGAACGCCACAACTCCCAGCACTAAGAGGGGGAGGGTACACTTCCAATTTAAGAGAACCGGACGTTCCATTCAGTTATTTTTTTCTACGTCTTACGGATTTAGCAGCATTAGAGTTAGAAGAAGATGACGACGACGATTTAACCTTTGAAGAAGCCCTCTTTTTCGTAGTTTTACGGGCAGTACGGGTTGTAGTCGATTTTTTCGACGATTTGTCAGAGATGTTGACCACAGTGCGTTCAGGCAGAGTGTCGCCCTCAGCTTTCAATTTAGCCTCTTCAGCCTCGCGCTGTTTCTTCTCAAGATATTGCTCGCGTGTCGGCACCCAGAGATCCTTGCCGAACTCACGCAGCGAGCGGTCAATGCTGTCCTGAGCGCGTTTGAGATCGTCGGGATCCTCATAGAGCTGATTCATCGAGAGGTTTCTGAGGTTGCGGGTCTTATAGATCTCTCCCTCATACATTCCGAGATTGAAATAATCATCAAGACTATACTGAGGGAGGTTATTATTGTCGTTGAGGAAGATATACTGTTGAGCCAGATAGGGGCGCAATTGGTCGAACTTAACCCAGAACATAGGGTATTTGGCCTCGCCTCCAAAGTCGCCTGAGCGGTTAAGGACCGGACAGATAGCCTCGACACGAGTCTTCATCTGATTGGTTCGGTTGTCGAACTCCCACTTTTCGATGATGTAATAGTTCATCACCTGACCGGTGGGCACATCGGCCTCTTCAATCACATATTTGCGGTTCTTTTCAGAGCCTCCGGACTCAGTTGCATAGATTCCGAAGCGGTCGAGCATCTCGCCGATATTGATTTTATATTGGTCGGTGAAGACTTCGCGTCCGTCGAGATATTCGTAGGCGGGGACTTTGCCGTCGACTACAAGACCGAGAATGATGCGGAACAGGTTCTGCTGTCCGTCAATCACATCTTCCGGGAAATATAGCGGAGTGTTGGCATCTTTGTTGAGGTCAATCTGGCGATAAATCTGGCGCATGTAAGCCAGATCGGCATCATGGGGTTCTTTCGATTCAAAAAATCCCTGCATGCGTTCGCTGACCTGGGGACCGTTGGCCTCCTCTTTATTTTTTCTTTCGCGCTCAGATCTTTTTCTCACAACGCCGCCCGACTCCACCTGAGCGAGGGCACCGGCTGCCAGAGCAGCCATTGTGAGAAGAGGGATAAGTCTGCGGATAACCTTCATTTTATTTGTTGTGTTATTTTTTACGGAGTTAAGAGAAAAAAGATTAATTGAGAGCGACTTCCATCGGTGAAATGTCGCGTGTAACGCCATCCGGACCTTTAGCTTTTACGTTTGAGATGAAGAAGCTTTTGCCCGGTTTGAGACGTTTAAACTGTTCTTTCTGACGGGATGAGAACTGCGAGCCGCTTGAATTTTCAGGCATAGCGTTGCCCATTGAGTCGAAGGAGATTGTCGAGAAGGAGACAACGGAGTAGGTCACGTTGAGAATGTCATCATCGATTGCAGCTCCAAGACCGTCGGCAGCCATAAGAGCGGCTTTAGAGATTCTTTTAGGCGACCCCTTGTAATGAGTCACTGCACCGTTGGCATCTCTGACAGCGATATAAGGGGAGGGGTCAGGCAGCTTACGCACTCTGAATTTCATTGAGCCCACACTCTGTCGGCGACCGTCAAGTTCAGCCGTTACGGAAATCTCAGCTTCCGAGCCGGGTTTGCCGGGGTGAGCCACCCAAAGGTCGCCCTTACGGGTCAGTGTGCCGTTTGACATTGATGCCGATATTGCCGACATCGGCACTCCGGGCACAGAAATGCTTATCGGGTTGTCAATTCCGGCATAGAGCACATTCATCATTGTCGGCGAAATAGTGGCCATGGGTTCAATTACGGTGTAAGACGACTTGAACGGACGTTTGTCAATTGTTCCGTCGCCACGAGTCACCTGAATATAACCTGAAAAATCGTGAGTGCCTATGGCTGTCGGCACAAACTCATAAAGACCGTTGGGGTTGCTGAGTTTTGAGCCGTTGACGAAAATCTCCGGACGCTGAGTGGTGTCAATTGCTGCAAGCACGATATTAGCCGAGTATTTTCCACCGCGGATAATCATGTTTGAATTCGGAATCACGTATGCGTTCAGTTCGTTGACACGCACATCGCCTATGTCGACATTAGTAATCAGCGAGCTCATGGCTTCCGATTCTGCCTGACGAATGTCGCTCTGGAGTTTAGTGAGCAGAGTGACGGCGGCGATTGCCGGCATATTGTCAAACATCTTCTCTTCCCACGTTGTCAGACCGACTGTTCCGGGCGTGTTTGCAACTTTAGTCGACAGAAGGTCGACAACCACTTTGCGGCGGTCCGGATCGGAAATCAGAGAAGCGGAAAGCTCGCGGAATTTGTCGACTTTCTCTCTCAGAGCCTTTCCTTTAGCTGTGGTCGGGTTAAGCATGGTCACCGAAGACGCCTCAAGGTCATCAAGGTTCTTGATATTATTGTAATCGCCGTTATTTCCGTCGGCTTTCTTGGCAATCTCAGTTTTGAGTTGCTCGATTTCATTATATAGTTCGGTCGAAGAGGAGTGAAGGAGCTGTCCTTTCTTAAACCATGGCCCGACCTTGGCAGGATTCTGTTCGTTGAGGTTGGAAAGATATGTAAACTGAAGCCTGTTCTTATCGGTCATGTTGAGATTGGTGCGCTGGAGAGAGCCCTGCACCTGACTGAATCCGTTCAGCACATCGCTCGAAACGTTCAATGCGAGCATCGCGGTCAGGACGATATACATCAGGTTTATCATCCTCTGACGCGGCGACATACGCGCAACATTATTTCCTGCCATAAATTATTGATATCTATAAATTATTCTCAGCAGAATGTGAGAAATGTGTGTGAAGTTAATCGTGGTCAGCAAATGGGTTTGTCTGCTGAGTGTTGGCACCGCCACCCATCATCGGGTTTGAAAGATTAATGGTCATTGCCGTAATCATCTTTTCGTAAACCTGATTGAGCTGTTTCATATAGCGAGCCATCTTCTCAGTCTCCTCACAATAGCGAGAGGATTCATTGGCTGATTTTTCATACATATCGCGAATATCTTTCAGACCACGGTTTACACGGTCGATAGATTCAAGCTGAGAAGAGATGCTCTTGAGCTGAATTTCGTAGATCGTGTTCAGACCTCCGATGTTGCGGTTAAGGTCTTCAAGACGGTCGACATAACCTGCCGACGATGCAGAGACAGACTCAGAATTGTCGGTAATAGCCTTATAAGAATTGAGAAGCACCTCGCTGACGGAATTAAGCGACTCCGTTGTCTGCTGAAGTCTTGTCATCTGGTCGGCGATGCCCGACATCGAGTCGAGATAATTCTTAGTTACATCGGCAAGTTCCGCCATCTTTGAAATCTGTTCGGAAGCTTCGGCAAGACGGTTGACAGAAGCCTGAATTGACTCCTGCTGTTCATCAGTCAGAGAAAGAGCTGACGAAGCAAGAGCGACATCACCCTGAAGAGTGTTTACGCCACCACCGACAAAGCCGCCACCGCTGACAACGCCACCATCACCACCGCTGACAACGTTGCCGTTGCCACCACCGACAAAACCGCCGCCACCGACAACGCCACCACCGATAATTGTTGTGCCGCCTGACGACACTGTTGAGTCAAAAGAACCGTCGACACTTCCGGCTCCGGCTGCATTCCCGCTGCCACCGGCAATTATGATTCCGCTGCCACCGCCACCTGCAAGGTCCGGACGATCCTCAGGATTATGAGAATCGAGAACCGGGAAAACATCTTCCCAGGCATACTCCTTCGGCGGACGGTCAAATGCTGTCAGGATGAACATGGCGATTTCCGTGCCCATACCGATACATAGCAAAGTCGAACCTCCGGGGAGATGGAGAATCTTAAACAGCGCACCCCAGATTACAATGGCGGCACCGATAGAATATGCAAAGTTGAAGAATCTCTGTCCCTTTTCTCCGTGGAGGAGGCGTTCGATTCCGTTTGTGTATTTACCTAATTTACCCATGATTGGAAAAAGAGTATTATTTCTTACGTTTCTGAGTTCCCTTTGCGAATCCGATTTGTGAGCGAACACAACGGAATCCGATATAGGAGCGCTGTTCATTCTGATATTCCCACTGGCGGAGGTCGCTGCGCAGGTTGCGCGCTACATCTTTCCACGAGCCGCCTCTGACAATCTTCCTCTTCATCTTGTAGGGGTCCTCAATTGCCGCATCATAACGATATTCGGGGTTGAGGTCAGAAGTCAGCTTGTTAAGCGATTCGGTGTAGGCGGTGGAGGTCCATTCAGAGACATTACCTGCCATGTCGTAGAGACCGAAGTCATTGGGCTTGAATGTGCCCACGGCTGATGTAATCACATGACCGTCTCTGACAAAGTCGCCATCCATCGGCTTGAAGTTGGCATAGAAACAGCCTCGTTCATCCATCGGTAGTGTTTCTTCCCAGGGGAAAGAGCTTTCGGAATTTCCGGCACGCGCTGCATATTCCCATTCAGCTTCGGTCGGGAGACGATAAGGTTCGATATATATACCTTCCTTGCCGAGAGAGCGACGCAGGAAGTCAGTTCTCCAGTTTGCAAAAGCGTTGGCCTGTTCCCAGCTCACACCGACCACGGGGTAATCGTTATAACCGGCATGTGAGAAATACATACGGGTATAAGGCTCGTTATAAGCATTGTCGAAATCGTTGATCCAAGCCGTAGTGTCCGGATAGACATTGACGATGTAGGTGTTGAGGAAATCGTAGTCGCCGGTCAGAGGGCGGGAAACGGTTTCGCGCACGATGATACCTTCGTCGGTCATATATGCCGTGTCTTTCGAGATGACCGGATTCTCGGTGGGAGTCGCCAGATCGGTGTTATATTCGCGACGTGTCGGGTCAAGACGATTCTTGCGTTTTGCAGCAGCTGTGTGGTTGAAAATTTCATACCGATAGTTCAGCTGTGTCGGATCAAGCTCGCGACGTCCTGTAATCGGGTTTGTGCGATAGACACTTTCAATGGCGCGCAACTCGTCTTCATTAGCGTTTCGCCAGGGGATTGGTTTGTTCCAGTTGAGGTAAGGTTTTATAGGATTCCCCTCGCGGTCTTCTTCAATTTTAAAGGCCTCGTTGCCACCGTAAGCCGGGTCGGCAAGTCGTTCGCGGATAATAGAATCTCGCACCCAGAAGACGAATTGTTTATATTTTGAGTTGGTAATTTCAGTTTCATCCATCCAGAAGGCATCGACCGAGACACCACGCGGGTCTGCCTTGATGTTCCAGACAGAGTCGTCAGATGCAGGCCCCATAGCGTAGGCGCCACGATCCACAAGCACCATTCCGTAGGGAGTTGGCTCTGCGAAAGAGGAGCCGCCGACACCGGTCACTTCTCCTCCGGAGCTGCCGGAACGGCTCGCCATACATGACGCAAGCACAGATGAGAAAGCCAGTCCGGCAAATGCCGCACACGCAAGATTGACTCTGCTGCCCTTGTTTTTATAATTAAAAAGATTTCTTTTCATCATATCAAGCTCTACATGATCCGTATAGACCGGTGTTTGTTTTTATTCTTTTTGCTAAAGTCAAGTTTAAGACTATAGCCTGCTACTATCTCGTGGCTGCCGGATGACCCCTTGGCGATTGCCGAGACCGGATAATCGTAGGCATAGCCCACAAAGAAGTTTTTGAACTCCGCCCCAATCATTGCCGAGACAGCATCTTTCCATCGATAGCCGATGCCGAACGAAAGAAACTTATTGAAAGTGGTCCGCATCGTGACTTCCGCAGAGAAAGAAGTGAGGTCAGTTTTCACAAGGAGGGAGGGTTGCAATATGAATAACGTGTTTTTAAGCGGTATATTGCCGGATGATGTAAAATAAAACATTCTCGGCAGCTCAGTTTCATATTCTGCGGCGTCGGATGTCTCCGAGCCGTCGATTCCGAGTGTCACTTTCGGCTGGAGAATGTGGAGGGCTGAAATGCCGATGTCAAAATATTTATGGGAGTAATTCAAACCGGCGGAAAGGTCGAAAGTGTTGCCGGCAAGGTCCTGTGTCGGGATAGAGGGGTCTGTCGGTTCATGATAATCATCGCCGTCAGGGATGAAGACTTCCGTTCCTTTGAAGTGGGAATCATAGTAGCCTCCTTGCACTCCGACAGAGAGGGCTCCCTTCAGAATTTTGAATTTATAATTCGCCTGGATATTGATAAGCATTGTCGAGAAAAGACCGAGTGACTCGGAAGTGGCATTGACACCCACACCGAGTTTCTTCCCCATCAATGCCACCGGCATGTCGGCCGAAAGGATAAAGCTTCGGGGAGCGTTTTCGATTCCGAGCCATTGCATTCTGGCGCCACCTCTGATTCTCAGGAAATCAGTCGAACCGGCGGCAGCCGGATTATAATAGGAGGGGAGAGCCCAATATTGGGTCATCTGCGGGTCTGACTGCGCGTGGCTCCTGAAACCTGCCGAAAGTGCGAATAGAACCACAAGGCAGAGTGTCAGCACGCGAGGTGAAACCCGGCTGATTAAAGATGATATGTAATATTCGGTTGTTTTCACAATTGGCTACTTTGCAGAGAGATAATCATTCAAAATAGAAGGAGATGACAAACATGTTTGATTTTACCTTGCCGATTGACTGGGTGATTTTGAAATCTTCCAGATTGTCTTCCAGATCCGGGCGGTTGTGTCTCAGAATATCCTTCAGACCGAAACAGAACTTAATTTCCGGGATGAATTTGAAAAACGGAAGATAGAAGTCTGTACCCAGCCCGACGGTGAGATAGACATCAAAGGGGTCGAACATTAGATAATCAGACCTTTTTTTGCTCACATCGAAAGCACCCATGACACCCAGCGTGACGTATGGACGTGTCTGCCAATATCTGTCGCCTGAAATCTTAAGGTCCAACGGGAGAACGACGTAGGCCGATTTAACATCCTGACGATGAGTTAATCCGCTTTCTTTTTCAAACATCGTTACGTTTTTCGACCCGAAATACATTCCCGGAGAGAAGCGCAGATTGAAATATTTGTGCAGGCGGAGGTCGCCGAGCACATTCACACAGAAGCCGGGAGAAATTGAAGGAACTTCGGCACGCCATTGTTCCCCTTCCGGAGTAACAAATCCGTTATGTGTGAAAGTAAGGTCTTGAAAATGTGCCCCTACTGAAAATCCGAGATGTATCTTTTTCATGTCGGCATACGGACGGTTCAACACCTTGTCACCCCATTTGGCAGAGGCGGGCAAAGCGAAAACGACCAGCGACATCATCATGACGACGATGTGGAAAAGATTGATAATCGTATTCTTGATTTTATGAGGCATATCAGATAAGTGTGTATCTCAGAAAAAGATTCTTACAAAATAACGACTGAGTGTATTAGTTATTGTATTTCTCTAAAGTTTGTAGTTGCGAATAAAAGAGGGAATCCTTATCTTTGCGAAATGAAATGGAGCCAACTCATCAGCGACAAACGTCTGGGAATGGAGGAGTATCATGACCCTCGACGTCACACCCGCACTGATTTTCAGCGCGATTATGACCGTCTGATATTTTCCTCTCCGTTCCGCCGTCTTCAAAACAAAACGCAGGTTTTCCCTTTGCCGGGTTCGATTTTTGTGCATAACCGACTGACTCACAGTCTGGAGGTCTCATCTGTCGGACGTTCAATGGCAAACGAAGCGGTTGAGTATATGCGCGTGAAACCGCGCGGTGCTGACGAAAATTCCGCGCTCGACAAGATCGGTGATATTGTTGCCACGGCATGTCTGAGCCACGACATCGGCAATCCCCCTTTCGGACACAGCGGAGAGAAGACAATCTCAACTTTTTTCAGCGAAGGAGACGGCTTGAAATTAAAGTCTCTTCTGACCCCGCAGCAATGGTCTGACTTTACATGTTTCGAGGGTAATGCCAATTCTTTCCGTTTGCTCACCCATCAGTTTGCCGGCCGACGTGAAGGTGGCTTCGCGATGACCTACAGTTCACTGGCGGCAATGGTGAAATATCCTTACTCGTCGCTTTATGCCGGAGAGAAGGGGAAATTCGGTTTTTTCACCTCCGAGGAGGAGACTTACAAAAAGATAGCCGCCGAGCTTGGCATACACCGCAATTCCGACGGCAGATATGTGCGTCATCCGCTTGTCTATCTGATGGAGGCAGCCGACGACATCTGCTATCAAATCATGGATATCGAAGATGCCCATCGACTTAAGATTCTCTCCACCGATAAGGTTAAAGGGTTATTACTCAACTTTTTCGATGCGGAACGTGGGGAGCGGATGAAGGGCACCATGCTTAAGCTTGCCGATCCTAACGAACAGGTCAGTTATCTCCGAAGCAACGTAATCGGAGCGATGGTGAGTGACTGCGCACGCCTTTTTGCCGATTCGGAGGAGGTGTTGCTTGCCGGGGAGTATCAAGGTGCGCTGACATCAAATATGTCTTCCCGTCTGAGAGATGCCTACGCTGAATGTTCAGAAACGGCATGGAACAAAATTTATTATGCTCCCGACGTTATTGATATCGAGATTGCCGGCAATCGAATCATTACTTACCTTATGCAGACTTTAATTGATGCTGTGATGCACCCTGAGCGTAATTTCTCTAAATTGATTCTGGAGAAGATGCCGCGTCAGTATGAATCATCGTCGCCCGACATTTATACTCGCTTGCAGAGTGTGTTGGATCATATTTCCGGAATGACCGATGTCTATGCGCTCGATCTTTTCCGTAAACTCAACGGCCACAGTCTGCCTGCTGTCTGATTTGTCAGACTTGAGATTTTCATAAATCGATATAATAAGGTAAAGGTGTCGAAGAACTTATAAGCACAATACTTTCAGGTTTCATGAAGCATGAAAAGGGTGTAACAAGAAAAATAATAACAGGGAATGAAGCTAAAAATCATAAATATATTTCTGTTGCTGTTCAGTATTTTTTTATCAGCAACAGCTCGCGAATATAAGCCATCTGAGATTGTCAACCCGAACATAGCCGACAGAAGAGAATATGTAGCCGATCCGGGGAATTATCTTTCTTCAGAGGCTAAGCAGGCAATCAACAGCCGGTTGGCAGCGCTTCGGGCAAGCACCACGGCAGAGGTTGGAGTAGCCGTCGTTCCTGATCTCGGTGACTTACCGATTGAGGAGTTTTCAGAGGAGGTGTTCACCTCATGGGGATTGGGTAAGAAAGATGTTGACAATGGTGTTTTATTTCTCATTTCGCCTGAATCCCGCAAGGTTCGCATCCAGACCGGCTACGGCACAGAAGGAGTGCTCCCTGACATTGTGTGTAAGGGTCTGATTGACAGCTACACCATCCCGGCAATGAAAGATGGAGATATTGATAAGGCTGTTGTCTCCACCGTCGGTCAGATTGCCGAGATTATGTCAGATGAGACATACGCTGAAGAATTGAAATCAAAATATGCCGATAATTATGGTGGAGTTCAACCGAAGGCTGCCGTCGACAGCTCAGTGATTGAGAATTTCATAATGATTGTAGCCATAATTTTCTTTTTCGCATCAATGATACTCTATTTCCGAGACTTATCTCAGATTCGGAAGGGGAGTCTGAATGAGAAGGCACTCCGCTGGCGAGTTGCGATGTGGCCCTTGTTCGGACTCGGATTCCTCTCGGCGGGAGCCGGATTGATTTTCGGTTTTCTTGCTCTATATCATTATAGAAGAGCGCGCACACACAAAAGAATCTGCCCGAAGTGCGGACATAAAATGAATCGTATGAGCGAGGAGAGGGATAATGATTTTCTGAATGATGCGCAGGATCTTGAAGAGAAATTGGGTACGGTCGACTATGATGTCTGGGTCTGCCCGGAGTGTGGCACGATAGAGAAAGTGCCTTTTATCGAACGTCAGCTAAAGTATACTGAATGTCCGAATTGCCACACCATTGCCATGGGACCGATTGCCGACAATATTCTGGTTCAGCCCACAATCCATCGTGAGGGCGTTGGCGAGAAAGTTTCGGAATGTCGTTATTGCCATCATCGGAAAAACACACGTTATCGGATTCCCCGACGTGATAACGGAGCCGCATTGGCAGCTGGTGCTGCTATCGGTACGATTCTTGGAAGTCGCGGAAATGGAGGAGGCGGCGGATTCGGGGGTGGATTCGGTGGGGGCTCGACCGGAGGTGGCGGTGCTTCCGGAGGGTGGTAATTAGCCTGGATAGGTTTAGTTGTCAGAAACCGGAGGAAATCTTTCTGAATGTCATCATGGCGTCGAGTCGCGGAAAAGACAGTTGAAGTGTCTGTTTCTGCTCATCGAAGGTTGCCGAAAGATTCTTGGTTACAAGGTTCCCCTCGGAATCTATCCAGTAAAGATAGAAGCCAAGGCCCGATTCATGGTCGTAAAGCACCCCTTTCAAATCGCCCGGTCTCCAATCTGAGGAGAGTGTCTGTGCCCCTGAGACATATTCCATAATGTGTAAACCTTTCTGCGGAGTAAAGATTCTCAATGTGTAATCTCCTCCCGGAAAGGCAATTGTCTTGTCGAATTCCGAATAAATCAATTTCCACAAACCATCGGTGGGGTGTTTGTCGTATGAGGCGGTGTCACAGAGGTTAACGATGCTGTCGATGTCCTGTTTAAGTCTTATGGCAAGACTCTGTTCGTAGGCTTCAAAAGGGATGGAGACAGAGAAATAAGGAATTCTCAGTTTGGAGTCTGACAGATTTTCAAGAGTAATGATCGTTGGGTTAAAATCAGAATCTGCTTCCGGAAGGGTAACGGTTTGTTTCAGGCGGTGTTTCCCGGCGGATAGAGTCCAGTCATTTCCTGAACGGGTTAGGAGAAAAACACCCTCTGAATTGTTTCCGCACTCCGAGACATCCGTTGTCAGCATCTTGCCATCCGGACCTTCCACAATAAACTCAGCCGCTGCTGATGATGATGAGGTGAGAGGGTCTTTGCGTTCAACCGAAAAGTAGCGGATTGACAATTTTTTTTCGGGAGTATTATCATCTATAAGAGAGATTCTCCATTGAGTTGCCGGCGTGTCGTCATGGGATAACCCACTCAGAAGATTCGGAAAGATATTTTTCTTTTGAGGAGGGGCTATTTGAAAAAGAACCCGACACGGAAGACCGTTGTCGGGGAGTTTAGCTGTTATTTCAGACGTTGATGAATTTTCGGAAGATTGACTGTCGATAATTATGTCAGAGATGAAAGTCTCATTAAAATGACTTTCCGGAGGGCGAGGTGCCGCCATGAGGTCGGACGATGCAGTTATGATTCCGACAACGGCAAAAATCATTATTATAATGCCGATTACTCTGTTGATGATCATCTGCACTTTGGCATTGAAATGGGTGCGGATTTTATCAATGGTGAAAGTGATGACCCACCACCATGCGAGCGCACCGATTATTATTGCAACATATCCTGCGATATAATGATAAAATTTGATTCCCGGACTCGGAAAGTTGAAACGTGCGAAGAGTCCGATAATCAGGAAGATTATCAACGGATTGGAGAGTGTAAACAGGAATCCTCCAAGTGCATCTTTGCTGACAGAAGCCTTAGCGACGGCCTTACGGGCATACTCCTTGGGTTCTTTCTGCCGAAACAGGTATATTCCGAAAAAAAGGAGTACGATAGAACCTAAAATCTGTATGACACTTTGATTCTGTTCAAGAAATTCCTCAATCAACGACAGTCCGAATCCGGTCAGCAGGCAATAGAGAATGTCGGAAAGGGCAGCGCCGCATCCGGTGAGGAATCCGGCTTTTCGCCCTTTGGCGATTGTTTTCTGAATACACAACATGCCGACCGGTCCCATAGGAGCGGAAATGATGACTCCGATAGCGAGTCCTTTCCATAGCATATCGAGTGTAGAAAGCATAATCAGTTTCAATCGGTTATAATATAACCCCCTTGTCCGGAAGGGATGCAGCGGTAACGTCGCAGCCCATACTTTTTAGTGCCGGTCAAAGCCGGTCCGGCAACGGGCGCACCCGCTCCCATCGTCACATCATAATGAGAATCGCACACAGGACATACGGCATCGAGCGTCTCAGGATCGACTGCCACCCTGACGGTCTGTTCCCTTTCAATCGGACATGCCAGATCGTAGGCAAGCGGCACCCCCGCTTCCGAGGTGAACGGATCCATGCCGGAGATAAGAAGTACACCGCCGAACCCTGTGCAGTTTATGGAAGAATAAGGGAATCCTGCCGGTTGTATCAAGCCCTGAAACAAGATGAAATCACGATGCATCCCGAATCCTGAGACACCATAGGTGTTCCAGACAGCAGGGTCTGAAAGATTGATTGCAACCGGCATCGACGGGATGCGGTCGTCGATAACGCCCTGACACCCCGTGGTGACTGCGACAAACAGAAGTGATGCCACTACTGCTGCCGAAGTGTTTCTCCTTATTTTTATCCCAAATGCCGACATTAGAATTTAATAGCCTTCAGAACTTGCGAGAACTGGTCGGTCATTTTCTGCATTGGAGATGAAATCATCGGTTTCAGCATTGCCGGAATGGCAAGGTCGATTGCCACGTATGCGCGACACTCATTTTCTGAAACCTCCTCGATGTTCAGCGAAAGAGAAAGAGGCACCGGAGTGCCGACACCTTCAAGTTCAATAAGCGAGAAGGGTTCGCGTTTCTTCACCTGAAGAGTGACATCTCCAACCGGACCTGCGGGAAATGAGATTGAGTTTTCGGAAAATGAAATTTTCTGAAGTGTGTCGCGATGTTCCTCAGGAATTTGGTCTACGGGAGCGTTTTCCAGAAGATTACCTATGTTGCTGAGGTCGGAAAGTTTCTCGAAAACTTTCTGAGCAGACCCGTTGACAGTTACTTTGTCGCTTTTGAAATTAGCCATATTGATTTGATAATATTTCCAATCGCTGTTTTCGATTTTAGAGAGAAAAGTTTTTTGGCGATTTGGTTTAATTTAAAAAGCATAAAGTAGCAGACGCGCCGGGGCACGTTGCTACTTATACAAATATTCAATTACTTTTTTGGCGACCAGTTAGCCGGGTCCTGACGCCATTCGCGCAGTGTCTCTGCATCAGCGGCAGAGATATAGTTGATGTCTTGAGCCACCTCAATCATTGCCGAATAGCAGGAAAGGGGTTCGAGAGTTACGTTTGCCTCGGCGAAACGTTTCACAGCGAGCGGGAACTCGTATGTGAAGATAGCGGTCATTCCGACAACCTCACATCCGGCGTTTCTCACAGCCTCTACAGCCTTGAGCGAGCTCCCACCTGTAGAGACGAGGTCTTCGATGATGACAACCTTTGAACCGGGCTTCAGATTACCCTCAATGAGATTTTCGAGACCATGGTCTTTGGGTTGGCTTCTTACGTAAGCAAACGGCAGGCCGAGAATGTCTGCCACAAGCGAACCAATTGCAATAGCACCGGTTGCCACGGCTGCAATGGCTTCGGTGCCGGGGAATTTTTCAAGTACGATTCTTGCCAACTCGACTTTGATGAAGTTTCTCACGTCGGGGTAAGAAAGAGTCTTGCGGTTGTCTGAATATATCGGAGAGTTCCAGCCGGATGCCCAGGTGAAAGGATTTTCCGGTTGAAGTTTTATTGCACTGATCTGGAGGAGTTTTTCCGCGAGGAGTTTTTCGGGAGTTTTCATATTTTTACAGATTAATTAACTGCAAAATTATCATTCCCACTCCATATATGCAAATTTTCAGACCCCGTTCCCCAATATTTGTTAACGCTGAGGGACGGGGTCTTATAGAACAGGCTCAATTTTTTACGACAGGAAAGTGAGTGATTCGCGATGTGCTCAATGAGTTTCCCACGGGAAGGGGATATGGGCTGTGCGGGTTTGCGGTGCAACCCGGCGAAAGCTCTGAGGATAAATCATAAGAGGTTTGCGAGTGCTCCATCCTTGCGACATGTTTCTCACATTAAACGTGCATAGCCCCTGAAAATCATGTAGCTTTCTTCGAGTTTCCGCAATCAGGTCGGTCATTGAGGCAATGGCGTTGGTGGTAAACTCAAGCAGCGACGAGCCGTTGAACATTATTCTGACAAACAGTTTGTCGCCAAAATGAATTCGGTTGACATTTCCGTTGTCAACTCTTGATATGGAGGTTGAATTGTTGAAGTTCATAAGCAGATGTTTTTGTTTGATGCAAAATTACATCCGGGTGGTGCTGAAGTTTTGCAGTGAAGTGTTAATGAATGTTAAATTGGCAAAATATAATAGAGATATAGTGTGTGCAAAAGAAAAAAATATGTAATTTTGCGAAGTCAAAGAGGCTAAGCAAATAGCGCAGCGACAGGTTTGCAGAAATGGTGGAATGGTAGACACGAAGGACTTAAAATCCTTTGACCCTTACCGGTCGTGTGGGTTCAAGTCCCACTTTCTGTACTAATCATGCGGTAGTAGCTCAGTTGGTAGAGCATCAGCTTCCCAAGCTGAGGGTCGCGGGTTCGAGCCCCGTTTACCGCTCAATTTATTAAATCGTTATGAATGAACACTTTAAGTCGTTTATTCGTAACGATTTTTGTCGGTTTATTACTTTAATTTCTTGATTTTATCCTCCAAGAGTTGTGGAATTTGATGGAAATAAGTGGAATTTAATGGAATTTGTTTGACCCTTGTTTGACCCTTGACCCGATTTTAATGATTAAACTTTTAACAATAATTAACATAAATAAAATTACATCCGGATATGTTCACCTATAAATTTGTAGTGAGAACCGACAAGGGTAACTCACTCAGGCTTCGCCTTACCAGCATGCGCAAGATAACGGAAATCTCGTTAGGAGTCCAATTATCTCCCGATGATCTTGCTGATGCCATGTCGGTAAAACCCAAATCTCAGAATCTGAAATGGAAAACTCTCGTGTCGAATTTTCAAGCAAAACTTGACGAGATAAAATGTGAGCTTTTAAAGTCAGGTCGTGTTGATGAGGATGTCAGGATTATAAGAGAAATAGTACTGAAGGAATGTTTTAATAGGGAAGAGACTTCGCAGAAAGAAGAGACCGGACAATTCGTCACGCATTTTCAGTCATTCATCGACGGCAAGACCAACAAAGGCATGAAAGGAATTTATCAGCATACCCTGGACCGCATAAGACTGTTCGATACTGACATTGACAAGAAATCGTTTGAGGATGTCGATCTTTAATAATTTTTAACATTCGGTAGTTTGGCAGGGTATATAATACCAACTACACTTCAAAGATTGTGAATTTAATATTATATTCCAACTTTTATGAAGAATATAAAATAACAAAATAAATTATTTGTTATAGAACATATTTTTCTATTATGCTTATATTGACTAAGTTTGCAAATAAAATTTCATCAGTATGAGGAATATATTATTAATAGTATTTGTTTTATCGTTTTCGATTGTCGCTAAAGCAGAATGGTTTGACATTCCCTATTCAGATAGTAAAACGGAGGTACAAAGAGCTGCTATCGCAGAGGGGTTGGAATTGATGAAAGAGAATAACGAATCACAAGCATTTTCCGGAACAGACAGTTCAGACAGAACCATTAATATTATACATATTTTTGGCAAGAACAATCCCGAAAAATCACTTTCATTTTTCATTGTTGATAGCGATAGCGAATCGGGTATTATTTATAATTCAGTGCTTAATGAAATATTAGCATCAGGCAGATGGCACTTATCCGGCACTTCAAGTGGCTTAGGGTTTGATCTTTCTGTATTTAAAAACAATTCAAACGAGGAACTGTCACTCGGCATATATGAGGATAGTGTATTTGCTGTTAAAAAGCCATAGACTCCGACGCTCAAAAAAATGTAGGCATGGATAATTCAAAAGAATCATGGATAATAGGTTTAATGGGGGTGGGATGTTTGGTTCTATGGTTAGGATTATTCGCTGCCAATACATGGACTGACAGATTGATCGCTTTTGGAGCAGCAGTAATCCTTATTGGGATTTCGGTTCTTCTGCATCATTTCTCCAAAGAGGAAGATCATAATTGGAAATCTTATGGATTGCTTTCGGGCAGTGTCGCACTTATATCACTACTTTTCTTTGGAGCCCTTGCAGGCTGTAACAGGTGCATGGAACCTACTCACCATGATTATCCATATCACAATGTCGAGACCGGACGCGGACAATACGAATATGGAGGAAGTGAAGAGCAGATGAAGCAACTTATTGAAGCAGATGAATCCTTAACAGAAGAAGAGAAGGCTTATGAAGCGGAATATGAGCGTCAAGTTGAACGCGAATTGAGAGAAATGAATGAGTAGAAAATTATGGAACTCAAAGAATTTGTTGTAAGTGCTCTCAGAGATATTACTGACGCAGTGAAGGAGTGTCAGGAAAGTATCGGGAACGGTGCGATATTCGCCCCGACGAATACAAAGGCAAGCAACATCATTAATTCTAAAAACGGAGATCTGGCTGTATCTGAAATTTCCTTTGATGTGGCAGTGACGGCATCTTCTCAAAGCACTGACGGCCTTTCAGGTAAGGGTGGCATAAACGTCATGGGATTCTCCCTCGGAGCAAAAGGTGAAAACGAGAACAAGGCGACTGAGGCTTCAACCTCACGGATAAGGTTCTCTATTCCGGTAGTCTATCCTCCGACCGAAGTTGATAAGAAGCCGAGAACGAGGGTCGCATACTAATATCGTATATGTCATTCAGTGCCGACTGAATCTCACCCCAGTCATCAATTGCAGATTCCGATGCTTCTGAGAGCTGTCCTTGCCGGATGCACTCAAGGCAGTTTGCTGTTATGAACTTACAGGCCTGATTCAAGCGACGTTTGATATGATGTCTTTTAATCCAAGAAAATATTATCTTCAAACATCAAAATTAATAATTGTATCGTAATTCCACAAACCTTACAAGTTAAACCAAATCTTTCAAATCTCCAAATTTACAATTTTTAAGTATTTTTAACAATTGGGAAAATGGAATACTATTATGCAAACAGCTCTTTGACAAATTCTTTTCTCCACTGCTTGCGTAGATATTTCATTACTTCCTCATGGGTTTTAAGGAATCCGTCTTCAATTAAAGTGGCGATTAGTCTCACTAATTCTAACAACTTGCGTTGGTTATCCTCTGTCCCATACTCATTGCGAATGGCAGATTTATGATTATTGAAAACATACCAGTTCAATCCCTCGGCAGTCTGTTGCATGGCGACCTTCATATTTTCAGGGGCGACTATTCTTGCTATTGCTAAAGAAAGACGTTTATACGCTTCTCCGGCTTCATTGCGATAGAACAACATTTAATCTGCTACAAATTTAAGTATCTTGTTGACTTTGAAGGTTGGGTTGAGCCACATAGCAAAATCCAAAAATGCAAGTGGGAGCATCCATGTTCCACCGGATTTACCTCTCGTCTGTAAAAGAACGAAATTGCGGTCTTTTAGTTTTTCTTCTTTTAATAAGGCTGTTAGAAACTCTTGAGTGTATGCATTATCGGTATAATGTAACATCTTTTTCTGTTGTCCGCTTTGCTTGTTCCATTGTTTCAATAGAGAGGTGGCGTTAAAGAAGCCGTACTTAGTCCTCTGCTCAACTTTAAACTGACCCATCGGGCGTATCATTATCTGGTTGGTCTTCATGTATTGATTCCTATAAAAATAGAAGAACATCCTCCCGTGCGCTCAAATGTGGTGATTAGCGACACAAGAGTATGTTCCGTAATATCTTTTCTCAGACAATCACCACAAAGTCTGATTTACTCTGCATAGTTATATATTTTATAGGAGAATAGCAAATACAACCATATTTATTTTCCTTAAAATATTTTTCAATTTTTCTGAGCGTTTTGCGATGTCCGGGTTTTTGGGTAATTTTGAGGGATAAAAATATCTTTATGAAGAAACTTGATTTTAAGAAAGCGACTCTAATAGCGTCAGTTGCTTCTGGGATATATCTGATTTTTCAAATTATAGAAATTTTATTAAGAATAGATAGTTTCTCTTTCTATGGTTTTGAATGGTGGCTCGGTCAGGTATTGTATCTCTGCTTGCTTATATCCTTATTTCTGTTTTTCTTTACTTTGTATAAAAATCAAAATTAATGGACAAACAAACATCAATAAAATTCTTGGACTGCAAGAGCGTAAATCTGAGGTATATATAAAGCCAACATCGCATAAATCATCAGACTATAGTGCGTTAGGGCAGGTTTTGAGAATCATTGGATTCTTGAATATAATTGGAGGATTTATTGTGGGGATTAATCTTTGTGGAGAAGATTGCTTATTTGGGAATAGGTACAGTGCAAATGGGTGGGGTATTATTCTCTTTGTAATATCCGGTATAATCGGTTGCATTATATGTTTAGCACTCGCTAAATGCGTAGACGCTGCAACTAAGTATCTAAAATCTTGAGATATGAAAAAACTTTTACTCATACTGGCACTCTTCGTGCCAATGATGATTGCTGTCAGCTGCAACTCTCCTGAATCTAATGCACGCAAACAGATTGAGAGAAGGATGGATGCCGGCATGAATCTTTTAAAAAAAGCTGGGAGTGCGCCCGAAGATGCTAAATATATAATTGAGGATTGCATTTATTCCGCTAACAATGATTCAATTTTCATCTTTTTGGGTGCTATTGTAGACCGGAACGGGAGTAAAGAAAAAGTAGAGTATATTTTCAGACAATATGAAGATGAATATTTTGTAGGGCTTAAATTTCTTGAAACATCTGGAAGCCTTTTGCGCAATCAGAATAAAAAAACTGATTCAGGCAGTTCTACAGACGATGTAGTCAATAGGATTATTGAAGAATCAGGAGTTTGGTTATCAATGACAATATATAACGATCTTAGGGACGGTTCCCTTATAGATATAACCAAAATAACTGAATAGTCTTACAACGTTCTACTACTCGGTAGGGCGTTTTTGTTTTATAGTTTTATATTTTCTGAAATTTATTTGGATATATTGAGAAAATAGACTACCTTTGCATAGTATTTCAGAATGTGCAATAGAAGAACTACTTGAAGCGAAAACATAGATAATAAATCTATTAAAGAAAAAGAAATGACTTCAGTTGGTTGTGATATTCCCACATGAATGAGTATCGTGTTTGCGATATTGTGTGGTTTGAATAGACTTCCTGAATCAGCATTTATTCTATGGCAACATCCATAAAACTTAAAAGCATCCGTGGTGAATCCGCGCAAATAAATAAAGATAGTGAGACTTCCGCTACTGTGACTCCCATTCTCCGTCTCAGAGAGTTCGTCCGTTGGGCGCAGCTGAACGGTCTGTGTAAATCTGAGTATGACTTCGAACGTCAGTGCAGCCTCTCGCCCAAGTATATAACTAATAACATGCACTCCGGCAAGGGGAATATCGGAACTGAAATGCTTGGTAGGATTATCCGTGTTTTCCCGCAGCTCAATCTTGCGTGGCTCTGCACAGGAATGGGTGCGATGCTTACCGAGGGTGCGGGTGATGTGAACGCCGACTATAAACAGGCATACGAGGCAGCCCAAAAGCAGATTGAAGCTTTAAACCGAATTATTCAAAGAGGTAGTGTATAATTATTCAAAATTTTGAAAAAACTTTTTTATAATTATATATTAATATATGACACGATATATACCAGATTGAGGGAGTGAGGGCATAGTCTGCCCAAAGGGAGAAATAATCTCCGGGAGACTATGCACGAAAACAACGCCAGCGTATCGGTCGCTCAGTCGTTTCGGGACGAGGTTGCGGATGATCGCTCCCGCTTGGGTGAATTGCTCCATCATCGAGCTGTCCCTACATCATCCTTTCGTCTTGCAGTGCGGTTTGGACGTTCCCACAGTACCACGATACGATTGCACTCTGCCGTTGGCTATTCCCGAACGATGCAAAATCGGCTTTCGCCACATCTCTCTTCTTCTTATCCCCTATGCTCGCCTATGTTAAGTTCGGCCGGGACTTACGACTAAGGACAAAAAAAAGAAGAGCCGCAACGCTGGGAAATTTTGGCTCTTCAAGTTTCAGAGATGTTTCAAGTCTCTGTTATATTTTCATACAGCGTTCCCAGCGTTGTGGAGGCAAAGTTAAGACATGAAATCGGGGTTTGTTATAGGGTTGGGAATCAATTGTTAATATATTAACGACAATTCGGACAAGAAAAACAAACAGACATTCTGTTTGACCTACGTTTGACCCTGAAATTTAAAAAAATATAATTACATAATAATAAGCAAAATAAAAATACTGAATCGAGCTTCCACAGTTGAGGGTCGCGGGTTCGAGCCCCGTTTACCGCTCAGGGAAAGAAACAGAGGAACCTTCGGGTTCCTTTTTTTGTGCCGTATTGAAAAAATTTCGGCTATGTGGGTTGTCTGTGTGGGAGTTATTTGGTAAATTCGCGGAGTGAAACAACTCTAAAAAATATATATGGCAACAAAACCTTTCCATTATCAGGAGCCGTTTGAACACGGACATGACACCACCGAGTATCGTCTCATAACAAAAGACTACGTAAAGGTGGAGAACTGGAACGGCCACGAAATGCTTGTGGTTGATCCCGAAGGTCTCACGTTGCTGGCAAACGAAGCCAGCCACAATTGCTCATTTATGCTGCGTCGCGAGCACAATGAGATGGTTGCGAAGATTCTTCATGACCCCGAAGCGTCGGAAAATGATAAGTTCGTAGCGCTGACAATGCTTCGCAACGCTGAAGTGGCAGCCAAGGGAGTTCTGCCTTTCTGTCAGGACACCGGCACATCAATCTGTGCAGCTTACAAAGGTCAGCAGGTATGGACAGGATGTAACGATGCCGAGAAGATTTCTCTCGGAGTTTACAAGACATACACCGAAAACAACCTGCGTTACTCACAGAACGCGCCTCTCACCATGTATGACGAGGTTAACACAGGATGCAACCTTCCGGCCCAGATTGATATTTATGCAACCGAGGGTATGGAATACGAATTCCTGTTTGTTGCCAAAGGTGGCGGCTCAGCCAACAAGACCTATCTCTATCAGGAAACAAAGGCAATCCTTAACAAGAAGACTCTTGTGCCCTTCCTGATTGAGAAGATGAAGACACTCGGCACAGCTGCATGTCCTCCTTATCACATTGCATTCGTAATCGGCGGCACTTCTGCTGAGGCAAACCTTGCAGCTGTCAAGAAAGCGAGTGTGAAATATTATGATGATCTTCCGACAACCGGAAATGAATACGGTCGTGCATTCCGCGACGTCGAGCTTGAGAAAGAACTTCTTGAGGCAGCTCATAATCTTGGACTTGGCGCACAGTTTGGCGGAAAATATTTCGCTCATGATGTGCGTGTGATCCGTCTGCCTCGTCATGGTGCTTCTTGTCCTGTCGGAATGGGTGTGAGCTGTTCAGCCGACCGCAATGTGAAAGCGAAAATCAATCGCGATGGTCTCTGGATCGAGAAGCTTGACGAAAATCCCGGCGAACTGATCCCCGTTGAATTGCGTCAGGCAGGAGAAGGAGAGGTGATTGAAATCGACCTTAACCGCCCGATGGCAGAGATTCTTGCCGACCTTGACAAATACCCTGTCAGCACCCGTCTTTCTCTTAAGGGCACAATCATTGTGGGACGCGACATCGCACATGCCAAGATAAAAGAACGCCTTGATGCAGGCGAACCTATGCCCGACTATCTTAAGGAGCATCCTATTTATTACGCCGGACCTGCCAAGAAACCGGAAGGTATGCCCTCAGGCTCATTCGGACCGACAACCGCAGGACGTATGGATAGCTATGTCGACCAGTTCCAGGCAGCAGGTGGCTCAATGATAATGATTGCCAAAGGCAACCGCTCACAGCAGGTGACCGACGCATGCCAGAAGCACGGTGGCTTCTATCTCGGCTCAATCGGTGGCCCGGCAGCTATCCTTGCAAAGAACTCAATCAAGAACGTTGAACTTCTTGAATATCCCGAACTCGGCATGGAAGCAATCTGGAAGATAGAGGTTGAAAACTTCCCCGCCTTTATCCTTGTTGACAATAAGGGTAATGACTTCTTTAAGCAGATCAAGCCCCGTTGTCCGATGGATTGCGGCAAGTAATAAACGAACAGTTTAAGAAATCGAAATGGAAAAGATCGTAAAAGTCAACGGCATGACATTCGTGCCGTTTATCGAAGAGGCTGAAATCCGGAAACAGGTTTCACGCGTGGCCTCCGAAATCCGTCGGGATTATGAAGGGAAGACACCATTGTTTCTGTGTGTGCTCAACGGTGCGTTTGTGTTTGCTGCCGACCTTCTGCGCGAGACTGGCATGAACGAGTCTGAAATTAGCTTTGTGCGCTACAAGAGTTATGAAGGAACCGGAAGCACTGGAAACGTCAAGCAGCTTATCGGACTTCCCGATGATATCGAAGGAAAAGATGTGATCATCATCGAAGATATTGTCGACACGGGTCTCACAGCCGAAAAGATGGTGGCCGACCTTCGCGAGAAAAATCCTGCATCTGTCGGATTTGTGACATTGCTCCATAAGCCTGTGAGCAGCAAGACCGGTTTCAAACCCGATTATGTTGCATTTGAGATTGATCCCCGTTTCATCATAGGTTATGGACTTGACCTCGACGGCAAAGTGAGAAATCTTCGTGACATTTACGTTATAAAAGAAGACTGACAAAAAATGTTGAATCTTGTACTTTTCGGAGCTCCGGGTAGCGGAAAAGGTACTCAGAGCGCACGGTTGATTGACCAATACGGTCTGTATCATATCTCAACCGGTGAGTTGCTGCGCGATCACATTGCACGCGGAACAGAACTCGGCAAGACAGCCGATTCATTCATCTCAAAAGGGAATCTGATTCCCGACCAGCTCATGATCGATATCCTTGATGATGAACTGGAACGTAATGCAAAAGATGCAAAGGGAGTGATTTTCGACGGATTCCCCCGCACGATTCCTCAGGCTGAGGCTCTAAAAGGTCTTCTGGAGAAACGAGGCACCAAGCTTCACGGTGTGATCGGACTTGAAGTGCCCGAAGAGGAGCTGGTCGAAAGACTGCTTAACCGCGGCAAAGAAACAGGCAGGGCAGATGATAATCTTGAAACAATCAAGAATCGCCTGAATGTTTATCACTCTCAGACCGAGCCTTTGCGCGATCATTATGAAGCTGAGGGTCTCTACATGCCGGTCAACGGTCATGGCATAGTTGACGAAATTTTCCATAACATTGCCGATGGCATAGAGAAACGCACCGGTATCAAGCGTCGTAAGTAAGATTCCGGTAATGATAAAGAAACTGGAGGCGTATCCTAATAAGATACGTCTCCAGTTTCTTTATAGACGCGCTGTAATAAAACTACACGCTGTGAAAAAGCAACCGCTCCCGCGGTAGTGTGTTTATCTGTAGCAGAAAGTAGTGTGTTTGCCTGAGCAGAGAGAAGATTACCTGATGGCAATCTTCTTTCCGTTACAGATGTATATACCTTTCGGCAGACCTTCAAGTTGGTCAGACACTTTCATCCCTTGCAGATTATAAACTGTACCTGAGTTGATGACTGTATCTGTTACGATGTCAGTAATGCCTGAACTGCCGTTGTCAACAACATTTACAAATCTATTCCACGGTGACACATTTTTCACCTGTTCAACTGCTTCTGTGGGAATATAAAGGGTTGCTGATTCATAAATCTCTTCGGGGAAAATATCTTCGCTTGCCTCGATGATATTGTAAGCATCATAATATATTTTCTCTAATGAGCTACACTCAGTCCAGACAAAATTTCCAAACTCCTCAACAAATGGAGGAATGTTAATTTCATTAAGATTACTACATCCGGCGAAGGCTTGACTACCGATAAATTTCACCTTTTCAGGAAGAGTGACGGAAGTTAAACTTTCGCAATTTCTGAAAGACAAATCCCCGATAAATTCTATATTTTCCGGTAGGTTGATTTCCATAAGACGCCGGCACCCATAGAATGTTCCGGCAGGAATGATACGTGAGGCAGAGGGTATTTCAATTGACCTGAGTATTTTGCAATCATAGAAGAGACCATCACCATACTTGTTAGCAGTCTGACCGAAATTATCCGGTAAAACAATAGATTGCAAATCAGTAAAGGCAAAGGCAAATTCACCGATATTATTAATATTTTTAAGGTTGAGGTCTCCATACAATTCACTCTTTGCAAACGCACCGGCACCAATACTTATAAGATCTGCCGGGAGTTGCAGAAAGCGGAGATTGGTATCGTAGAAAGCATAGCTTCCAATTCGTTTTATGCCGTCGGGAAGGATGAAAAATTTCTCTTCACGAGGAAGAAAGGAGCAGTAGGCATAAGAGCGATTCCCTATTTCGATTACTTTATAGGACTTGCCATCCGCTTCAACTGTGTCGCTTATTTTGTCTTCCGTCCGGAAATAATTGATAGAAGGAGTGCACGCAAACTTAAAATCTAAAAATTTGTAACGAATTATCCATTCGCTTCCCGGTTTTGTCTTGCATTTGCCACCTCCGATAATTTTATAAGGGATGCCATTATCGGTAAAAACGCCATCTGCGGTGTCAGACTCTTGCGATTCGTCAACGTATGAATAGAAATGGTCGAATGTTGGTAACTCCGGATCTGATAACTTCGGTGAGTCTGAAACATTATCCGGCTGAGAAGAAGCGTAGATAAAATTAATGTTATTGGAACTACTGAATTGGCTGGATTCATTTAGATCTTTACCTTTGAACTTATCTGAAACGACAACTGTATTCAAGTCAACATCTTCAAAAGCATAATAATGGATATCTTCGACAAAACGAAGATCAATCATCCCGGCAAGGTTAGTATGTGCAAACGCATGGTCTTCAATTATTTTAACGGTTTTTGGAAGCTTTAAATAATATATCGGACTGTAGGTGAATGAATTACTTCCGATTGCTGTGACAGTATATTCCTTTCCGGCGTAGCTGACAGCCTGAGGAATCTCTAAAAATCCTTGTGCCATATTGCCTGCAAGAAACAGACGGTCGGTAGTAATAAAGTATCGAGTTTGATACTGATTGTTCTCATTGAACTCCGGCCTTTCATAAGTACCAATAACTTTCTCTCCCTCTCCGGACGCAGTTTTTACTTCGTGATCGTTTATGGTTTCGTAGTTTATTCCACCGTATGAGAATTTAATTGTTTCACCGTTTGCAGCAGCAGATACAGCAAGGCAAAAACAAACCATGAAGGTTTTAAAAATAAAATAACTCGCCTTCATAATAATTTTGTATTTATATGAATGTTAGATTGTCAATTACAAATTTAATAATTTTTTATTATAAAATATAGATTAAATAGGAAATTAATATTTTTTAACAGTTGTTAACTTGTTTTAAGATTTTGTTGTTTTATTTTTTTTTTCTGAGTATGAGTAATTCAAGCAAGAAATTTATCATGACTGATCACTCCGAGGAGTACAATGGCTCCCGATTATTCCGTTACTTGCATGCCGCGCTGTGAAAAATCAACCGCTCCCGCGGTAGTGAAGAGAGGGGGAGCAGGCAGTCCGCCAGTTCCGCTTCGCGGGAACAAGCGGTTATTCAAGAAGTAACCGCTCCCGCGGTAGTGTGTTTATGTTATGTGTAGCAGAAAGGAGTGTATTTGTCTGTAACAGAAAGAAGATTACCTGATGGCAATCTTCTTTCCGTTATAAATGTATATACCTTTCGGCAGACCTTCAAGTCGGTCAGACACTTTCATCCCTTGCAGATTATAAACCCCACGAGGATAAACGTCCTGATTCACAACCGTCTCTGCAATCCCTGTCTCAAGAAAGTCTTTTTCGGTTATATTGATAACCTCCGATGCGTCATAGCCATTGCCTTTTTCGTCGGTGCACTTCAGAGTCACTTTTACACTACCTGTCTTATATGCAGTCAGAAGTCCGCTCTCATCGATAGTTGCTATATCATGATTATCAGTATCCCACTCTCTACCTGCCAATTGTGAATCTCCAAAACGACATAAACCATAGACAAACTGTGACTGCTTGTTAACCCAGGGTCCATGACATAGTTCAGGATAAAGATACAACCTGTCCGGTGTTTCCTTGATTATTACATTCTGAGGAAAATTACGTCTCTCATACATCGCTTCGAAGCTCGGTTTTTGTGCAGCACTGACGTAGGTCGTTATCTTTGCCAGATTGGCATCCTCATCAAAAACCGCGTCCTCATAGCTGTCTAAATTACCTACAATCTTGATTGTCACATCATCGGGATAAGTAAATTCGACTGTCCTGACTGTTCCGTCAATTTCGGGCGTGTTGTAAATATTTGAAAAGATATACTTCTCAAACACCAATTCTTTGCTTCCATTCAATCCGTCCATGCCAACTTCGTATGGCAGGAAGCTGATTGCGACAGCATTTTCAGGAAATACCTCGATATTAGCATTATCAAAAGCCTTTATCGCTGCATTTTTCAAGTAAAGACTATTATCCAACACTCCGGTTCTTCCGTAAAGTCCGTAAAAAGGGTAATTGTCAAATGCCGGGTCGTAAGGTTTCTCCTTGCAGTTATCGTTGAGGAAAACGGGCACAGTGACTCCGCTGAAACATCCTACTCTCAACTCCGCAACTGATTCGGGCACATAGTAGTTCACTCTCTTGCTGCAAACCGGATAGCGAATGATGATATCCTCATCCTTCGACATCAGAACGCCGTCGGGCGAACTAAGTCCCGGATTATCCTTATCTACGCTAAAATCAGAGACATTCACTGATTTTAGGAATTGGAAATGGTATGAGCCGAATTTAAGGCTGCCATCTTCATTTCTGGGGGGATATACTTCTTTAGGGAAACATACCTTATTGAAGGTAATCTGTTTCTCTGAAAATTCAGTCTTCACATTATCGAAAGAGGGAGGGGCAGATAAATACCCTTCAACCTTAAAGGAAGAACCATTCCATACGAACTCTGAAGGAATCTGAACACTAAATGGAGCATCGATGTCTTCATCATGATACATCAGATAAAACTGGTATGTAGAACGTACCCTTCCGGTTCCATCTTCAAAAGGAGCGTATACATAATAATAATGTATCCCGTTTTCCTCAAGTCTGTAGAGAGTGCTTGTTCCATCAACGCTTGTTACAGGTTCTCCCTCCGGGATTAATTCCGCGGAAGAAGTCAGCGAAAAGGCGCAGGCCAACAAAGCAAAGGCGATGATTCGTGTCATTTTATGCAAGTTTTCTTTCATCTCTGTTATAATTCTCTTTTACAATTTTTTACAAATTTAGCATAATTATTGTATAAACCAAAAAAACTATTAGATTTACATATTCCTTTTAAGAAGGGGTAAGAGGTTAGAGGATGCTTCGGTTATAGTCGGAAGCCGGGATTGGAAGAGAGGAAGGTGGCTACAAGAGTGGAGGTTTGTTGCTTGAACTGAAGAGCCTGTGGAGAATCAGGATGCAGGGGACGATGATTCAGCCGATGCCAAAGTTTCTCTCCCTGTTCAAGAATTTTTCTCTGGTCGGAAGTGAAACAAGCGGATAATAATTTCTCACGGAGATATTCCACCGCCATCTCTGTGGGATGCACAAGGTCAGAGCCAAAGAAACGGTAATCGCGCAAATCATCGATTATCAGTTCGTAGGCAGGGAAGTAGGCGGCGTGTTCGAGTGCATCGCAGAGCATGCCGACGGCAAGATGAAGAGTGCTTTTAGAAAGAGTGTTAAGGTGATAGCCGTCGCGGACATGGCGCACGGGACTCACCGTAAACACTATCTTAAGAGAAGGATTAAGAGCATATATTTCTTCGGCAATTTCTTTCCAGAGTGAGAAAATCTCTTCCGGACTCATCAGTCGGCGTGAAAATCTGTCAGCCGGGAGTTTGTGACAATTAGTGACTATCAGTTTCGGGGGGTTGGAAAGTTCAAAGACGGAGGCTGTGCCGAATGTCAGGAAGAGGATTCCGGCGTTTTCAAGCGAGTGGCGGAGCGATGACAGAGCGGTCAGGCATTTGTCAAGACAATCATTTTCCGAGAGGGCAGTAAACTCGGTAGGGAAGAAGTATGAACGCCAAAGATTATCATGAAAGAAGAGGGTTTGCTCAAGAGTATTCCTCCGCGCTTCATCTGACGGTGATAGTGACAATCTGACAAGATTGGCAATCGAAGCGGGGTTGAAGAGGGTGCCCGCAGGATTACCGTTGATATTCCACAAGGTTTGGTGGAGTTTTTCAGACATATAATCTGAAAAACATGAGCCAAGAAACAAAGCTCCTTTGTTGAGGTCAATCTCGAAGGGGAGCGGGGCCGGGGTAATTTCAGTGCGGAAATTCATAAAATCTTATTACTCCATGTCGAAATCAAGGCTTGTAACCTGAAATTCCGTTCGTCGGTTAATCTGGTCGGCAGCTTCCTGATCCTGAGGTTCGAGAGTAAGGATGAACTCTTCGTTCAGCTCGGTGCCTTCTTCAAATTGAGGGAACTCTTTTGCAATGCGTTTCGTGACAATTTTGGGTCGTGATTTTCCATACCCTTTCCAAGTCAGGCGGTCGGGATGTATGCCGGCGGCAATAAGGTAGTCGACAACGCTTTTGGCACGCCGGTCAGACAGACCGATATTGTAGGCTTCCGTTCCGACGCGGTCGGTGTGGGAGCTCATCTCGATTGTCACATTGGGGTTGTCGCGCAACATGACGACAACCTCGTCGAGCGCGGCTTTTGATTCCGGGCGAAGTGTGGCGCGGTCAAAGTCGTAGAAAATATTCTCGATTATCTGCGGTTTATGGATAGCGGCGAGCACGAAGTCGATACCATATTCGGCATCGGCCTCTTCAGAGTCGCTTTCAAACTCCTGTTTGACGTTGAGATACCCTTTAGCACCTGCCATCATGACATATTTAACACCTCGTTCCAATCGGAATTTGAAAGAGCCGTCGTCGCGCGCCACTTCTTTCTGATTAGAGCCGTCGTCGCCCACGATGCGTATAATGGCGTTTGCCACCGGCTCATCGTCTTTATCAACGACCCATCCGGAGATAGAGATTTTAAGTTCGGGAAGTTCAAAGCTGAATATGTGGTCATAACCTCTTGCGTCGCCACGGTTTGAACTGAAGAATCCCGATTCACCCTCGCCGAAGGTTATGCCGAAATCATCGCCACTGCTGTTCATCGGCACACCCATGTTGTCAACACTCCAGCGGTCGCCGGTGGAGTTCAGACGAGCCTTGAAGAGGTCGAGTCCGCCGAATCCGGGGTGGCCGTCAGAAGAGAAATAGAGTAAGGAATCAGTGCGGGCGTAAGGGAACATCTCATCGCCCGAAGTATTGATTTGCGGACCGAGGTTCTCAAGACTTCCGGTGCGTTCCTTCAGATTGATTCTCCAGATATCCTTTCCTCCGTATCCGCCGGGCATGTCGGAAGTGAAATAGAGATAGGTTCCGTCGGGAGAGACCGAGGGGTGACCGACAGCAGAAATGGTGTCGGAAATTATCTCGAATTTCTGAGGGGCAGACCAGGAAGCGTCTGAACGCTGTGAGGTGTAAATCTCCACAGAGGTGTCCGATTCGGGTGCGCGTCGCGCCTTTGTGAGATACATCATCTGACCGTCGGGAGAGAAAGAGACCACGCCTTCGTCCATCTCTGTGTTGAGTTCACCCTCAACCAACTCCGGTTTCTGCCATTCGCCCCGTTCGTTTTTCTTAGTAACCCAGATGTCTGATTTTTTCATGCCGGTTATTTCCGAGCGGTTTGAGCCGGTCGACTTCTCATTTGTCGAGGTGAAATAGAGTTGGTCGAAAGATTTATCAAGAAACATCGGAGCGAAGTCAGCTCTTCTGGAGTTTAGGTTTTTTGCATTTTTTACGACATAGCGGGTCTGCGGCTTCCCTTTAGCATTGAGAGCCATGCGACACCCCTTGACGCCCTCTTTTGCGAGTTGGCTGTCGGGTTGCCATTCCATGAAGGTCGTGTAGGCTTGGATAGCCTGCTGATATTTCCCGTCAGCCTGAAGGGCACGACCGAGATAATAGAACGACATGGAGTCGGGATATTCATATCGGATTGCGTTTTGAAACGACGCGGCAGCGCGCGGAGCCATGTTGAGTTTGGTGTAACATTCTCCGAGCTTAAAGGCAATTTCGGCTCGCTGCGGGCGTTCTTCTTTCTTTGTCAGGCGGTTATAAATTTTTCGGTAAGCCTTTTGCGCTTCGAAATATTCGCCGCGCTGAAACGCTTCGTCAGCATCTTTGAGCTTGACGGATTTACACCCCGGCGTTATGAAGAGCATTGTCAGCATGGTGATTGCCGACAGAATATATAATAACGTACGTTTCATTTTATAATCGAGTAGCTGCTACGTTACATAAAACGTCGATACGGCTTTATTTATTTTTCAGAGTGCGGCTAAAGTTTTGGATTTTCAAAACTGAAATTTTATGATTGATTGGTTTGCCGAATAGCAGAATTTTTATAATTTCGCGGCTGAAATCGGATGTGTCCGATGCAAGTAACTGTTAACCATTAAGTAAGTGTCAGATGAAAAGAGTCTCCTTGCTGTTTGAGTCGGATTTTGTTTCGCGATTGTTTATCGGTCGGACAAAGAAGATACTGTTTCTTTCGGTTATTGTTTTTTTGACGTTTTTAATTCTTGATTTACAGGCTGTAAAGGTTGGTGATGACCTTGGATATATGTTTTCTGACCGGTCTCTTCATTCCGCCGACGGAAAGCGGGTGGAGTCGTTTGGAGACATTCTGTCGACGCAGATGATGCATTACCGCACTTGCAACGGGCGATTTCTGGTGCATTACATCGTGCAGTTGATGGTCTCCATGCTTCCGGGCTGGGTCGGGTCTCTTCTCAACTCTCTGATGTTCACTCTGCTGTGGTTGCTTACTGTTCTTTGTGCATTTGGGCGGCGGCATCTGACAATGGCCGGAGGAGTCTCGGTGCTTGTCTTGCTGTGGATAGGATTGCCGGTGCCGGGAGTGACAATGCTTAGTCTTGATGCTTTTGCGGTCAACTATCTATGGGTCAGTGTCTTTATCCTGATGTTCATGGTTCAATGGGGATTTCTGATATCCAATAGAGTCAGACCGTTGCCGAATCTGTCGACAGATAAAAAGATTTTTCTCGAACTTGCGGTTCTGCTCTTTGCTGTAATTGTCGGGTCGTTGCAGGAGAGTTTTTCCATTCCTCTGATTGGAGGGATGTTGATAACCATGATAATTTATCATAAGACCATTCATCCTGAGACACATCTGATGTTCGGAGGTTTCTCGCTCGGCACGTTGGTGCTCATCCTGTCGCCGGGAAACTGGGGACGCACTGATTTCAATGAGGCCTCGTTGGGAGATGTTTTGATTCATCGATTTAAGGCGATGGGGCTGGAACTGATGCACACAGCGGTTGTCATACTTGCGGTTGTCATTGTGGTGGCACTGATTGTCGGCAAGATTCGCCGCAGGAATCTGATTAGCTTCGGGTGTCGGGATAATTTCGTCTATATCACTCTGTTGTTTGCTTTATTGCTCGACAGTGTGACCTTTACCGGAGTGCGTCAGTTGTTTTTTCCGTCGCTTCTTTCGGTCATAATGATATGTCGGGTCGGGTCACGACTGATGGGAGATGATTTCAATGCCAAGCGTTATTTGCTTGAGGGGATGATTATTTGCGGAGTCGTTTTTTTCAGTGGGGCTTATCTTGTGAGGTATGAAACCAAGAAGCGCATGATTAAGGTTGAGCAGGAGGTCAAGAAGGGAAAAGAGATTATTGAGATTGACTGCACTGAGGCGCTCTATAATTACCCGGAGGTATTCCGGTTGCTCTTCAGCAGATATGATGATGACCCGTTTGAAGGGAAATATCTCCAGTTGATGTTTGACCGGTTTACGAAGCAGGGGCTCACTCGAATCTTCAATGGTAAGACAGGAGATGTGACGGTTCTTCCCTGTTCCGTTGAGCGACTCGTTGAGTGCGGAAAGGAATGTGTGTGGTCAGGCAATGAGGTGAAGGCAGGTGTAATCGACCACTGTTACGGAGTGTTTGTAACCTCCAGAGGGAAGTGGGAACCGGGAGTCGGTCGACGAAAAGGGAAGAGCGTTCCGTTTGAAAGGGTTATAATCAACGATTCATTATACTATATAGTGCCATTTCAGGGGAATATAGAAGAGCCATTTGTCATGAAGCGAGTTGAACAATCGGAAACTTCCGAACGTTAGATAGTAAATGACAACTACAAAATTATAAGCCTACTATGAAGAAATTGATGATGATAGCGGTGATGGTGCTTTCGGTTGTGTTCGGAGCATCAGCACGAGATGAATATAGTCATGACCTCAACACTCTTCCTCCTGCAGCTCGGACAATGCTCAAATCAGGATTCAAGGCCGGATTGAGCCACATCAAGATTGACCGTGAACTGGGTAAAATCAAAGATTACACTGTCATTCTGACCGACGGCAGCGAGATTGAATTTGACAGTAAGGGGAATTGGAAGGATATAGAAGTTTCTTACGGAAAGAGTGTGCCGGCATCTTTTGTCCCGACAGGCGTAACAGAATTTGTTAAGAAGAATCATAAGGGAGCCAAGATTGTCGGGATTGAGAAAAACCGGCATGGCTACGAAGTTGAGTTAAGCAGCGGAGTTGAGATAATATTCGATTCCAATGGTGCTTTCAAGAAATATGATCGTTAAGGTTGACAAACGGAAATGAAACAGACATTATGTGGAGGCTTCATTTCCGTTTTATTGTATAAGTAATTAAGAGTTCCTGCGATGGTGCCGTCAGGCGGATTGCAGGATAAAACCTATAAGTATGATAATGAGAGGAAGACTATTGTCGTTCATAATGCTTGGTTCAATGGCAGCCGCGGCTACGTTGTCGGCGTCAGAGCGAAGTGATAAGTTGCTTAAACATTGGGAATTTTCCCATGATTCAATAAATTGGCGTCAGGTTACTGTGCCGCATGACTGGGCAATATCCGGACCGTTTGACAGGAAATATGATTTGCAGAAGGTGGCCGTCGAGCAGAATGGCGAGACGGAGGAAACCTGGAAGACGGGTCGAACAGGTGGATTACCATACGTCGGGAAGGGTTTTTACACAACCACGTTTGAACTTCCCGATACGGCAGGGCGCAGTTTCGCACTCCTTTTTGACGGAGCGATGAGCCGTGCCAATGTGAAGGTAAACGGAGTCGAGGTCGGATTCTGGCCGTATGGCTACAATTCATTTTATTTTAATCTCGACGGCAAGGTGCGTCCCGGCAAGAACGTTGTTGAGGTCAGTCTTGAAAATTTGCCGGAATCGTCGCGATGGTATCCCGGAGCCGGCATTTACCGCAATGTGCGTCTGATAGAGACAGACAAGGTTCATATTCCGGTGTGGGGAACTAAACTCACCACTCCTTACGTTTCAGCAGACAAGGCTACGGTGCATCTCGAAACTGAGCTTGAAGGCACCTCAAAGGGGGAGGAAGTGACTCTTGTGACGAAGATTTTTGACCCTGCGGGAAAGGAGGTCGCGTCAGACAGTCATCTATATAAGGTTTATCCGGGACAATCACTTTCCCAAAATTTTATTTTAAGCAAACCGGCTTTATGGACTCCTGATTCTCCGAGTCTTTATCAGGCTCAGACAAGCGTCATCAAAGATGGCAAGGAGGTTGACAGCTATTCAACACGCTTCGGCGTGCGCAGCGTAGAGGCTCGTCCGGGAGAAGGATTTTATCTAAATGGCGAGCAGATTAAATTTAAGGGAGTCTGCAATCATCATGACCTCGGACCGCTCGGTGCGGCCGTAAACCGTTCAGCTCTTCGTCATCAGCTGGAGATGCTTAAGGAAATGGGAGCCAATGCGGTGCGCACCTCTCACAACATGCCGGCTCAGGAGCTGGTTGAGCTGTGTGATGAGATGGGTTTGATGCTGATGGTTGAACCGTTTGACGACTGGGGCTTCCGTCCGAAGAGTAAGAACGGTTATGGCACACTTTTCGAGGATTGGGCGGGAAAGGATATGACGAATATGATACGCCATTTCCGCAATAATCCTTCGGTGGTGATGTGGAGCATCGGTAATGAAGTTCCTTCACAATGGGCTCCGGATGGTATCTCTGAATTGACAATGCTTCAGGACATCGTTCACAAAGAAGACCCGACACGTCCGGTGACATGTGGCATGGACCAGTTTGATGCGGTTGTCAACAACGGCTTTGCTGCGGCACTTGACATTCCCGGCTTCAATTATAAGGTTAACCGTTATAAGGAGGCGATTGATAAGCTTCCGCAAAATTTCCTGTTGGGCACTGAAACGGCATCGACTGTTTCGTCGCGAGGAAAATATTTCTTCCCGGTTGAGATTGGCGCGAATGTGATGAGGGAAGGTAATCAGTCGTCAAGCTATGACACGGAGTATTGTTATTGGTCGAATATTCCAGACGATGATTTTGCTGTAGACGATGATCTTCCGTGGAATATGGGTCAGTTTGTATGGACCGGATTTGATTATCTGGGAGAGCCGACACCCTACGACACTGATGCGTGGCCTTCGCACAGTTCTTATTTCGGCATTATTGACCTTGCGTCAATTCCGAAAGACCGCTATTGGCTCTATCGCTCGAAGTGGAACACATCCGAGCCGACTCTTCATATCCTCCCGCATTGGAACTGGGAAGGACGTGAGGGAGAGGTGACACCTGTATTCGTCTATACGGATTCTCCTCGTGCCGAGCTTTTCATCAATGGCAAGAGTCAGGGCATGAGGGAGAAGAATGATTCGACAAATATGAATCGTTACAGATTGATGTGGAACGAGACCGTCTATGAACCCGGTGAGGTGAAGGTTGTGGCATATAATGCCGACGGCAGTATGGCAGGTGAAAAGATTATGCGCACGGCAGGTCGTCCTGACCATATTGTATTGAGCAGCAATCGCAGTTCCCTCCTGTCAGATGGCGAGGATCTCGCATACATCACTGTTGAGGTTGCCGACAAGGATGGAAACATCGTTCCGACGGCAGAACCGGAGGTGACTTATTCGGTGAGAGGAAGCGGACATTTCCGTGCCGGAGCTAATGGCGACCCGACATCTCTCACACCCTTTGAATCGCCTGTGCAGAAACTTTTCAGCGGAGCTGCGACAGCAATCATCGAGTCAGGCGAGGAACCCGGAGTCGTGACACTCGTTGTGTCGTCGCCCGGACTTAAGGAGGCTTCAATCTCTCTTCCGGTCGAGAATGCTCGCCATGCTGTCCGTGTGGACGACGCTATGCCTGAAGTGAAGAAAGTTAAAAAGAATAAATAAAACAAGAGATAAAAACAAGAGATAATGAAAGATACAATCGCAAAAATTTTTGAAGAGCGATTCGGCGGAAAGGGTGATTTTTATGCTTCTGCCGGAAGAATCAATCTAATCGGTGAACACACGGATTACAATGGTGGTTTTGTGTTTCCCGGCGCTATCGACAAGGTTATCATGGCTGAGATTCGTCCTAACGGGACAGATAAGGTGCGTGTTTTCTCTGTCGACATTGATGAGTATGCTGAGTTTGGGTTGAAAGAGGAGGATGCTCCCTCGCAGTCTTGGGCACGATATATATTCGGTGTGTGTCGTGAGATTATTAAGCGAGGTGGAGAGGTGAAAGGTTTTGATGCGGTCTTTGCCGGCAATGTTCCTCTCGGAGCAGGTCTGTCATCTTCAGCAGCTCTTGAATCATGTTTTGCTTTTGCTCTCAACGATTTGTTTAATGATAACAAATTCGAGAAGTTTGAGCTGGCTAAAATCGGACAGTCAACCGAGCATAATTATTGCGGTGTGAAGTGTGGCATAATGGATCAGTTTGCATCTGTGTGCGGTCGCAAAGGAAACCTGATGCGTCTTGACTGCCGTTCGCTCGATTATGAATATTACCCCTTCAATCCGGAGGATTACACTCTTGTGCTTGTCGACTCAAGAGTTAAACATGAGCTTGCCGATTCACCTTACAATAAACGTCGTGAATCATGCGAGCGTGTCGCTCAAAAGCTTGGTGTCGAGACTCTTCGCGATGCCGATATGGATGCTCTTCTTGCAGTTAAGGAGAGTCTGAGCGAAGAGGATTTCAAGCGCGCCAAGTTTGTGATCGAGGAGAAGCAGCGTGTGCTTGATGTCTGCGATGCTTTGAATCAGGGCGACTATGAGACAGTAGGCAAGAAGATGTATGAAACTCACGAGGGTCTTTCAAAGGATTATGAGGTGAGCTGCGAAGAGCTTGACTTCCTCAATGAAGTTGCAAAGGAGACCGGTGTGACAGGTTCGCGCATCATGGGTGGTGGCTTCGGTGGATGCACCATCAACCTTGTGCGCAAAGACTTGCGTGACCGTTTTGTGGATGAGGCAATTAGACGTTTCAATGAAAAATACGGACATGAGCCGAAGATTTACGATGTCGTTATTTCCGACGGTGCCCGCAAAATCGACGATTAAAGAAAGGATTTGAATCATGGTTGTAAGTGAAAGAAAAGAGAATACCCGTTTCGGTGAGGTGAGTGTCGTGAAACTCACCAACAGTGGAGGTTCTTACGTGGAACTCTCTTCTCTCGGAGCCGGGATTCTTGCTGTGGGTGTGCCTGACAGAGCCGGAAAGATTGAAAACGTAGCGTTGAGTTATGGCAATGTTGAAGATTATATGTCTGACGGCCCTTGCATGGGTAAGATTCCCGGGCGTTATGCCAACAGAATAGCCGGCGGTCGTTGCGTTGTGGATGGCGTTGAGCTTGAGCTCCCTGTAAATAACGGGCCGAATCATCTGCATGGCGGACCCGACGGATTTCAGAATCGTTTGTGGAAGACGCAACTTCTCTCAAACGGTGTGTGCTTCTCACTTGTTTCGCCTGACGGCGATGCCGGTTATCCGGGTGAGTTGAGGGTGACAGCAACCTACCGTTGGTCGGATGAAAATGAGTTGAGTCTGGTGATGGAAGCTAAGACTGACAGGACAACAATTGTCAATCTGACTAATCATACATATTGGAATCTTGACGGCGACAATGCCGGCAGTGTGCTCGACCAGGAGTTATTTGTGGCAGCCGACAGATTCCTTGAAACCGACGATACGTTGGTTCCGACGGGGTGTCTGGCTGATGTGAGCGGCACTCCCATGGATTTCCGCAAATGGAAAAAACTCGGAAAGGATATAAAAGCTGATTATCCGGCGTTGAAATTCGGAAAGGGGTATGACAATTGCTGGGTTCTGAATGGAGCTGTGGCCGGTGAGCTGATTGATGAGGCCGTCGGTCTTCGGTCGGAAAAATCAGGAAGAACATTAACTGTCGCAACCGATCAGCCGGGAGTGCAGGTTTACACGGCAAACTGGCTGACCGGAAGTTCACCCGAAAATCGTCATGGTCGGAAATATGAAGATTATGAGGGTGTCGCCATTGAAGCTCAGGGTTTTCCGGATGCTCCTAATCATAGCGATTTCCCTTCTCAGTTGCTGCATCCCGGTGAGACATACCGACGGACAATTGTTTTTAAATTCGGAAAGTGACAGATTATGGAAATTAAATCGAGATTTGACCATTGTAATATCAATATTACTGATATCGAGCGGTCTGTCGAGTTTTACCGCAAGGCACTCGGTCTTGAGGTGGTAAAACAGAAAAAGGCGGAGGACGGGTCGTTTATCCTGACCTATCTTTCTGCTCCCGGACAGCCGGAATTTCGTCTTGAATTGACGTGGCTCCGAGATCACCCTGAGCCTTACGAGCTTGGCGAGAATGAGAGTCATCTTTGCTATCGTGTTGAGGGGGATTATGATGAGGTAAGGCACTTCCACAAGGAGATGGGGGTGGTTTGTTTCGAGAATGAGGCAATGGGGCTTTATTTTATCCATGACCCTGACGATTATTGGATTGAAATTCTTCCGGCTAAATAAGACAAATAAAGAAGAGGCTGTCTAACAACCAAAGTTAGGCAGTCTCTATTTTATACATAAATTCGGAAGATTCAGGCTGCATTTGCCACTTCCGAGATATACTTTGGGTAAAAGCTTAAATGAGGGTTCG
>JAAVFW010000020.1 GCA_014800535.1 Bacteroidales bacterium
ACTCTTTTTTGTGTTCCCTTGTCTCATTCTCGATCATCAGAACTCAGTTCCGATGTCGCTGCTTGTCCTGTGGCATTTCTGTCAATGTTCTCTTTTTGCTGGGGTTAACTCGTTGATTTATTTTGACATAAATTTTTGTTAACAAGTGTTAACAAATGTTAATCATGCGGTTTGAGTCGGTTTTTCAAGATGAAATATTGTGCGATTTTTTCTTAATATCGGCGGAATGGGAATAATGGGAGTAATGGGAATGATGGGAATTATGGGAGGTTTTGCTGCGAGCAGCAACGCTTAGCTGAAGCTAAAGCGGCTTAAACAAAAAGCTACGCAGCTCAGAAGCTCTGCGGATGAATGAGGGCATCGTCGGAATAATGAGAGTTATGGGAGGGGAGTGAGGGCAGGTCAGAGGTCATAGGGCAGAGTTATGAGGTCATAGGGAGGGATGGGAATTATGGGGGGAGCGGGCGGAGTTTGACGCGCAGGGAAAATGCAACCCATCCGGGGTAGTGTCGCTGCTGGGGCGGTTGCTGGACCGGAGTGTGGCTGCTGAAGTGTAGCTGCCGGAGCGGTTGGTACTCTTCGGCATGGTGGTGGGGAGGCTTTGCTGAGAGCGGGTATGTTTTATTGTTGGGGTAATACGAAAAAAGCCACAGAGGAGCTGTTCAGTGAACAGCTCCTCTGTGGCTTTTTTGTATATGTATGTCCTATACTCTTATGTATGTCTTATTCTCTGCGCTAATTACCTCCTCATAAGTTGGGGATAATTAGACTTCATACATTTCTTCTTAACGGTAATCCTTCAGAATTTCACGAAGTCTTTTACGCGTAAAGAATATTCGGCTCTTAACTGTGCCAAGTGGCATGTTGAGTTTTTCGGATATCTCTTCATATTTATATCCGGCAACATGCATTGAGAACGGAAGACGATAGTCAGCATCGAACCCGGCAATAATCGCTTCTATTTCATTCATAGCGAATGCTCCTTCGGGAGTTTCAAGGCCGGATTCTTGCGAAAGATTAAGATGTCGACAATCCTCGGTCGTATCAACAACTGTGTTTTCACGTGCTGATTTACGATAGTTGTTGATAAAGATATTACGCATTATCGTCAACATCCAACCCTTGAAATTTGAGTTCTCAACAAACTTCTCCTCGTTGTTAAGAGCCTTAAGAGTTGTATCCTGAACAAGGTCGGATGCTTCCTCCTTATTCAAGGTCAGCTTAAGGGCAAAAGACATCAGGTTGCTCTGCATTCCCAGCACCGATGTCAAAAACGTTGACTTTTCTCTCATTTCAGTTAGTTCAATAATAAAGATAAGGCGATAGAATTATTTATTCCTGCTCTATCGGGTTGCAAAGATAGTTACAAAATCCAAATTACACAACTTTTTTATTCAGATTCTTCTTCGTTTTTTTGAACTCTGACAAGTTCAATTTTTGTTGCCGACATTTTAAGTATCGTAAATTTGTAACCATCAATAACATACTCATCGCCAATTGACGGGAGCACTTCGGCAAAATCTATAATAAGTCCGGCAATGGTGTGATAATCTTCCGACTCTTTCAGTCCGAGAGAGAACTGATCGTTGACATTTTCTATTTCTGCGCGTCCTGCGAGTTCATAGACTCCCGGTTCTATTTCGCATCCGAGAGTCTGCATGCGGTCATGTTCGTCTTCTATTTCTCCGAAGATCTCCTCCACGAGGTCTTCGAGCGTAACGATGCCGGCAGTTCCGCCAAATTCATCAATCACGACTGCAAGAGATTTTTTCTCAGAGAGCATTCTTCGCATCATTCTATTTGCGAGCATTGTCTCCGGGGTGAAGATGACCGGTTTAATACAGGTTGTCCAGTCATTATCGGGATTGAAGAGTTCGGAAATATGTATGTAGCCCACTACATCGTCAATATCATCCTGATAAACAAGAATCTTTGAGAGTCCGGTGGCAATAAATTTCTTTATAAGTTCATCTCGTGATACACCTTTAATGCTTACCGATACAATCTCATTTCGCGGACGCATACATTCGCTGATGGTAGTATCTTTGAAATCAATCGCATTTCTAAAAATCTTCACCTCGTTCTCAACCACATCTTTTGCGTTACCCGAATCTATTGATTGTTCGAGATAATCATCAAGCTGATCGATTGTGAGGGCTGTCTGAATTGCCGCATTACCTTTAATTCCTATCAATTTCATCAGGATTTTCGAGAGCTTGGTTGTAAAAACCGAGATAGGATAAAGTATAATATAGATAATATAGACAGGTATGGCAAACAGACGCATCATCAGGTAAGGATTGATACGAAACACCGTTTTCGGAACGAACTCACCGGTAATCAGAATTATACCTGTCGAAATGATGGTGTTACATATAAGCGTCATGCCATCATTATGAAACCAACTGTCGAGCCAGGGGTTTATAAGGAACGAGATTGCGATTCCATAAATTACGAGCACAACATTATTGCCTACAAGCAGAGTTGAGATAAACATCTCCTCATGGTGCGAAAAGCGTTGCAGGATTTTGTTTATCATTCCACCGCGCGCCGCCTCTATTTCCATCCGGACCTTACCTGACTGGACGTAGGCTATTTCCGTTCCGGAGAAAAGAGCGGAAAAAATAACGGCTATTACTGCAATAATTATAGAGGTGAATATAGTCATTGGTCTTGTTTGAAATCATTTCTGTCGATTGGGAAAATCCCTGTCGGCGACAGTATTGAATAGTCAGTCAAATCCTGGTTTGATATAAATCCGAGACCCTCAAGCACATGTGTTTCAGTCTCGACATGCATGAAGCTGTCGGTATGGATTTTCTGGTTACGTTCATCCCAGAAGAGCTGCTGAGTCTGAAAGAGGTCGTTAGGAGCCTTTGTCATCTCGACGTTGCCATCGAGTCGCCAGACTCTTATCTGAGTGAAATATGTGGCCGAATCGGCAGCAACCGATGCGATCACCTTAAACTTCCGGTCATATTTTCTCAGATAAACGCCTTTCGGGAAACGCCAGCAAGGAGTGTCAATTTCGTCGAACACCAGCCATTCAGGAGTAACTATTTTATATTGCGTCACTCCGGAATCGGAGATAAGCGTCGAAACATTGATAGAGCGCATCGTCGGCATTTTCTCCGGATGTATCGTGCGGGCCACATCGACCTTTTTCTCATCAATACAGCCGGAAGCACCGAAAAACATCACGGTCAACACAATCCAAGCCGAAAGACGTGTAACCATCCGTTCGCCACGCAATGTCATTTTCGTCGCCAGATTTATCTGATCTTACGCTGCCAGAACCAAACCTCATTGAAGTTGATGCCGACTGTGATGTTCAGATAGTTTTCAGAAACGAGCGATACAGGATGTGAATCACGATGTTTCCACTCCAAACCGATATTGATTAAGGTCTTGTCGCCGGGAGTGTGCAAGCCGACACCTGCTGTCACACCATATTCCCTGACGGAATTTGAACGTATAGACAGGTAATCGGATGAATAGTAGCCACCAAGACGATAAGCTATTCTCTTACCGTAGGAACCTCTCATATCAGGCACATACTCAGCGCCGAGAGCGAATCGGGTTCTATTATTGAAATTCATGCCGGCAAACACGATTTTCGACGGGTCATCCAAATCAACAATAGGAGCATATTTCGCTTTGCTCCACTCCTGGAAAGTGAAATCAAACTCCACCATCAGGCGAGAGATACGCTCATGCACGAAGCTAACTCCGGCTCCGAAGCAATTGGGAGTGTAGAAATTTCCGCCAAGCTTCATCTGACCCACAGTATCAGGCACTGTCGTCGACTGTGTCTCCTGCTGAGTGACCCATGTGTTTCCGTGCAGACTCTTCTTAGGCGAATAAGTCAAACCAAGAGTCATGCGATCATATCTCGACAGCTTCTTGGTGTATTGCGCACCGATCAGCAACGACCAGTCGCGAATCTCCATAACATGTTCAAAAAGAGTTTCACCGCTTGTAGCCGGGCGAGAATAGACATCATTCTGAATGTTACCGAAAGCGTAGGCTATGTTTGCGCCGAGCGAGAAACCTGCATATTTTCCGCTAAGGCCGAAATATGCCTCGTTTATGCCACCGGTGCCTTGGTTTTCCATTGCACCATGACTTATCTCATTGCCGAAGGCATAACCCACAGAAGAATACGGAAGCAAACCTATCGAGGCTCCCATAAACTTGCATAGAGGGAATTGCATGGTTACATAATCCAGACCTCCACCGATATTCTTGTTCTTCGTGTCGCCCTCCTTGCTCCATATAAACGAAAGGTCGGCTCCCATGTCGAACAAAAAAGTCAGAGAGTCGATTGAAGCGTAAGACGCCGGATTCATCACATTTATCTGACGACCGGAGTTCATAGCATACCCAACACTGCCCATCTGGCGTTGCATTGAAGTAGCACGGTCACCGATCAGACCATAACCATACATTGAATAAGGGGTATTAACCTGAGCGGACACCGCCTCGATTCCCACCGTCATAATGCTGATTAAAAGCATTATACTATAAAAAACTCTTTTCATATACGTTGCAAAAATACGTAATATCCGCCGTTTATGCAAATTTACCACTATTATGCCTGTAAATAGCGCACAATCCGATATCATTAAGATTCTGACATACCTCCGCTTTCTCACTTATCAAATCCGAAAGCAGAGGAGCGTCGCCCCCCGTCAGAATCATGGTCAGCTCAGACGATTGGCAAAGACTCCGATACTCCGCGAAAGTGCCGTCAATCTCAGAAACAAGACCGCGCACCACCCCACTCCTGATAGATAATTCTGTCGAGCGTCCCACAACCGGAGTCTCCCCATGAGAGTCGATAAGCGGAAGACGCGACGTCAATTCATGAAGCGAGCGGAAACGCATCCTGAGTCCCGGTGAGATTCGTCCACCAAGGAAACAGACCTCATTCTCCGGAGAGACCATAACCAAATCTTCCGTAACAGCCGTTCCGGCATCAACAATCATGATGTTTCTCTTTCCCAAAAGCTCTACCGCGCCGACAGCAGCGGCAATACGGTCAAACCCTAAGGAAGACGGAGTCGCATAACTGATTGTGACAGGAAGCGGAGTGCGATGAGTCAGAATTATCAATTCGCCACTTATCAAGCCGCGAAGAGTTTCAACAAACCTCACATCAATGTGTCCGACCGAACAATAAATCGCACCGGAGATTCCATACGTCTCAACGAGTTCCGCCACATCCTCAACCGTCGGCGCCGACTCATAACGAAATTCACCTTCAACCCGACAGCCACCGTCTGCCATAATACGAAAAACAGACAACTTTGCACGCGTGTTGCCCTGGTCAAAAGTCAAAATTACCTCTTCCATAACTGCTAAGGGGGGTTACTCGTTAACGCGGCTTTGCATATCCCGCTTTTTGCGGAAATATATCATCCACGAAGCAATCAGCTGAAGGGCAGCTCCGACAAGTGTGAACATAACAGTGTCGCGGATAATGCCAAGCGTGCCTCCGGTAATAATAATCTCACCCAGACGATTGAAATTATAGAACCACATTCCGGCTCCTATGCAGAACGCCACGCCAGCCCAGAACTCTACCCTTCTCAGGCGGCGCACACGCAGACTTTCTCTCGGATCTGTGCCGACAAAAGCTCTCGCAATCAGATAAATCAATGCTCCGGCGGCATATATCCACCGACACCAGACCATACTGCTGATTTCAGTCAGGTTAAAAAACGGAATCGCCAATGCCACGCAAACGAGCAAAAGACCCACCGAGGCACAACCCTCAAGTCTTGCACGACGTCTGTCAAGCGCGGCGAGGTCGACACCCTCCGTTCCGTTATTTCTCTTCTTATTTTTCATTAAAGACAAACTTTACTATTCTCCCTCAAGGATATAAATATCCTCTCCGGGACGCTTCATCTTAAACTGCTCACGGGCAAGATGTTCCAAATCGCTGCGCCCTAATTCTATCGCCTCCCGATGCGAACGGTAATATTCCGCCGAATCAAGGTTAAGCTTTATTTCAGACTCAAGACGTCCGATTTCCTTCTCATACTCGATATTCTGTCTCAACGAGGTCTCCTCATTAAACAACAGTAGCAACACGACGAAACTACCGGCTACGAGAACCGGCAGACGAGAACGACGCCGAATCCAGAATCCGGCTTTTTTCAATTTCTTACCCACGATGCAAATTTAATCAATCTTGACGAAACTTATTACTCCCAACCTCAAAAAAATATAATCTCCCCCTTAATTCTCTCCGATAAGCGAAGCGAAAGGAAAGCGCATTTACAATTTTTAACAAAAAAATTTAAAATTTCATGATAAAATAAACCTCCGCATTGTTATATGAATAGAAGCTCACCTCAAACTCAGGTGAACAGAATCTAAAACATAACAACTATGGCTGATTCCGCACTTTTCAAACAGAAACTTCTTGGGTTGCAGAGCAACCTTCTGAACTTCGCGTATCAGTTGACCACCAATCGTGATGCTGCCCAGGATCTTGTTCAAGACACTACTCTAAAAGCTCTTGACAACGAAGAAAAATATGTTGACAACGTCAACTTCAAAGGATGGGTATTCACTATCATGCGAAATATCTTCATCAACAACTACCGCCGTCAGGTTCGCACGGCAACAGTCGTTGACACCTCTGAAGATCTTTATCACCTCAACCTCTCGCAGGAATCCGGACTGTCTACTCCCGAAGGCAGCTACGCGATGAAAGAGATTTCCTCTGTTATCGCTTCCTTCTCAGAAGAATATCGCAAGCCCTTCACTCTCTTCATGGCAGGATATAAATACGCTGAAATTGCCGACAAAATGTCGCTCCCGCTTGGAACGGTCAAAAGCAGAATCTTCTTCGCTCGCAAACGCCTGCAGGAGACTCTGAAAGATTACCGATAATCAGACAACAAAACTCTTAAACATAATAATCACCCCGAAAGCACTCAACAGAGTTTCTTTCGGGGTGATAAATTTTATCGTTTATTAATCGAGTGATTGATAACTCCTCTGTTATTTGCTGAGAGTCGTCACATGTCGGCCGGAAAGGTCGTAGGTCTGCATGCGCAGATACCATCCCAACGCCTCATAATCCTTACCAAATTCAGCCTGCTTCTCAACGCTCACCGGCTCTCCGATTGTCACACGCATCGGCTTCTCACGCTTCTTAAACAGTTCGCGAGCCAAAAAAGCCGTACGCAGTGGCACACAATGATGCCCCAGAAAATTAAACAGACCTGAATTAGTGCCATGAAAATAAATTGGGATAACAGGCACCTTGGCCTTCTGAATTATCTGCAAGACAGTGGGCTGCCACGGACGGTCGACAATTATTCCATCCTTATCTGTCATTCCGATTGCTCCGGCCGGGAAGAAACCGACAGGCTGCCCTGACCTCAACATTGATATGGCCTCGCGCACTCCTGCCACAGAAACCCTTCTCTTCTCAGGGTCATCTGACGCCGATTGGTCGACAGCTATAAAATTCGGACGCATTGCCGAAAGACGGTTAAGAATCATATTGACCATAACCTTATATTCCGGGCGGAAACGGGTTACGATATAAATCAATGCAATTCCGTCAATCGACCCAAAAGGGTGGTTGCTGACAGTGATAAACGGACCTTCGCGAAACTTTTCAAGTATTTCAAGCCCATCCACCTGCAACGGAATCTTGAACTCATCTTCCATCAGATGTTTCACAAATTCCGGGCCCGGATCCTTACACCATGCAGAGTGAACCCTGTTGACCTCGTCGATCTGAAACAGATGCAGCAACCATTTCACCAATCGTGGATAGTTGGCTGCCTTTGGAAGAAGCTCGACGACATCTGCCATATTGATAACGTCAGGTCGCACCTCTACTCCGGGGAAGCGGTCAAAGACAAAAACTTCCTCTCCTCTTTTGTTCAAACGGCTCTCCATTGTGTGAAACTATATAATTCCTTATTATTCACTATTCTGATTTAATCAACTAATCAGGGGGTGGGGTAAAAAAACTTACCGTGGTCTAATTCCGATACGGTCAAGAGCTCTCAGAATATAAGGATCCAGACGGGTTTCCTTAAACACGAAATTCTTCTGGAGCAAGAAATTCCAGCATAGCGAAACCATGAGCGCGACAAACAGTCGGGAGGCAAGGAATACACCATCTTTCCCGATGCCGGGAAGCTCCCACAACCATTTCCAGTCTCTGACAAGACTGTAACAGATATCTGTGCCATAACTGTTGAGCAGCAACGACCCCGTCCATACAAACGCATACTTTGTCAATGCCGAGCGCCACTCAATCCCCTTGGCATGGAATGTGAACTTATAGTTGATTATGCAATTGAATATCCCGCCGATAAATGCTCCGATGGCCGTCGACCACCACGCTGATAAGTCTAAAAGAGAAAACGCAATAAACGCAGACAGCGTGTCAATCCAGCCACACAGCTGCGACGACACACTGGAACGCAAAAAGGTGTAGAAAAATCCGTCGTTATGAAGGATTTTATCAGTAGCATCCGACAGATGCTTCTTCACCTCAGTTGTTTTTGAAGTTTCCTCCACACCTTACTTTTTATGGTATTTCTTCAGAGGGTCGATCTTGGCAAGTTTTCTCAAGTCCTGAATCATCGAGATAACATAAATCAAGAAGAGAGCTGCCGCTACGATTGCACCGATACAATCGTAAACTGTCCACTGCACTCCGAACACCTTTACAAACACATCCGGCCAGGGGTTATAGATTCGCAAGATGCACACTGCAATGATAATCAGACGCATCTCCGTCGGGCCAAGACTGGCATAAGTCAGTTTAAACTTTCCGATCACAATCGTGCTCAGATAAGTATAGATTGAAAGACACAGATAGCCGCCCATGATGAACAGCGCGATATCAAGACGCATCAGCGGCGACAGACCGAGTCCGATGCAGAAAAGACATGTGGTCAGCGCATCGAGCGAATGGTCGATGAAGAATCCGTATTTCGGACGCTGTGTGCCACGCACTCGGGCGATATTGCCGTCAAGACCATCGCCATACCAGTTGACAACCAGACATGCCGATGAAGCATAAAAATAATTCAGGTCAAAATTTGCCATCCAGCAGAAAAAAGCATAAAAGACGGCAGCTGCAAGTCCAAGATATGACATCATGTCGGATGTGACCCACTCCGGCTGACGCTCGGCAAGCCACTTTGTCAATCTATTCTCGTATGCATTCAGAATCGAGGTCTGAATACGTTCTGCATTTTCACTTCCCATTAATCGTTATATTTTCTAAAGCTGTTTATAGTGTAACCTTATTATGCCCACCTGTTGTCTCAAAAGGTAAGCTCCAACCATGCAAAGTTAATAATTTCATACGATACAACCAAATTTTCACATCCAAGCCACTCACAATCACTATTCTGCTTATCTTTATTTCCCAGATGGATTATTTTTATTAATTTTGCGTTATTCACAACAGCGCATCTCGCGCCTGCGGGAGATTCTAACCATAATCTCCACGACTCATCTCTGTCTCCTCAACCTATTAACTCAAACTTTAAAAAGTCTGTACTTAAGAATATGCTAATAAGAAGCAAATCTCCACTGCGCTTAGGTCTCGCCGGAGGAGGAAGTGACCTGTCGCCTTACAGCGACACCTACGGAGGTCTGGTTTTAAACGCAACCATCAACCTTTACTGTTATTGCACCATCGAAGAGACCAATAACGACGAAATAACCATCAATTCATACGATGCCGATTGCTTTGAAACCTATCCGCTCGCTGAATCTCTTGAAATAGACGGCAAAGCATCGCTCATAAAAGGCGTCTACAACAGAATCATAAAGGATTTCGGAATCACTCCGCGCGCCTTCAAGATCACGACCTACAATGACGCGCCGATCGGCTCCGGTCTCGGCACATCTTCCGCCATGGTGGTCTGCATCCTCAAAGCCTTCATCGAATGGTTGTCTCTGCCTTTAGGAGATTACGAATCTGCCAGACTTGCCTACGAAATTGAACGTAAAGACCTGAAGCTTAACGGCGGAAAGCAAGACCAATATGCGGCTGCCTTCGGTGGGTTCAACTACATGGAGTTCCACAAAAACGACATGGTGATTGTTAATCCGCTGAAAATCAAGCGTTGGATTATCGACGAACTGGAAGCTTCGCTTGTGCTTTACTTCACAGGGGCCTCAAGAAGCAGCGCGAAAATCATCGACGCTCAGACCCGCAACACAACCAAAGGCGACAAGGAAGTCATCGAAGCGATGCACGAGATAAAACATTCAGCCATCGAAATGAAACATGCTCTTCTGAAAGGAGACATGCACGCTTTTGCCGAAATTCTCGGCAAAGGTTGGGAGAATAAAAAGAAGATGGCCGACACCATCACCAATCCTATGATTCAGGAAGCCTTTGACGTTGCGCTTGCAGCCGGGGCAATCTCCGGCAAAGTGAGCGGTGCCGGCGGCGGCGGGTTCATCATGTTCATGGTCGACCCTGTAAAGAAAAAATCAGTAATCAATGCTCTTGGTTCTCTCTCCGGATTTGTCATGCCTTTCCAATTTACAGAAGGGGGCGGACATGGCTGGAAGATATATGAAACCGATAAAATCTGAAAAGATGTTAGACCTTATAAAATCACAGATTTCAGAAAGTGCGGCCACCAAGACCGCAATATTAAATGATTCGTCAATAACCGACGCAATCAACCGTGCGGCTCAGGCTTGCATCAAAGCCTATCGCAACGGCGGCAAAACTCTCTTCGCCGGCAACGGCGGAAGTGCCGCCGACGCTCAGCATCTCGCCGGCGAATTTGTAAGCAAATTCTACTTTGACCGTCCGGGGCTCCCCTCAATTGCCCTCACAACAGACACTTCGATTCTCACCGCTATCGGCAACGACTACGGATTCGACCGTCTGTTTGCCCGCCAGGTGCAGGCACAAGGTGTCAGCGGCGACGTCTTTATCGGAATCTCCACCTCCGGCAATTCAACCAACATCGTCGAAGCAATCAAGGAGTGCAAGGAGAAAGGAATCCTGACCGTGTCTATGACAGGGGCAAAGCCATGCCTGATGGACGAGGCCGACATCGTCATCAAAGTGCCCAGCACCTCAACTCCGCGCATTCAGGAATGTCAGACCATGATTGGTCATATCATCTGCTGCATTGTTGAACAGGATATTTTCGGTCACCTCAAAAAATAAACGATTGCTATGAAAGTTGTCATAATGGCAGGTGGGAAAGGCACTCGCATCTCGTCGCTTTTCAGCGACATTCCCAAGCCGATGATTAAGATTGACGATCGTCCTGTGCTCGAACACGAAATTGAATGTCTGCGCCGACAGGGCTTCACCGATATCATCATAACCATTTCTCACCTCGGAAAAGTTATAACCGATTATTTCGGCGACGGCTCAGGAGTCTCACCTGCCACAGGGAAACCGTTTGGAGTTAACATTGAATATTTCAATGAGGAAGTACCATTGGGTAATGCCGGTGCGCTCTTCAAGCTGAAAGATAAACTGACCGACGACTTTCTCCTTCTCAATGCCGACGCAATTTTCGATATAGACTTCCGACGTTTTGTCAACTATCACAAATCGCACGGCGGCGACGTCACTCTCTTCACTCATCCCAACTCCCACCCCTACGACAGCGGTCTGATTATTGCCGACGACAATTCAAGAGTTCTCTCTTGGCTGACTAAGGAAGACCCGCGTCCGGAATATTATGACAACCGCGTCAATGCCGGGCTTCACGTCCTTAGCCCTCGTGTGCTCGAAGAGAGCAATATTTCTCCTGACGAAGTCGGCATGCCCGGTCCGGATGGCAAACCGCTGAAGGTTGACCTCGACAGAAAACTCCTCAAGCCGCTTGCCGGCACCGGCAAGATGTATTGCTATGACAGTCCGGAATATGTCAAGGATATGGGCACTCCGGAACGCTTTGAATCTGTCCGCAAAGACTTCCTCTCAGGAATCGTAGCCTCTAAGAACCTCTGTAACCGACAGAAGGCTATATTCCTTGACCGCGACGGCACACTCAACCGGTATGTCGGGTTCCTGCGCGACATAAAAGAGTTTGAACTCCTTCCCGGTGTCTCCGAGGCAATCCGGCTGATAAACGCATCGGGGTATTTAGCCGTTGTGATAACCAACCAGCCGGTCATCGCTCGCGGAGAGGTAACCGTTGAGCAACTTGACGAAATACACAAGAAGATGGCAACCGAGTTAGGTAAAGACGGAGCCTACCTTGACGCCGTCTACTATTGTCCCCACCACCCCGACAAAGGATTTGAAGGGGAAGTGGCGGAACTGAAATTCGATTGTGATTGTCGCAAACCGAAGCCCGGTCTGCTTCTTCGTGCTGCGTCCGACCTTAACATCGATCTTTCGGAATCATACATGATTGGCGATTCACACATAGATGTCGAAGCAGGCGAAAATGCCGGCTGTAAAGCATCATTCCTCATTCCACGCAATGAGGACGATGCTCTCCTTGACTGTGTCCGCTCAATCCTTCAATAAGTCGGGACGTAGCCGCCGGGTGCGCTCAAGTGCCATATCATAACGCCACTGAGCAATCTTTGCCTCGTGTCCCGACAGAAGAATGTCGGGCACCTTCCACCCCTTATAATCCGCCGGACGTGTATAGACCGGAGGAGCTAAAAGGTTATCCTGAAAAGAATCGGAAAGTGCTGACTGCTCATCACCTATAACTCCGGGTATGAGACGCACGATTGAATCGGCGATTACTGCCGCCGGGAGCTCACCTCCCGTCAGCACGTAGTCGCCGATAGATATTTCCTTGGTCACAAGATGCTCGCGGATTCTGTAATCCACACCCTTATAATGACCGCAAAGGATTATTATATTATTCAGAAGAGAGAGTGAGTTTGCCATCGGCTGGTCGAATGTCTCACCGTCAGGCGAAGTGAAAATCACCTCGTCATAATCTCTCTCGCGCTTCAGAGCTGAAATACAATCGTCCACCGGCTGAATGGTCATAACCATTCCGGCTTCCCCTCCGAAAGGGTAATCGTCGGTCTTGCGATGTTTGTTGACAGAATAATCCCTGAGATTATGAACCACAATTTCAGCAAGTCCTTTATCCTTAGCCCGTTTAAGAATCGAACAATTCAATGGAGATTCAAGCATCTCCGGCAACACAGTAAGAATATCTATACGCATACTCACACTTCTCAAAGAGGATTCTTGGAAAAACGGTCAAAATTCTTTCTGTTGCGGAATATATCAATTGCCTTATAGATCGCCTGTCGCATTGACGTGGGGTCGGCTATATTCTTTCCGGCAATGTCATACCCCGTGCCGTGGTCAGGTGAGGTTCTGACAAACGGCAGGCCGGCTGTATAGTTCACTCCATATTCTCCGGCGAGTGCCTTGAAAGGAGCAAGACCCTGATCATGATACATGGCTATGATTCCGTCGAAATGCTTAAACGTTCCGTTGCCGAAAAATCCGTCGGCTGCATACGGGCCGAAAGCAAGTATTCCCTCTTTGACACACTCTGCGATTGCCGGCTCTATCTCTTCTATCTCTTCACTTCCGAGCAAACCGTTGTCGCCGTTATGAGGATTGAGCGAGAAGACTGCTATGCGCGAATGGTCACGCGCGAAATCCCTGCCGAGGGCGTCGTTCAAATCTCTGATTTTATCAACCACCGATTCTTTGGTGATTGCATCGGGCACAGCACGCAAGGGTAAATGCGTCGTCACAAGTGCCACGCGGATATTGTCGTCAAACAGAATCATAGTAGCCTTCTGTCCGTGGCCGATTCTTGACTCAAGAAATTCTGTATGGCCGGGATAAGGGAATCTCTCCGGATGATAGATTGTCCTCTTATTTATCGGAGCGGTCACAAGCACATCCACCTCACCGTCTTCAAGAGCTTGACAGGCGGCTTCGAGAGCCTGAGCCGCTGCAATGCCGGCTTGCTCAGAGGGATGTCCGGGAGTCATCACCAGATCCGGTCCACAGCAATCAACAACATTTACAGTGCCTGAAATAATATCAGCGGCAGAATTTATGACATTGAAATAGAAATATTCCGCCCCTATGCTCTTGGCTGTCTGCGCCAGCAGCTCTGCGCTGCCGAAGATTACCGGAGTGCAGATCGACGACAATTCATCAATGGCAAGCGCCTTGATAATCACCTCATAACCGATTCCGTTAAAATCTCCGTGGGTGATTGCAACCCTAATTTTATTATTCATTGGTATTGAAAGTCTAACTTAAATAAATCAAAAAAACTGTTATTTATTCTCCGAACCGTTTGCCGATGACATACCTCAGATTCGATGCCAAATCATTGAAAAACGATTCGGCGGGAGTCAGAATAGGCTTGAAGGAGATAGGCTCTCCGGGCACAAATATCTTCAATCCCGACGACACGCAATTCAGATCGAGCACCTTCCCCATGCTCAGCGGCTCGCCGTCAATCTGCACTGGACCATCCGACAGTCGACTGATAGTTGCCGATTTCACCCGGAAAGTGTCTACGAAGCGACTCTTCCCGACAAGACCTGTCAGCAACCCGACTCCTGTCAGAGCTGTCGAAAAAGGACTCCCGGCATGAAGAATCGTAATGTCGAGCATCCCGTCAGTGACTGTCGCATCGGGAGCGATATAAACATTATTACCATACTGCGAGGTGTTGCAAACCGCCACAAGAAGAGCCTTCTCGGTGATAACCTTGCCATCGATCGAGATTCCGTATGGCTCCGGATTATAACTTAGATACTCTGCCAGAGTGCTTCTGAGATACGAGATATATCCCCTCCTCTTCATCCCGGCGAAACGCGCGGCAACCAATGCGTCAAACCCAAGTCCGCAGGTGCAGAAAAACGGAAGGTCGTTCACCATGCCGTAGTCACAATCCAACACCTTCCCCCCGGCAATTATCTCCGCCGCCCGCTGCACATCCTGCGGTATGCCGAGTGTTCTGCCAAGACCATTGCCGGAACCGAGTGGTATGATACCAAGAGGGGTCTCTGTGCCGCGAAGTGCCGAGGCAACCTCATTGATAGTGCCATCACCTCCGGCCACAAGCACAATCCCGTAACCTTGTTCCGCGGCTTCGCTTGCAAAGCGAAACGCATCCCCTCCGGCTGTTGTCCTTACAACGTCAAAGGTGATTCCCCCTTTTGCAAGCTTGCTCCTGATTTCTCCTTCAATCCCATCCTTGCTGCGTGTGCCTGAAATAGGATTGACAACCAGAAGTGCCCGCCGGTTACCTTCATACAGGAATGTCTTGTTCATAATCTTTCTAACAAACGGTAATTACAGAATTATCTACCTCCTGTCGATTTATCTTTCTTCTTTCCGGCTGCCAACATTCCACACGCAGCTTCGATATCCTCTCCGCGCGAGGTGCGGATGGTTGCCGTTATCCCATGCTGATTCAGAATCTTTCTGAACATTATCATCCTCTCTTCGCTGCACGGATGAAGGTCTACTCCCTCGCCAATGGCATGGTAGCGGATAAGGTTTACCCGACAGTCGAGTCCTTCGAGCATTCGCACAAGCATCTTCGCATGGGCCACGTCATCGTTGACACCTCGCCACATAATATACTCGATCGAGAGGCGTCGCTGACCCGAAAAATCATACGAACGGAGCATTTTCAAAACAGTCTGCAGGGGGAATGCCTTCTCGGCGGGCATCATCGATGCGCGCTGCTCGATGTCGGCTGTGTGCAGGCTTAGCGCGATATGAACCTTGGTCTTCTCTATCAGTTCCTTCAGCTGAGGCAGTTTCCCGACAGTGGAGACTGTGATACGTTTCGGACTCCAAGCCATACCCCAGGGTGCTGTCAGAATCTCGATAACCTTAAGCACCTCTCCGAAATTATCAAGTGGCTCACCCATTCCCATGAAGACAACATTAGTCAATCCATTATCCTCACCTCCACCCTGCGGTGCACTCAGAATCTGATTGATGATTTGAGCCGCAGTCAGGTTTGCCTTGAATCCAAGTTTGCCGGTTGCACAGAAATAACAATTCATCTTGCAGCCAACCTGCGACGACACACAAAGCGTCGCACGGTCATGGTCAGGAATCCACACAGATTCTATGTCTCTTCCTGCTCCTACATTAAACAGATATTTAATCGTGCCATCTGCCGATTTCGATGCCTTTACAGGTTTTTCACGTCCGACTACATAGTTCTCCTCAAGCCACGCGATATTCTTTTTCGACAGATTAATCATTTTATCGAACGAATCGACCTGCTTGACATAGAGCCAATGAGCAAGCTGCTTGCCGACAAAACGCGGCATTCCTCCTTCAGTCGCCACACGCTGAAGTTCATCAAGAGTCTTCCCGATTAGAGGTTTCTTTTCTTCCATCATTATTAAATCTTTTCCATCCGCAGAGAGAATCACTCCCCTCCCCTATATAAACAAAACAAAGGGTCAAGCTCTGCTGTTCGCGGAGGATGACCCTTTGAAATTTACTTAATTCTTACTCGCCGCCTTCGAATTTGTAGGCATTGTTCACGATTTTCTTGCTGCCGCGAAGCATAGCGTTGAAATCGGGATTGACGAACTGATAATACTGCTGGTCGTAGCTGTCGGCATTGTAGGGGAAAGATTCCTTGTTGGTGCCGTTGACAACGAACGCATAAACACCGTTATCATCATAAACAACCACTACATTCTTGCCGGGCTTAGTGCCACTCACCTTACCCATCGCTGCTCCTGCCGGAATCATGCCGTTGCGACCGAAACGGAATGAAGGCATATCTGTCGGCTCTACACTCATGGCACGAGCCACAGTTGCGATGTCTTTGCCAGCCTTACGATACTGTTCAGCCATTGCCTTTCCGGCTTTCTCACGACGCACTTTCTCTGTGAGCATATCGGTCACATCCTTATGCTGGAGCGGACGGAAGTCATCATATTCTGAATTGACTGCTGCCACATAAAGCATCGGAACATTGGCATTCTTATTTTCAAAGATCTTGCTGACCTCACCCGGTTCACCGTCAATCATAGCCCAACGCACAACCTGACGTGATTCGGGAAGGTAAGAACGGTAACCGCTCTGAATTGCAGGAACAGATTGTGTGAGTTCTACACGCTGAACGTTATATCCGGCCTTCTCTGCATTCTTGTTAAACTGCTCTGCATTTGAATTGGCAGCAAGGAATTTCTCAAGCTTGCTGTAAGCTTCATCCACTGTCTTTGCGCTGGGATTAAGCACATACTCAAACTGCTCGAATTCCACAACCTCAACAGGAGCAGTTCTCTTCACAACCTGAGCAAGGATAGCACCCTGATCAGAGCTGTCAAGTGTGATGAATCTGCCACCGGCATTTGAAAGTGAATCAAGTTTCGCAGCGTCAAGAGCATTTGTCGGACCATCTGCAGTGAACATCGGAATCCACATTTCCTTCTGAGCCATCACACTGTCAGGTGAGAAAGACTTCGAGATACTGTCGACAGAAAGACCGCCGTTAAGACGAGCAAGTACCTTAGAGGGAAGAGTGCGTCCTGCGACCTGCACAAGGTTAAGCTGGATAGAGTCAACCTCCATTGAACGCTTACCCATCTTCACAATTTCAAAACCGCGGAAGTTATCATAAATAAGGCTAACATTGCCATTGGCAGCCGACGAGATGAATTCTTTTGCTGCGCCGGCAGGCACATCAGAAAGCTTCACATGTTTGCGCTGAGCAACCACACCTTCTTTCTTAATAGCCGGCGAAATTGTAGCAGCACTGTCAGAAAGGGCAGCCACTGTCTTCTTGGCAAGCTCCGAAGATGCCTTACGGTCGGCAGCCGAAGGAGCGATGTTGACAGTGATAAGACTTACATCCTTGGTGAGTTCATCCACACGGAACATATTCTTGTCTGTCTCGTAAGCAGTCTGAAGTTCAGACGCTGAAACAGGATATTTCTTAGCATCAAGATTTCCGTAAGGACGATAAGCCATTGTCACGTTGCGGGTGTTGACAAAGTCATTATAAAGAGCCTTGCGGTCAAGGTCGTTAGCCTTTACTGTCGAGTAAACCAGACGCTGATAAGTGTTACGCTTAATCATGCGCGCTGTTTCCTGCTCCATTGCGACCCACGCACGCTTAAACGGCTCAGCCTGAGCCTCTGTCAATCCATTGCGGGTCGGATTGAAAATAACATCGTAAGCCTGAGCCGGAGTTGTCACATTCACACCCACAGCCTGAAGCTGACGCATGATTGCACTGAGGCCCTGCTGATTCACAGGATTTTCAAGAACATAAAAACGAAGTTGCTCAGGACTTGTGCGGATGCCAAGTTTCTCAACACTCTCATCAAGCAGACGTGTACCGATCAGCTCGTCGATAGCCATCTGTGCGAGCACCTGAGTGTCGAAATTAGCAAACTGCTGAGGATTCTGCTGACGCGCCTCTTCAAGACGACGGTTGAGTTCCTCACGTTTCTGCTGGTATTCAGAAATGTCGATTTTGCTTCCACCCACTTTTGCTACTGTGGTGTGGTCGCCGAACAGATTTCGGCTGTTAGTCAGCGCGTCGCCAACTATAAAAGCAAGGAGAGCCACGCCAATAATGACGATAAGCAATACCGATTTGCTTCTGATTTTCTCTAATGTTGCCATTCTTCTATATAGCTGTTTTTATATTATTTCTAAAGCTGAATATTGTTATTTCTCTTATATACAATTATTTACACTCCACCAAGATAAACTCAGTGAGTGTAGGTTGCATTTTTAAGCACGCAAAGATAATATTTTTTTTACAAACGAGCAACTAATAACTTCAAATTCAAGCCACCAGACCCGCACCCCGCCGATTAAGCTTGATTAAGCTTGATTGAGCTTGACTTAGCCTGACTGAGCTTGATTGAGCTTGATTGAGCCTGACTGAGCCTGAATTGGCTTGATTAAGCTTGAGGAGCTTGAGGAGCTTGAGGAGCTTGAGGAGCTTGAGGAGCTTGAATTAGCCTGAATCAGCTTGAATGAACTTGATTGAGCCTGAGAATCCTGATTTCCCCCAACCAAGCTTAATCAAGCCAATTCAAGATTAATCACCCAACCAAGCTTAATCAAGCCTAATCAAGATTAATCCTGATCAAGCTTCTCCGGCGTCGCAAAAATAAAGAAAGGCGATGATTCGAGGTTTCGAATCATCGCCTTTCTTTATTTTTGCTGTCGGATCAAAGCCGCCTTCGCGCTGCCGGATTAAAGCCGCTTTCGCGGCGCGGCCGGATGCGGAGCTTCCGGCACTTTTAGAGGCCGAATGCCTTCTTGATTGGCTCTACCATATCAAGCTTTTCCCAAGTGAAAAGCTCAACCTCCTTCTCAACGGGCTTCTCCCCGTCGTAACGAGACTTAAATACCTTCTTCACTGTAACCGGCTGACGTCCCATGTGGCCGTAAGCAGCTGTCTCACGATAGATAGGTTCGCGAAGTTTCAGACGCTTTTCAATAGCTTTCGGACGCATGTCAAACAATGCCTTCACCTTCTCTGCAATCTCAGCGTCGGTCATATTGACCTTGCTACGACCAAACGTGTTGATAAAGATACTAACAGGTTCAGCCACACCGATAGCGTAGGCCACCTGCACGAGCACTTCATCAGCAACACCCGCAGCCACAAGGTTCTTGGCAATATGACGCGCAGCGTAGGCAGCCGAGCGGTCTACCTTCGACGGGTCCTTACCGGAGAAAGCGCCCCCGCCGTGAGCACCACGACCACCGTAAGTGTCGACAATTATCTTACGTCCTGTCAGACCTGTGTCGGCATGCGGACCGCCGAGCACAAACTTTCCGGTCGGATTGACATGAAGAATCAGCTTATCGTCGAAAAGAACTCTTACATTTTCAGGAAGCTTGGCAATCACACGCGGAAGGAGCACCTCCTCCACATCCTTACGAATCTGGGCAAGCATCTCGCGGTCAGCACTTTCCTGAGCCGCAGCTGAATCGTCCATAGGAGCCACAAAATCATCATGCTGAGTAGACACCACGATGGTGTGCACACGCTTAGGAGTGCCATCATCATTATATTCCACCGTCACCTGGCTCTTAGAATCGGGACGAAGATAAGAGGTCAGTTTCCCCTTTCTGTAATAAGTCATATCCTTACCTTCACGACGGATCTCAGCCAGTTCGCGAAGGATAAGATGCGAGATGTCAAGGGTCAGAGGCATGTAATTATCGGTTTCGTTTACGGCATAACCGAACATCATGCCCTGGTCGCCGGCACCCTGTTCATCCTCCTCATCGCGGTTCACACCGCGAGCGATGTCGGCAGCCTGCTCATGAATCGTTGAGAGGATGCCACAAGAATCGCCGTCAAAACGATAAGCACCGCGATTATAACCGATGTCATTGATAAGCTTTCTGACAACGGTGTAAATATCAATATAAGCAGATGATGAAACCTCACCTGCAATCACAACCTGACCGGTTGTACATAGAGACTCGACTGCAACCCTTGAATGGGGGTCACGGGCAAGAAATTCGTCAAGCAGAGAATCGCTGATCTGGTCAGCAACCTTATCGGGGTGTCCTTCCGACACTGACTCCGAAGTAAAAAGATAGCTCATTATCTGTTTCCTTTAAATGAGAATTAAATACAAAAAAAATAAAGCATCGCAGCGTGGATAAATATGCTGTCAATGCTTTTTTCCTCTCCTCCTCTCCGACCGCTCCGAAAAGACGGATCGAAAAGACCTCATCATTAATATGCAGGCGACGCGGAGTCACCGTTTTTAGCATTTTTTTGAGTGGTTGCAAGCAGCCAAATTTCTCCACTTCCGAAATATGACCGCAGTCTCATTCGGAATTGTACTGCAAAGTTAATAAATTATTTCGATAAATACAACTTTTCGTCACCCAACAAAAACGGCAATTCATCGTCAAGGAAAAACGGTGTGGCGCGTTTTTGTCCCGGTTAAATGTAGGAAAACGCTTGTAAGCTGTTATCTTACAAGCGTTTATCTCTTCATCTGTCGGGGTGAGGCGACTCGAACGCCCGACCTCTACGTCCCGAACGTAGCGCGCTAACCAACTGTGCTACACCCCGATTGCAAAATTTAAAACCTTATAGATTTCGTTTTGCGACCGCAAAGTTAACACTTTTCAGCGACTCTTACAAATCAAAAGTCGATTTTTTATTAATTTTGCACAAATTTTTCCGCACCACGACACCACGACCTTATTTCCGATTGTCGTCGCCGCGGCTCTCATCTATAAACTTTTATTTCATCATGGCAGCTTTCTGGACCATCCTCCTACTGATAATCTCAAACATCTTCATGACCCTCGCCTGGTACGGCCATCTGAAAATGCAAGACCTCAAATGGATCTCCAACACCACTCCCCTCTTCATCGTCATCGGCATATCATGGGGGATCGCTCTTCTCGAATACTGCTTTCAGGTGCCCGCCAACAGAATGGGGTTTCACGGCAACGGCGGTCCATTCTCACTCATGCAACTCAAAGTCATTCAGGAAGCGATTACACTGATCATCTTCACCCTCTTCACCGTCGTGTTCTTCCGTGGCGAAACGCTCCACTGGAATCATTTCGCTGCCTTTCTATGTCTGATCGCCGCCGTCTGGCTCGTCTTCCTCAAATAACCATGCAGCAACCCATTCAGAACATCCTCTCACCTGAAAACGTTCTTACAGAAAACAACTAAATTAATTTATGCTATGAGAATAATCGAAAAAGAGATTCACGACGACCTGCGTCGATACCTAACCGACAAAGGTCTTCTCGACGAACGTCTTCCGGAATGTCCGGATGTTGAAGAATTATGGCCCGCTGTCAGAGATGCCTATCTTGAAGACGGCGTGAGGGAGTTTAACGAATACCCGGTCGTATCGTTAGGCTGGATAATGTTTGTCGGCATGGCACTGGCAAAATGCTGGGACACCGACTGGGAGGAATACTCAAAAGCCGGCGGAGCGCAGCTCTACACCACCATGCGCGACGAACGCGGCTATGACAATCTCGACGACTTCATTCTGGAAAGTGTCCTCGGACTCGACAAAGAGGAGGCCGAAAAGACAAGCGCCATTGTCGGCGAATGTGCCGCCCGCGTCTTCCACAAGCTTCAGACCTGCGGACTCGAACCGGGCACAGAAGATGCAGCCCGCGCCTATCTCGACGCCCTTCATCAGCTCTACCTTATGGGCATCTACACCGAGCTGAACGCTTTGGGTTATCACATGACAAAGATGTAAGACCCCATTCAAAAAAAATGCAACGGAGCCACATCCCGATTTTTCGGAATGTGGCTCCGTTATATTTTTCACAATTAAGAGAGTTTAGAACGCTGCGAGGGCAACGTCAGTCAACCATATCCAGAGGGGACAGAATCCCATAAACAGAATCACACTGAGAGTCAGCGACGAGGTGCCGTCGGCAACATAAGTGTTATATTCGCTGGCAATGATAATACCTGAGAATGCAGGAGGAAGCGTACCGGCCACGACGAGCATCTTAAGATTCATCGGATCCATGTGGAAGAGCAAACCGGCAATCAGAAGCATTGCAGGCATCACAATCATCTTAAGAATTGAGCCGAGGATAACCTGCCAGTTCAAAGTGACCTTCACAGCCGACAGAGTGATACCGGCAGCAAACACTGCCATTGAGGCATTAGCCTTCGCGATAAGATCAAACGACGGACTGAGATACGCAGGCCATTTGATTCCGCAAAGCACCATGACCACCGCAAGAATCGGCGCCCAAGCCACAGGCTGTTCCAACGCATGAATCACAGGCTTCCACGCTGATTCCTTCTTATGTCCGGTGCGCTCGGCAATCGTCTCGTCGGCAGCGTTAAGCAGCGACAAACCAACCGGAATACCGACAGCATTGACCACAATACCTACGATCGCAACCACAAGAGCCACTGCCGGGGTTGTACCGAAAATCGGTTCAAGAATCGCAAAACCGAGGAATCCGATTGTCGGCGAACCGCTGATCAACGCCATGATAGCGGCATCGGCACCCGTATTCTTCTTAAAGCAATACTTATAGATGAAATAGACCATCATAAAACAGGCCATAATCACCACAAGCGAAATCAGAGTCAACTTCAGGTCCTTGGCAAGCATCTCACGGTCGGCCTGCACGATTGAAACAAACAATGCGGCAGGGAGGGCGAAATCAAGCACGACCTTATTGAACTTCTTAGCGTCATCTCCTGAGAAAGCTCCCTTCTTTCCGGCGATGAAGCCCGCGAGCATCACCACCAGAATCGGAACTATCGCATAGAGTATTATATGCATCATGTTCATAATCGTAATCTTCTTAAAGGGTTAAACTTACAAATATTATGAACAATCAGACAGTGTACTTGATAAGCGGTGTCGGGTTCAGATAACCGATATGTCCGCTCTCCTCACCGGAATCAGCGGCAAGCTGCACATCAATCATTGCAGGCTCACCGGCAGCGATAGCCTCCTTAAGAGCCGCAGAGAGTTCTTCGGGAGTGGTCACATGATAAGCCTTCGCGCCGAACGCCTCACCGATTTTATCATAACGGGCATTGATGTCAAGAGTTGTCGGAGCCGGTTCGGGCTGACCTGAAGGATTCACACCGATACCGTTATAGATACCGCCGTTATTGAATACGACCACTGTCACAGGGAGCTTATAACGGCAGGCTGTCGCGAAATCCATTCCTGAGAAACCGAAAGCCGAGTCACCCTCGATTGCCACAACCTTCTTGCCGGTTGCAGTGGCAGCACCGATAGCAGAGCCCATGCCCATACCCATGATGCTCCATGTCGCGCAATCCACACGATGACGCGGAAGAGCCATATCAACTGTGTCTCGCGTATCGTCAAGCGTATTCGCACCCTCATTGATGAGGATTACATCAGGATTACCCTCCAGAATAGGCTTGATTGCGCTCAGAGCAGTCCAGTGAGTCATCGGCAAAACCTTTGAGGCATCCTCCAGACGCTTTGCAAATTTCTCATTCTTGATTTTTGTCTCCTGAGCCAGAGCGGGCAACCATGCCGGGTCAGTCTGCATACTCTTACCCTTCATAGCCTCCAGCAGACCCTCCAGACCGAGTCGCATGTCACCCACAACCGGAGCGTAGACAGGCACATTCACATCGATCTCCTGCGGATCAACCTCAAACTGCACGAATTTTCCATCAGGATTCCACTTACCCTTACCGAAGCTGAGCATCCAGTTAAGACGCGCACCGACTACAATCACCACATCGGCATCCTTCATGATGGTCGAACGACAGCTCAACGCGCTCAACTCACCCTTATCAGGAAGCACACCCTTCGCCATAGACATAGCCAGATAAGGAATCTTATAAGTGTCGCTCAGTTCCTTCAGCAAATCCTCAACCTGAGCGTAAGCCGCACCCTTACCGATAAGGATTGCAGGCTTCTTAGCCGACAGAATAGCCTCGGCAGCTCTCTCAATTGACGATTTATTAGGAGCAACAGGCGAATATAGGTCGACCGGAGAATAGAAAAGTTTCTCCACCTCGGCGCTGTCTACAACCTCGCCGAGAGCGGGGGTAGTCATGTCGATATACACACCACCGGGGCGACCGCTCACCGCAGCGCGATAAGCACGAGCCACAGCCGACGGAATGTCAGTGGCATGTGAACATCTGAAAGCCGCCTTCACATAAGGACGAGCAGCGTTCAGCTGGTCAAGCTCCTCGTAGGTACCCATCTTCATATCAACCATTGTCGGATCGCTCGCTCCCGAAATCTGAATCATCGGATAACAATTGACCGTCGCATTGATCGTCGCTGTCAGACCATTAAGGAAACCGAGCGACGACACTGTCAGCAACACACCCGGCTGACGGGTTAGATAACCATGAGTGGCAGCTGCCATTCCGGCCTGCTGCTCAAAGCGGAAACCATAATAATCGATTCCCACCTTCTGCATAGCGTAGGCCGCCTCCGTCACAGGGATTCCCACCAGACCATACACCTTGTTAAGATTCAGACGGCGAAGAGACTCCGCCAATATATACATTCCTGTCACCTGCTGCGGAAATTCAGGATTACTTGTTGTGCTCATAATATCAAATTTTAGATTAAGTGTTTTTTGGGTTATATAAACCGGAGAAAGGTGCCTGACACCGGGATTAACCGACATCAGCACCTTCCGGTCAATTTCTTATTTTTACATCTCTTTCTTACCGTCAACCATCACCGGTTTCGTAGTACCGTTCTTGGCAAACTCAGCCTGCTCTTCGGCAGAATAACCGAGACTTGTAAGAATCTCTTCAGTGTTACCGCCAAGTTCAGGAGCAGGACCATACTCCGGCTGATAGTTACTCATCGTAAACGGACATCCCACAGTGACGAACTCACCGATTTCACCACCCTGATTGATCTTAACCAAAGTATTTCCATCATACAGAGATTCATCCGCCATAAGTTCCTGAGTTGAAACAACCGGGCCGACAGGCACACCTGCTTTGCCGAGAATTTCAGTCACCTCATATTTAGTCTTATCTGCAGTCCATTCACCGATACGTTTATAGATTGCCTGTTTGTGGCGGTCACGCGCATCGGCAGTGTTGAAATCAGGATTAGTCAACCAATCTTCAAAACCCATTGCCTTGCAAGCGGCCTCAAAATCTTTCGCACCACGCTGAAGGATGACGTAAACATAATTGTTACCCTCTTCAGCTGTGTCCATATCGCCGGCAGGTTTACATTTGTAAGTCCAGCCGAGCACACCGCCACCCTCGATGTTACCTGAACGGGGCACTGTCTTACCGAATTTCTGATCAGGATACTGAGGATACTGGGTCAGATAACCGATCTTATCAAGAGTGAGCTGGTCACGGGTCTTGATACGGCAAAGATTAAGACAAGCATTGTGCATTGACTGATAAACGTAGCATCCCTCGCCGGTGTTGTTACGCTGCTGAAGAGCGGCGAGCAAACCGATCAGAAGGTGCATACCGGTGTTTGAGTCACCGAGGGCCGCGCCACTCTGTGTCGGGATATTGTCCGGACCCTCAAACCAACCTGTGGTGGTTGCTGCGGCTGCCGTAACCTGAGCGATAGGTTCGTAAGCCTTCAGATCCTTATACTTTGAAGAAAGGGGGAAACCCTTGATGGTACCGTAGATACACTTAGGATTCAATTTATGCACTTCTTCCCAGCCGAAACCCAACTTGTCCATTGCACCCGGGTGCAAGTTCTCGACAAAGATGTCACATTCCTTGATAAGCTTTGTAAGAATTGCCTTACCATCGGCGGTCTTGGCGTCAAGACTCAAAGACTTCTTGTCGCTGTTTAGCTGAAGGAAGTAGTAAGAAGGGAGGTCAGGATTAAACTGAAGTTCCTTACGGGTTGCGTCACCCACACCGGGACGTTCGATTTTGATTACATCCGCACCCAGCCATGCAAGCATCTGGGTACATGAAGGTCCTGACTGGACTTCTGTGAAGTCGACTACTTTAATTCCTTTTAAAGGCGCTGTGTTTTCCATAATAATTTATTTTTTCATAGTTTAAGTTCCAAACAGCAAATACAATCAATCTTCAATCTATTCGTCGTTTGTGCTTTTCATAAATAAAACAACCCCACTCATCTAATGGTTATGTTAACTAATGTGAAATTATGTTAACACCCTGATGTCACTAAGACCCTCAGGGTCTAAAAAAGAGAGGGGCGGCAGTGTTGCCGTCCCTCTCGTTGATATATGCTTGGGGTGGAAGTCTTATTTGACTGTCACCTTACGCGGAGTGTTGTCCTTGATGAAGATATATATACCGGGTACAAGTTTGCCGTCCTCTACGAAGACTCTGATGCCGTCGAGTGTGAAGATGTCTCCTTCGAACTGAGCTGCTTCGGTCGCATTGATCTCTTCGTTGCCGAAGTTATCGCTGTTGATTTCGTCAATGCCTACCTCTACGTATTCTCCGTTGATGTCGAAGTCTGCCTTCGGTCCGTTGGCATA
>JAAVFW010000021.1 GCA_014800535.1 Bacteroidales bacterium
CATCCTCCGCTCTTGGGGGCGGTTTAGGCCGCCCCCGCCGCTCGGGCATCCCCCTCCAGAAGGAGAGAGGAAATGTAGATGTTCCTCGCTCAGTGTTGCTCTTCGTTTTGGAATCTACATTTTTTTTTAGGTTTGAAAAAATCGTCGTCGGAAATTATCGGCATTAAGCCGGAAGGATAATAGTTGAAAACGATTATTCGGGTATGTGAATCATCAGTGATTTGAAGATTCCATCTGTTTTGACGACAACGTTTTGTTCGTCGGCAGCGAGCAGAAGAGATTCGCCTGCCAATAATTTACACTCACCGCGACGACAGGAAATCGTTGCAGCGCCGGCAATTGCGGTCAGTATGACGAATGAATCGAGGGCAGCGCAATTGATTGAGAGTTCTTTCCGGTCGGAAGAGTCATGGTCGATAAGGGAAACTGAGAAGGGAGGTTTGTGTAAAAGATGCTTAACCTCATCAGAATCAGTGTTATTCTCTTCGTCAGGCTCGACCACTCCCGACGAGGTGTCGTTAAGGTCGATTACGGAGAGAGCCTTGTCGAGATGCAACTCGCGGAAGTTTCCGTTTTTGTCGCGACGATTGTAGTCATGAACGCGATAAGTGGTGTTGGCAGTCTGCTGAATTTCAGCGAGAAAAACACCTTTGCCGATTGCGTGAATGCGTCCACCCGGCACATAAAGCACCATCCCCGGATGAGCGGTCACCAGGTTGGTGTAGTCAAGAATTTCGCCCGAGGCGCATAATTCCTTAAGTTTCTCTTTGGAGATAAGTCGGTTGAAGCCTGACGCAATTCTTGCACCGGGTTCTGCCGATATGACATACCACATTTCATCCTTACCGTTAGGCTCGCCGGAGTCTGCTACATGCCGGTCGTGAGGATGCACTTGAAGCGAGAGGTCTTTATGCGCATCGATAAACTTGATAAGGAGCGGAAATCGGGTTCCGAATTTTTCCCAATTGTGTTTTCCAAGCAGATTATCTTTATATCGAGAAAGGAGTTCGTAGAGAGAAGAATCTTTGTCCGGCCCTTCGCAGACAATAGAGGTATTGCCGGGAATTGCAGATATTTCCCAGCTTTCACCAATGTCGTTGCCTCCGGCAGGCATGTTTTTAAAGGAGGTGATGGCGTCACCTCCCCATATTGTGTGTTTGAATATCGGACTGAATTTCCACATTTCTCAAACGAGTTTCTGTTTTGCAGACAGAAGATATAGAGTGCGAAGTTAGGAAAAAAAATCGAGAGGGGAGAGTAAAAATGAAATAAATGTCAATTCTGAGAGTTCATTTCCTCAATATGTTGTCGGGCGCGAGCGATAGCAAAATCGAGTATGGCGTCGGTTCCGTTGGCGAGTTCATCGTCGGAGCAATGAATTTCGCACCCCTCCGAAGGTTCTATCCCGAATTCAGAATCGGAACCATCGGGGGCTGTAATCGGAGAAGCACTCATCCTCACTGTCCATCCATTAGGGAGGGATGATGAGAAAGGAAGACCTCCGCCACCGCCGGTCTTAGCCCCGGCAACAGTTACATTAGGGAGAGTCTTCATGATTGCGACAAAATTATTTGCGGCGCTGTAACAGCTTCTGTTAGTGAGTATTATTATAGGCTTGTCAATCCAAGTTATGCGTCCGTCGGGAGCAGGGGAATAAGAGAATGAGTAGGGTGAGGAGAAGTCAGAATGAGCCGGGCCGGTCTTATGAATTATGTAGCCTCCCGGAGTTTCATCGGTTATAAAACGGCTGACGAGAGTCCGAATGTTAGTCAGCAGACCTCCGCCATTGTTGCGTATGTCGATTATCAGAACTTCGCAATCGGAAAGGATTGCAAGGATATAGTCAAGATTTGTCTGGCCTATTCCACTTGAGAAAGAGGGGTAATACATATATCCGATTTTCTCATCAAAGATTGTGTAGGAGATGCCGGAGGTCTGATGATAGTTGAAATTGAGATAATATTGTTGAAGAGTGCGCAGATTGAAATCCTGAGGGTAGTCAGACCACCATTTCCGATAGTAAGACGTGTCGAAAAGTGAAGAGAGGTTGACGTGACCGTCTTTCAGACAATCAAGCATTTGGGAGCATATCGCGAAGAGCTGAAGATCGGAGGTGGAGTTGTCGACGAGGGGTCGATAAGTGTTATAGACCTCGTCCCAATCAATATTCTTTTGGTCGAAGTAACAATATCGTTGGTCGATAAGATTCCAAAGAGCATCGAAGTTGCCTACGGGGTCGGTAGGTTCAACATCTTCCCGGATGCAACCCGAAGATAGAGTCAGCAGAATAAGAGAGAGAATAAAAAGCGGATTGAGAAAGCGATTAAATTTTGACATTTGGTGTGTGTGGGAGACAGGAGATGGTCGAAGAGTTTGCAAAGATAGTGAGTAGCCACGAGTTTCGCAAGTGTAGTGTGGAAATTAGGATTGTTTGAAAAAAAATGTTAATTTTACGGATAATTTGAGAACGAAGGTCTTACGGGGGAGTTAGCCCGGTCAAGACGGTTGTTTTCGGTTAAACCGCGGTTGAAGAATATATAAGGAAATGTCAGATAAAGTAGAGTTTTCGGCAGATGACAAGCGTTCGGTGCTTGGAGGAATGTTTCGTGATTGGTATCTCGAATATGCGAGTTATGTGATTCTTCAGAGGGCAGTGCCTCACATAGAAGACGGGTTGAAGCCTGTGCAGCGACGCATACTTCATTCGATGCAGACGCTTGACGACGGTCGATTCAACAAGGTAGCCAATATTGTGGGCAACACGATGCAGTATCATCCCCACGGTGACGGGTCGATCGGTGGTGCGCTGGTGCAGTTGGGACAGAAGGATCTGCTGATAGACACTCAGGGAAACTGGGGTAACATACTGACCGGCGACGATGCAGCGGCACCGCGATATATAGAAGCACGTCTTTCCGAGTTTGCACTTGAGACGGTGTTCAGTCCCAAGATAACCGACTGGACATCTTCGTATGACGGACGCAAGAAGGAGCCGGTGACATTGCCGGTAAAATTTCCGCTGCTACTCGCTCAAGGAGTGGAGGGTATCGCGGTTGGTCTGTCGTCGAAGATTCTGCCACACAATTTCAACGAGATTCTTGATGCTGCGGTTGCTTATCTGCATGGGGAGGAGTTTTCGCTTCTGCCTGATTTCCAGACCGGAGGTCTGATGGATGCGTCGAGATATAACGACGGTGCGCGCGGCGGAACGATCAGGATAAGGGCAAAGATTGACAAGATTGACAACCGCACACTTGCCATCACCGAGATTCCTTACGGAAAGACCACCTCATCTGTAATCTCGTCGATTCTCAGTGCGAAGGAAAAGGGTAAGATAAAGGTAAGAAAAGTCGACGACAACACTGCGGCTTCGGCAAACATAATCGTGCATCTGATTCCCGGCACATCGAGCGACAAAGCGATCGATGCGCTCTATGCCTTTACGGATTGTGAGATTTCCATTTCGCCTAACTGCTGTGTGATTGTCGACCGCAAGCCTTGTTTCATGACGGTGAGTGACCTTTTGCGTTATTCTGTCGACATGACAAAGGATCTCCTTCGCCGTGAGCTTGAGATAAAATTAGGTGAACGTCAGGAGACAAGGATGTTCTGTTCGCTTGAAAAGCTATTCATTGAGGAACGGATGTATAAGGATCGACAGATCGAACAGGCAGCCTCCATGGAGGTTGCTTTGAGAAGGGTCGACACGTTGATGACACCGTTTAAGCCGTCGTTCTATCGTGAGATAAACGATGAAGACCTGATGCGTCTCTGGGAAATAAAGATGGGAAGAATCTTGAAATTCAACTCGGAGAAGGCACAGGAAAGGATTGTCGCGCTTGAAGATGAGATAAAAAGGATTACAGAGAATCTGGAGCATCTGACAGAGTACACGATTGACTGGTATAATCATTTGAAGGAAAAATATGGCAGCCGTTATCCGCGTCATACCCAAATCAGAGGTTTTGACTCTATCGAGGCATCGAAGGTTGCTGAGGCAAACCTCCGGTTCTATTACGATAAGGAGGGAAACTTTATCGGAACTGCTCTAAAGGAAGGTGAGTTTCTGTTCACCTGTTCCGACCTTGACGATGTTCTTGTGATTTACCGAGATGGTAAATATAAGATTGTGAAGGTGCAGGAGAAGTTTTACATGGGTAAAGGACGCAAAGTTGAGCGGATATATCTTTTCAAGAAGAAAGATGACCGCACTGTCTATAATCTTATTTACAGAAACGGACGTCCGGGATCAAGCGGTGATGACAGCGGCAACGGATTTTATTATAAAAAAAGATTTCATATTACGGGGCTTACACGCGACAAGGAATATGACATGACGCAGGGTTATCCCCACAGTCGCATAGAGTGGATTACGCGCAATGAAAATGGAGAGGCCGAAACGGTTAAGGTGCTTCTGAAAGATGAGCCGGGTCCCGACGGCCGTCGCCCCCGTTCGCGCGAGGTGTATGTGGATTTCACCGATCTTGCCATAAAGCGCAAGGAATCTATGGGTAATCTGGTGACTAAATATGCCGTTCAATCCGTTACCTTCGAGAAGAAGGGACGCGCCACCCTTGAGGGTCGTAAGGTCTGGTTTGACCGAGATGTGCTCCGATTGAATTATGAGGGTCGCGGAGAGTTGCTTGGAGAGTTTGCCGACGACGATGCAGTGCTCGTAATAACTCGCAACGGAGAGTTTTATACGACCACCTACGCCGATTCAAACCATTATGACGATGATATATTGCGCATCGAGAAGTTCGACCCGAATAAGGTCTGGACACTTGCTTTGGATGATAAGACTCTTGGCTACCCGTATCTGAAAAGGTTCCTTTTTGAGATTTCGCCGAAGCGTCAGCGTTTCGTCGGAGCTGACGAGCAGTCGGAGCTACTGCTTCTTAGCGATACCCCCTACGCACGCATGCGCCTGACGTTTGGCGGACATGACGCCACACGTCCCGCAGTCGAGATAGAGGCTGACGATTTTATTGGTGTGAAGAGTTTCAAAGCAAAAGGTAAACGTCTCACAACATATACGCTCGAAAGCATAGAGGAGCTTGAGCCGACACGAGTTCCTGAGCCGGTTGTTGAAGAATCTGAGGCTGAACCGGATGAAACAGCCGGATCTGAGGATGAGGAGATAAAAGATGAAAAGCCTATAATTATCGAAGGTGACCTGTTTGCCGGAGAGGAGGAGTTTTGAGAAATCTGTTGCTGAGTCTGCTTCTGTTGCTTCCGTGGGGGGCTTGCCATGCCTTCGTCGGAGATGATGCTCTCGTCGATAAGGGACGGAGGATTGAAAGCGTGTGGCATCTATCTCTCGGAAAGGAATATGCTAAAGACAGTTATCTCTCTATGGCACGCTTTTCGGGCACAGAGGTTACGTTGCAGGGAGAGTGGAGCAAAAGGCTTCCGCAATCGCAAAGTCTGGGGATGTGTTTTGACGCTGAGATTGGCGGTGCAACTCTTTTTAATGCCCGACGGACAAAGAGAATGATTGATTTCGGTTTGGAAACCGGTTGGTCATTGTTCAGCCGGTTACGCCCACTGGAAAATCTGCGTGTTGATGTGGGTGGAAGACTCGGAATTGGAGGAGGGTTGCTTTATATAGCGAGCAACGGCAATAATCCGGTTAGTGCCAGGGCAGATGCCGATTTATCTGTTGTTGCGTCGGCAGGCTGGGAAATAAAAATCGGAAAACAGAGATTTCTGCTTTCCGACACATTCCGTTTTCCTATTGCAGGATTATTCTTTACTCCTCAGTATGGAGAATCATATTATGAGATTTATCTTGGCAACCACAGTGGGTTGGTTCATTTCGGCAGTCCCTGGAATCGAGTTCATCTCCACAATGTTGTCTCTGTCGGACTTCCTGTCGGGCGCACTGTGCTTGAAATAGGGTACGGGTTAGATTACCTTTCAGTGAGCGCAAATCATCTCAAGACCCGAATCTTAAGAGACTCGTTTGTCTTAGGAGTCAGATTTTAGACTCTTCCTCTCAATATAAGGGAACTGAGGCTTAATCAGGCACTTAATCTTAAGGTATTCCCAAAAAGCGGTGAAGTTGCACTGAGAGAGTCCAACGCGGATCGTCGAGCACACGATTGACGGTGCGCAATCTGTTGGAGAGATTCTCGTCGGGATCGCTTACGAAACAAGGCTGGAGATACATCAAAGTATTCTGACCGCGACATGGGAGGTCAAAATATCGGTCGAGAGGTTGACCGACATCGACAACTTTAATCTCGTCGGCATGTTCCACTTTGAGTTCGGCCTGTCCGGAATTGTCGTCGCATATTCCGTCTTTCGGCGAAACGGTGACCCAATCGATGCCCGGAGGAAGAGGTCTTGTGCCGTTAGTCTCGATTGCAATTTTCTTCCCTGTGGCACGCTTGAGCATTTTGATAAAAGTCTCGTCAATCCAGAGAGAAGGTTCCCCTCCGGTGAGAATAATCCAATCAGCCTGATATAGGTTTACGGCATGGATAATGTCGTTGTCAGACATGAGGATTCCTTCACGATGGCGAGTGTCGCAGAAAGGACATGAGAGGTTACACCCGGAGAAACGGATGAAGACAGAGGGATAGCCTGTGTGATGACCTTCCCCCTGAAGAGAATAGAAAATTTCGTTTATCTTGCGCATTGCAAAATCTTAATCAAGTTCAAAGATGGCTTCGTTGCCCGCGCTTTCACGCACAGTGCAACGGAAGCAGTTGGGCACCGTCTCGACAACCCAACGTGCAATGTTCTCGGCAGTTGGATTGAAGTCGACTTCATCATTGATGACCTTATGGTCGAGTTTATCAAGAATCTGTTTTTTGATATGAGTGAAATCGACCACCATTCCGTCGGCATTAAGCTCCTTGGCTTTGCACTCGATGGTCAAATCCCAATTATGACCATGGAGCTGAGAGCACTTACTCTCGTAGCTGAGCGAGAGGAAATGGGCAGCGGATATTTCTATTTTTTTTCTGACGTAATACATTTCTTATTCGTAGATTGTTGGGTCCTTGATTCCGGCGTAGGCAAGAGCTTCTTTCCTTTCGACGCAGGTTCCGCAGGTTCCGCAATGTTTTTCACGTCCCTTGTAGCAGGAATATGTAAGGGAGTAATCGACTCCGATTTTAGCACCGATTTTAGCAATGTCTCCTTTTGAGAGGTGAGTGTAGGGACAGAGCAGGGTGAGACCGTCGAATGTGCCTTGCTGAATTGCGTTGCTCATGGCATCGACAAACCCCGGACGGCAGTCGGGATAGATTGTATGGTCGCCGCTATGATTGGCGAGCATAACGTGTTTCAGCCCGCGTGATTCAGCGAGACCGGCAGCCACGGCAAGCATTATTCCGTTGCGGAAAGGCACGACTGTCGATTTCATGTTATCCTCGGCATAGTCACCATCCGGAATTGCATCGGCTCCTTCAAGAAGAGATGATTTGAAATATGTTGCCATGAAAGAGAGAGGTATCACAATATGTTCTATTCCCAGCATCTTGCAATTCAGAGCGGCACATTCAATTTCTCGTGCATTGTGGTTTGAACCGTAGTCGAAAGTGACTGCAAGAGCAATCCTGTCTTTATAATCATGCAGGAGGGTGACACTATCCATCCCTCCGGAGAGGACAATAACGGAATCTTTCATTTGTTTGAGCGTGTGATTGAGAATGTGATTGTGGGAGGGGGGAGTGATTAGCGAGAGAGAGTGTCGAGCATAGCTTCGCGACGACGGCGTGCCAGTTCCTGATGGTCATCGTCAGCTCTGTTGGCAAAAGGATAGATGCTGATTCCTCCGCGAGGCATGAAGATACCTTTCACCTCAAGATAAAGAGGATTCATCAGTTCCCATAGGTCGTTGAGGATGATGTTGACACAATCTTCATGAAAGTCGCCATGGTTTCGGAAGCTGAAGAGATAAAGTTTCAGACTCTTGCTTTCGACCATTCGTTGGCGTGGAATATATGAGATATAGATGTGTCCGAAATCCGGCTGACCTGTTTTCGGGCAGAGCGTAGTGAACTCCGGACAATCGAAAGTTACGATATATTCGCGACCGGGGTGCATATTTTCAAATGTCTCAAGCAGCTTCGGATCATAGTCTGTCGGGTATTTGACATTCTGATTGCCGAGCAGAGAGACTCCTTCAAGTTCTTTATCGTTTCTCATAGATGCAAATTTAATTAAAAAATTGCGGATATGCAAGAGAGGAGTAATCAGCAATCGGTTGCGGCGATGGAATCGGAAATGTTGTTTGCGAGCGTCTCTTCAAGGTTGAGTTCGGAGCGCAGGTTTCTGAGATAGCGCAGAGCGATAAGTCTGACGGGGAATCCGATTATGGCAATCATCCACGCGAGAGTTTTATTTCTGACCTTCAGTGGGGAGTAGATCAACAGGTTGCGCATAACCGGAAAATCTTTAAGTTTGGCAACAATCCGATTGTCGCGACAGTCAGTGAGTTGTTCGATAGTCTTATCAGTCAGGTCGATGAGGGTCTGAAGTCGGTGTCGGTCGATGCCATTGGTCCAGAAAGTCAGGAACCCTCGTGAAGTCTCAATCTGCCGGATGAGGATTGCAGACTCTTCGGAGATTGAGGATAGGTTTTCAAGTGCATGGGGAATGTCAAGGTCGTGAATAATGACCTCTTTGAAGTCGACCCTACGTTTCTCTTTAAGACCTAAAATCTTCCGCAGATATTTTACATATCTGTCTTTGTCGAATACAGAAGAGTCGTTCATCGCTTTCCATGTGACGTAGGCACCTATGGGGAGTAGAATCGCCGTCGAGAGCCACATGCCGAGGGCGACAGGCCATCTGCCGTCGCGAGCCATCTTATAGCCGGTGTTGTCGATGATGTAGTAGACCAGGAAGAAGAGGACAGAAATGACGAGAGGGGTTCCGATGCCTCCTTTGCGGATAATAGCACCGAGAGGAGCACCTATGAAGAAGAACACGATGCAGGCCACTGAGAGTGTGAACTTCTTGATGAGCTCTATTTCGTGGCGACGAATTGTTTTCTTCTCATCGCTTATTTCTTGTGAGCGGAACTGAAATTCCTGCTGAGTCCGCATTGACAGTTCAAGAGCCTTGTCAATGATTTGCGATGCTTTAGCATGAGGTAGTTTATCAAGACGCTCAGCAATCGATAGGGTGGGTTGCTTGTCGGGATTCTCAGTTTTCGTTTCGGTTGAGACGGATGGTGTTCCGTCGTCGGTTGTGAAGAGAGGGTAAGAGATTGTTGAGGTTTGAAGCTGACGGGAGTAATTGTTGCCAATTGAGTCGAGACGCACACTGACCGAATCTATTGTCTGGTTAAGCTGCGTTATGTTTTTACCGACATATTGTTTTCTCATCCCTTCTTCGTCAAGGCGGTTGAAGTTAGCGTCAAACGGGATGAGCACCTGTTTGTCGAAAAATGATTCCCGACGGAAGGGTACGAATCCTCCCCCGATGTTCTGGTCGCGCAGGTTTTCAAACTGTTCCCCTTCGAAAAGGTGGAGGTAAAGATGAGACATCTTTGAAGTCATGGCAAGACGGGCAGAATCGGCAAGGATGATAGTGGCATTGTCGCCTCCTTTAGAGATGTCGTAAATCATTATGTCATAGAGCATGCCGGTTTGTTGGTTTTTCTCTTTGACATAGAGGTTGAATCCGGGAATCTGATCGTAGAAGACACCTTCCGGGATTTCAAGTTCAGGCGATTTCTGTCTCATGGAGAAGAGAAGGGTCCACATCTTGACCTGCGCTTTGGGGAGAATGTCGTTCTGGAAGAAGAAAGCGCCGACAGCGATACCGCTGACAAGCACAATCAGCGGAGCCATAGTTCGGATAAGAGAAATGCCCGAAGCTTTGATGGCTGTCAGTTCAAGACGTTCGCCAAGATTACCGAACGTCATCAGTGAGGCGAGGAGAATGGCAAGGGGGAGCGCCATCGGCACCATTGAGACCGCTGCATAGAAGAAGAGCTCTGCGAGGACATCAAACGCCACCCCTTTACCGACGAGGTCGTCGATATATTTCCAGAGAAACTGCATGAGCACGATGAAGAGCACGATGAAGAAGGTCATCGCAAATAGTGGCAGAAAAGTCTGCAAGATGAATAGATGCAGTCTTTTAATCAGTTTCATCTGTGAGTATTATCGCTTACGGAGAGAAGTTCAGTCAGAAAATTTGTTGGGGAATGTCCAGTGTTGTCTCGGTTTTATGAGGGCATAGACCATCAGGAAGATGCCGAGCAGAATGAAGGGGATGCTGAGCAATTGTCCCATGTTTATGCCATAGTCGGCAATCATCTGCAATTCGGAAGAGACCTGAACATTTTTTACATATTCAATCAGGAATCGGAATCCGAAGACCCATGTGAAGAAGAATCCGGTGATAAACCAAGGTCTTTCCTCCATGTTCTTTTTCCAATACATCCACATCAGAATCACAAACAAAATGAGGTAGACACCGGCTTCGTAAATCTGAGTCGGGTGAGATGGGAATGTCTCGCCGTTACGAAGGAAAATAAATCCCCACGGGAGCGAGGTCGGACCACCGTAAATCTCAGAGTTCATGAGGTTTCCGATACGAATCAGACAGGCCACGAGAGCTACCGGCACCACCACCTTGTCGAAGACCCACGATGGGGGAGTCTTGCTGACAAGCCATGAGAAGAGAAGCAGCGAAATGATATTGCCGATTGTTCCGCCGTGGCTCGCGAGCCCCCCCTCCCATATTTTCAGAATCTCAGAGGGGTGCTGCGAGTAATAAGGCCATTCATAAAAGAATACATGACCTAAGCGGGCACCGATTACGGTACCCGCCACAAGGTATAAGAGCAGAATGCCAAGCCATTTCTCTTTTGCTCCTTCGTGTTTGAACATCCGGCTCACAATCTCATAACCGATGAGAAAGCCGATTGCAAACATAAGACCATACCATCTGACGCTCAGAGGTCCGAGGGAGAAAAGGATTGGGTCGGCGTTCCAGCTGATGAATGTCAGCATGTTCCTTTTTCTACGATTGAAGCTGTGTCAGTAGCAATCATCAGTTCCTCGTCAGTGGGGATGACAACGACCTTGACTTTTGAGTCGGGACCGCTGATTTCAACTTCTTTGCCGCGGCTCTTGTTAGCTTCGGCGTTGAAGGTGATTCCGAGGAATGAAAGCTGTTTGCAAAGAGTCTCGCGAGTTGAAATCTGGTTTTCGCCAACACCACCTGTGAAGACAATCACGTCGACGCCACCAAGCACTGCAGTGTAAGCACCGATATATTTCAGAATGCGATATTCATACATATCCATTGCAAGCTTCGCACGCTCGTTGCCGGCTGCGATTGCATCTTCAATGTCGCGCATGTCGCTTGAAATTTCAGTCACTCCTGCCACACCACTCTGTTTGTTGATGAGTTTCATCAGACCGTCGGCATCGAGGTTGAGTTCTTTCATGAGGTATACAAGAGCTCCGGGATCGACATCACCCACACGGGTGCCCATCATCAGACCTTCAGTCGGGGTCAGACCCATTGAAGTGTCGATGCTCACACCATCTTTAACGGCTGTGATTGAACCTCCGTTGCCGATGTGGCAAGTGATGATACGCTGTTTTTCGTAGGGGAGGTTAAGGAATTCACAAGCGCGGCGTGAAACATAGCGATGGCTTGTTCCGTGGAAACCGTAGCGGCGCACACCATACTTCTCGTATGCTTCCCAGGGGAGAGCATACATGTATGCTTTTGCAGGCATTGTCTGATGGAATGCAGTGTCAAACACACCGACCTGAGGCACGTTGGGCATAAGTTCGCTGATTGCCTCGATGCCTGTGATGTTGGCAGGGTTGTGAAGCGGAGCAACAGTGTAACATTCTTTCACTTTCTCGATTACTTCGGGAGTGATGAGAACTGACTTGTTGAACTTGTCCATGCCATGGACTACGCGATGGCCGACAGCTCCGATTTCATCATAACTCTTGATGACACCTTCTTTCGGGTCGGTGAGCACTTTGAGTACGTTTGCCACAGCAGCTTTTGCGTCGGGCATTTCGACTGTGATGGTTTCCTTGCTTCCGTCGGGGCGTTTGAATTTCAGGAATGAATCGGGGAGACCGATTTTTTCAACACCGCCTTCGGCGAGCACTTCTTTCGACACACTGTCGATGAGTTTGTATTTAACGCTGCTTGAGCCGCAGTTAAGAACGAGAATTTTCATTTTTAAAGATAAAAATCAGTAAGGGTGGATACCCTTGCGATAAGTTTCTGTTGTGAGTTTATTTAGCAGAGAGAGGAGAAGTCATTAAAGACCTTTGTCGCCGATTGCCTGATTGCAGGTCACGATGATAGTGTTGACGATGTCGTCGACAGTTGCACCGCGGGAAAGGTCGTTGACGGGAGCTGCAAGGCCCTGGAGGATAGGTCCGACAGCACCGGCTCCTGCAAGACGCTGCACGAGCTTATAAGCGATATTCCCGGTTTCAAGTGAGGGGAAGATGAGAGTGTTGGCTTTTCCGGCAACAGGGCTTCCGGGAGCTTTCTGCGCACCGACAGAGGGCACGAGAGCAGCGTCGCTCTGCATTTCACCGTCGACACAAACTGAGGGGTCCATCTTGTGAACGAGTTCAACAGCATTGCGCACTTTGTCAACTTTCTCATGGCTTGCGCTGCCGTAGGTTGAGAAGCTGAGCATAGCGACGCGGGGGTCAAGACCTGCGATGTCGCGTGTTGTCTTAGCTGTTGAAATAGCGATTTCTGCGAGTTCTTCTGTTGTGGGATCGGGAATAACGGCGCAATCAGCGAATACGAGCATACCGTCGTCACCGTAGGGGCAACCTTCGGGAAGAAGCATGATGAAGGCACCTGAAACAGCTGAGATACCCGGTTTTGTCTTAAGCACCTGGAAAGCGGCGCGAAGCACATGAGATGTGGGGCTGAGCGCACCTGCCACAAGACAGTCGGCATCGGCAGCCTTGATCATAAGACAACCGAGATAGAGGGGGTTGGTGACAGTTTTGCGAGCCTCTTCGATTGTCATTCCTTTTTTCTTGCGGAGTTCGCAGAAGAGTTCGGCATATTTTTCAGTGAACGCCTGATCCTGCGGATCAATAATGGTGGCTCCACCGATATTTTTCAGCCCAAGCTTCTCAGCTTCAGCCATAATTTCTTCTTTTTTGCCGATAAAGATGATTTCAGCGATCTTGTCGGCCAGAATACGGTCGGCAGCCTGAAGAGTGCGCGGTTCAGTTGATTCCGGCAGAATCATTCTCTGCGGATTTTCCTGCGCTTTTTTGGTCAAACGTTCAAAAAGTTTCATGATATATTGAGATTATATATGGTGTTTTAAGAGTCATTTTTGCAAAGATAACAAATACGATTCAAAAAAACCGCATGCTTTAAAAAAAAAATAAGCATACGGTTGAAATAAGGTTATTCGGGAAATGTCGACGGTCAGCTGAGCATCGGAATTACGCGGTTGAGAGCGTCAATAAGAGCGTCAACTTCACTTCGGGTGTTGTAGACGGCAAACCCCGCTCTGACTGTGCCGGCAATCCCAAGTCGTTCCATCAATGGCTGGGCACAGTGATGACCTGTCCTGACGGCAATTCCGAGGCGGTCGATAAGCATTCCGAGGTCGTAAGGATGTATGTCGCCCACGAGGAAGCTGATGACAGCACTCTTATGGGCTGCCTGCCCGTAGATACGGAGTCCGGGAATCTCCAGAAGACGTTCTGTGGCATAGCGGAGCAAATCTTCTTCGTGAGCCTCGATTTTGTCAAGTCCGATCGAATCGATATAGTCAAGACATTGCGCGAAGGCAGCGATATCGACATAGTCGGGTGTGCCGGCTTCAAATTTAAACGGGAGGTCGGCAAAAGTGGTGTGGTTGAAGGAGACGTGTGAAATCATCTCGCCACCACCTTGATAGGGGGGCATTTTTTCAAGCAGTTCCTCTTTTCCGTAAAGCACTCCGATTCCGCAAGGACCATACATCTTGTGAGATGAGAAGACATAGAAATCGCAGTCAAGGTCTTTCACATCAATTTTGATATGAGGAGATGCCTGGGCGCCGTCGACAAGCACCGGAACACCGTGGGCGTGTGCTTCGGCAATCATCTCTTTGACGGGATTGATTGTGCCTAACACATTGCTGACATGGCAGAAAGCCGCCATGCAGGTGTTCTTATTGAATAAGGAGCGATATTGGTCGAGGTCGAGTTCGCCACGTTCGTTAATGTCTACAACCTTAATTGTTAGATTCTTATGCCGTTGCAATAATTGCCAGGGCACTATGTTGGCATGATGCTCCATGATGGTGAGTATTATTTCACCGCCATCGGGGAAAGAATCACCGAAAGATGAGGCAACAAGGTTGATGGCTTCGGTTGTGCCGCGTGTGAAGATAATTTCCCGAACCGAGCCGGCATTGATGAATTCTCTGACACGTTCGCGAGTGTGTTCCTGCAAAGCTGTGGCTTCCTGCGAGAGGGTGTGAACTCCACGATGCACATTTGCTTTGACATTTTCGTAGTTGGAAACAATCTTGTCGACAACCTGTCTCGGAGTCTGAGATGAGGCAGTGTTATCAAGGTAGACAAGAGGATATTTCCCGATTTTACGTTTGAGAATCGGGAAATCCTCTCTTATTTTTTCTATGTCGAGCTCCATCTTAAGAGTAATTTAACAATTATTTAAAGGGAGAAGAGGGGTGAGATTTGCAAGCGTTGCAGGCACTGTTTTCACCGGCAAACCGACATTCCACGAGGTGACGCAGGCGGTCGCGGAGAATCGGCAGACGCACACCGTCAATAACGTCAGCCATAAATGCCTGCTTGAGAAGGAGTGTTGCTTCCTCTTCGCTCAGACCGCGTGTGCGCATGTAGAACATCTGCATCGCATCGAGACGACCGATTGCCGTGCCGTGAGAGCATTTCACATCGTCGTTGTAAATTTCCAGCTGCGGTTTTGAGAACATTCTTGCAGTGTCAGAACCGAGGAGATTCCTGTTTGACTGGTAAGCCTCTGTCTTGCAAGCACCTTCAGCCACATAGATTCGTCCGGTGAAAGAGCCGGATGCTTCTTCGTCGACAACATATTTAAACAACTCGTCGGTGTTGCATTGAGCCACATCATGAGCCACGCGGGTGTAATTTTCGAGCTGACGTTTCTTGTCGATAATTCCCATTCCGAGCAAACGGAGTGATGAATGACTTCCGGTGAAGAAGGTGCGATATTCGTTGCGGGTTTTTCCGTTGAAGAGTGTAATGCCGTCAATCAGGACATTACTTCCCTCTTCCTGACGCAGATAGAGCGAGCTGAGACGGTTTGTGCGCTCGGTCGATTCCTCAAGGTCATAATAGTCGAAAACGGAGTTTCGCGCTGCAAAAATCTCAATTGTCTGGACGGTGAGAAAATCGGTGTCGGGATTCTGAGTGTGGTCGCATACGAGGAGCCGAGCCTCAGAGTCTTCTTCGAGGATAACGAGAAGACGACGGAGAGCCATGAGGGGCATCCCGTTTTGAAGAATGTTGACAAGCTGAATAGGTTTTTCAACTTTCACTCCCTTTCTGACATACAGCACAAACCCGTCTTGCACGAGCATTGTGTTGAGGGCGACCACGGGGTTATTGATGTCGGCAATCTTGCCGTAATATTTTTCTGCGAGGTCGGGATGGCGTTGTGAGAAATCAGCGAAATTGCATATTTCCACACCCTCCGGAAGTCCGGTGTAAGAGGTTTCAGTACGGCTCCAACGGTCGTTGATCATCAGGAAGAGAGAAGTCGACAGGTTGGGCACATCGCAATGGAACGTGTCGGCGGGGTTTACGTCGATGTTGACACGCGAGAGGTTAATGCCGTAGTCGGGGGCGAGCAAGGCCGGGAGGTCGGTATGCTCGTAATCTTCTGCGCCACGCTCCGGAATCGGTTTCTCTTCAAGCACCCGACAGGCGTCGGAGCGCAGTCTGTTCATAACCTCACACGAATTTCGGTCGATAAGGTCGCGATGTGCGAGGTAAAGTTCAACGTATTGTGCTACAGCCGGAATCATTTTGTTTCCTCCTCTTTAAGTCGTTCTTCAGCATCTACTTTCTCCTTAATCCAGTCGTAACCTTTTTTCTCGATTTCGAGAGCGAGTTCCGGACCGGCGGTATAAACGATACGCCCCTTATAGAGAATATGTATGATATCCGGTTTGATGTAGTCGAGAAGACGCTGATAATGAGTTATGACGATTGTCGCGTTGTTGTCGGTTTTGAGTTTATTGACACCTTCGGCAACAATGCGGAGTGCATCGACGTCAAGACCGGAGTCGGTTTCGTCAAGGATGGAGAGTTTCGGTTCAAGCACTGCCATCTGAAAAATTTCGTTACGTTTTTTCTCACCGCCTGAGAAACCCTCGTTGACAGAGCGGGAAGCCAGCTTGTTGTCGAGCTCGACAACGGCACGTTTTTCTCTCATCAGTTTAAGGAAATCGGCAGCTGACATCGGAGGCATGTTGAAATATTTACGGCGGGCATTTACAGCAGCACGCATGAAGTTGACCATTGACACACCCGGAATTTCAACGGGGTATTGGAAGCCAAGGAATAGACCTTCGTGACTTCTTATTTCCGGGGGCATTGCCAGAAGATCTTTTCCGCGGAACTCAGCCGAGCCTGAGGTGACCTCATACATCGGGTTTCCGGCAAGCACCATTGACAATGTAGACTTTCCGGAACCGTTCGGACCCATGATGGCATGAACTTCACCGGGTTTCACTTCAAGGTTGATACCTTTTAATATTTCCTTCCCGTCGATACGGGCATGCAGATCTTTAACTTTTAGCATTTGCTTATAACTTGTAGTCTTCCTCTGACCGACACGCAGCGGAGCGATCGGACTTCATTGCGAGTCTGTCGGGAATTGATGGGTTTACTGATAATATAACGTTATGATGTTCCGATAAGTTGGCGGAAATCTTTTTTGCATCTTCAAGTTGCACGATATGACCGAGGTCTTCATAGCTGAGCGAACCGAGCAAAGCCGGAGCAAGCGCCATTACAGCCTCGACAGCGTTGCCATCATCGCAAAGAGCGGCTTTCATAAGGGCAGACCGAGGGGAGACACACACAATGATGTTGAAGGCAACCGATAGAAACAGGAGATATTTGAGCATGCAGAAAAAGGCCCCGAGAAGAGAGTTGAGCAGTCCGCCCGAGAAGACCTGCATCGCACTTTTAAGAATTGTAGTCAAGAGGGAAAATGCCAGAAAAACAGAAAGGTAGATTGTGGCTGCGCCTATGATGCTATAAATGAAATCGGCTCCAAGATGGTTGGCAATTCCGGGAAAAAGATTGCGCGCGAGGTCTTCGCCCGGCTCCGCGAAGACGTGACAGCAGACTGTCCCGAACGCGAATCCGAGTACACCCGAAATCTGGTCGATAAACCCTTTGCGATAACCGCGAAAGACTCCGATTAAGGCGATGGCAATCACCAATAGCTGATAGAAAGCATTGTCCATCAATGAAATATTACTTCCTCAGAGAGGTAATAAGACACTCTTCTTATTTTGCAAAATTAATATAATCTTTCGGGTTGTCAAAAAAAGATTCATTTGCAAGTATCGCCGATTTGTTGTAAATTCGCATTGTGAAGCTCCCCTTCGTAAATTTTTGGCGTTCTTTGAGCGTATCCCGTCGCGATATAATCGTTTCTTTGGGTTTCCCTGTCGTTATCATCATGCTGATTGCGGCAGCCGTTTTGGCGTTCTGGAGTTTCAAGACCTCACCACCGTATGTCGACCCTGAGAAATACCCTATCCGGGGAATTGATGTGTCGGCACATAACGGCATGATGAATCTCGATGCGGTGAAAGATGCCGGCTATGAGTTTATCTTTATCAAGGCGTCTGAAGGTGAGACTTTTAAAGACAGTAATTTCCGCTTGAATTATGAGAAAGCAGTCGCTGCAGGGTTGAAGACAGGAGCTTATCATTTTTTTCGTTTCGACCGCGACGGAGTGGCTCAGGCACAGAATTTTCTGAATGTTGTCGGCGGTCGACGGCTGGATCTCGGACTGGCGGTCGATGTCGAAAAGTTCTCCAACGATACCACTCTCAATCATGACGTTGTGAAGGATCGTCTCGTTTCAATGATTGAGTATCTGAATCTTAAGGGTTACAGAGTGATTCTTTATTCCAACGCCGAGGGGTATTATGACATTATTCAATCGGTGGCTCCCGGAGAGTGTCTTTGGATTTGTTCGTTCAGTTCGATACCTATAAACGAAAACTGGACCTTTTGGCAATATAATCATCACGGCAAGGTGCCGGGTATTCAGGGCGATGTTGACCTAAACACTTTTTTCGGTAATAAAAAAGAATGGGAAGAGTTTTTGCAGCAGCAACAATATTCGGGCTCTCAATCCGTTATAAAATAGCGGACCACTACGCGGCATCTTGACCGGGAGGGTCCGGAATGTCTTGTTTCAGATATAAATTGAAACTTACTTATAGTCCTAATTATTTGTCTTTCCTTTAGTGATTTCGCGGTAAATCATTTTAATACGTCTATTTTGAATTAATGAAATATCCTATTTTAAATAATTCAGCAGGATTCTTCAAGATGAAATCTTTCGTAAGATTTTTGTCGGTTGTCTGTCTGTCGGTTATTTTGCTGACAGGACTTGCTGTCGATGCCGTTGCCTACGGTGTTGACCATTACGCTGCCGAGTCACGCCTGAACACCGGGCGTTGGGTGCGTGTGAGCGTAACTGATGAGGGGATGCAGTTTCTCAGCAAGTCGGCATTGGCTTCGATGGGTTTTTCTGACCCGGCGAAGGTAAAGGTCTATGGTTATGGCGCACACACTATCGACGACAAACTTACTGAGGATATGCCTGATGACCTTCCTGAGATTCCTGTTGTCAGGACCGGTGGTGGCATCTTGTTCTATGGTGCCGCCTTAACGTCTTACGGTCCTAACAAATCAGCAACCTCAAGTTTGAAGTATGCCCACGAGTTGAATCCTTATTCGACCGTATCATACTATTTTCTGTGTGAGAATGATGAGAAAGATTCTCCGGTTGCTGAGGTTCATGATGCCGGTTCGTTTGGACTTGTGACGAAGAAGATATTCAGGGAGAGACTTTTGCATGAAGATGACCGTTACGCGATAGGAGTTTCAGGCAGAGAACTTTTCGGTGAAGATTTCAGAAGTGTCAAAACTCGTAGTTTCCCCTTTTCATTGGATGGTAACACCGGTGGAGATATGGGGTTTCTTGTGAAATTTGCCGGTCAGCGTAATTCCAATATAAGAATCTCAATCAACGGAAAGGGTGTCAATAGCACCCTGTCATCACGTTCTGACTCGTCGGTGCCATACGCCTATTTCAATGTGAGTGGTTCGGCACCTGTCGATGCGACGTCGGTGTCGTTTCAGATTGAATATCTTCCGTCAGGCAGTTCTTCGTCGGCTGCTTACCTTGATTATATCGAACTGGAGTATGAACGTCATTTAACCCTTTCAGGAAATGAACTGCGTTTTTACGACACTCCGGTTGAACCTACGGCCTACGAGATTTCGGGTTGTGACAAAGACACCAGAATCTGGGATGTCACCAATCCCGGCGATATTCGTGAAGTGAAATTTGAACTCTCCGGAAATAAAGGAATCTTCACTGTGAAGACACCCGGCTATCGGGAGTTTGTGGCATTTAAACCCTTAGCTTCCGGTAAGACTCCGCAGCAGGATGAGGTTGTTGCTAACCAGAATCTGCACGCTCTTGAAACGCCCGACATGGTGATCATTACCCTTCCTGAGTTCAGGTCACACAGCGAGGAGATTGCTTCAATTCATGAGGCGAATGACGTAATGAGTGTTTTGGTGGTCACTCCGCAGGCAATCTATAATGAATTTTCATCAGGCTCGCCGGATGTTGGTGCGTTCAGGAAGTTTCTCAAGATGCTCTATGACCGTGGCATGAACGAGTCGGGCAAATCAAAGCTTGGCTATTGCCTGCTTATGGGAGCTGCCACCTACGACAATCGTAAGATTTCGGAGACTGTGCGTAATTGCGGCTACGATGTGTTGCCTATTTATCAGTCTGCGGGGTTGCCGGGTGAATTAGGCTCTTATTCGACTGATGACTTGATTGCAATGCTCGACGATGAGGATCGTCTGCGCGACATATCGTCTGATAAGATGAGGATTGCCGTGGGGCGTATTCCTGCGCGCAGTGTGTCGGATGCCGACAATGCAGTCAAGAAGATTCGCGCCTACATCGAAGACCTTGAACTCGGTTCGTGGCGCAATAACGTGATGCTGATTGCCGACGACCAGAACTCGGCTGCGCATCTCGACCAGAGTGAGAAGGCATATTCAGTCATAATGGAGAATGGCGGAGAGGGTCTGAAATTCGATAAGGTCTATCTTGACGCTTACAACCGTGTCAGCTCCCCCTTGGGTCTGACTTTCCCTGACGCACGCAACAAGATGCTTGAGTTGTGGAAAGATGGCGTTATGTTTATCAATTATATAGGTCACGGTTCTCCGAGAACTTGGACTCATGAGAATCTTCTGACATGGTCAGACATCAACAGCATGGTCAATCGTCGTCTGCCATTCCTCTATGCCGCAACATGTGAGTTTGCGCGTTGGGATGATGATATGGCGAGCGGTGCCGAGGTAATGCTTTTCAATCCGAAGGGTGGAGTGATTGCCATGATTTGTCCGTCGCGCACGGTTTATATCTCCAATAACGGAGTGCTGACAGAGAAAACGGCCCGTTTCTTCTTCTCCAGAGATGAAGAGGGGAGAGGTCCGCGCATGGGTGATATAATGAAGGATGGTAAGAATGCCATGACAACTGATGATTCCAATAAGCTGCGCTACTGTATGCTTGGCGACCCGGCTCTGAGGTTGAAATTGCCGACAGGAAATTCGGTGATTGATAAAATCGGCGATGCCGATCTGACCGGCAGCGTTGAGGGAGAAGATGAGGTTGTGCTTCATGCCCTCGATAATAAGGAAATTAGTGGTGCGGTGCTGACTTCTTCGGGTGAGGTTGACGAGTCGTTCAATGGTATCATTGAATTTACACTTATGGATGCCTCAACCGTAGTGGAGACTAATGGATGGGAGGATGAGAACGGCAATAATGGTAAAATAAGTTATTATAATGACCGTAAGAGCCGCCTGTCAACCGGCAGGACGAGAGTTACCGACGGCAAATGGTCAACCCGTTTGTTCCTTCCCAAGGACATCAACAATAACACAGCTCCAGCGCAACTCCTCACCTACGCTTACGATGCCGAATCGGGCAAGGAAGCCAACGGCTCAAATGAAAACATCTATGTCTATGGCTACAGCACATCAACCGGAGAGGATGGCGAAGAGGGCCCGGAGATTACTTCGTTTCTTCTTAACAACGGCGATTTCAAACCCGGCGATATGGTGCATCCTTCGCCGCTTGTGTTTGCTTCGTTTAAGGATGCTCAGGGCATAAATGTGAGCGACACCGGAATAGGACATCAGATGACTCTGACTCTTGACAGCAAAACATATTATGATGACATCAGTCAGTATTATAGTCCTGACCTTGACGACCCGACAGCCGGTGCCATCACCTACCCGTTGGCTGACCTTGATGCAGGTGAGCATACACTGACTCTGACTGTGTGGGATAATGCTAACAACTCATCATCTCAGACCATCACCTTTAAGGTTGGTGTGAACATGAATCCGTCGATTCTGGATGTGAACGCTCGTCTTGACACTGCTTCCGACAAGGTTGTCTTCACAATCAAGACTGATATGGCGACAGAAGAGATTGAAAGCGGAATCGAAATATTCAGTCTTAACGGCGACAAGGTGTGGGAATCATTTGACAATGCTGCCGGTGTTGACAACGGAGTTGAGACACTCGACTGGAATCTTTGTGATATGGCCGGACGAAGAGTTTCGCGAGGAATTTATATTTATCGTGCGACAGTCGTAACTAAGGAAGGTCGTCAGACTTCCAAATCGAAGAAAATAGCGGTTGGAGGCGTTGTCAGCAAATGATGTTAAGTCTTATTTAAAGCTTACAGTCAATGAAAATTATCACCGTATATAATAATCTGAAGACCGATTCGGAATCTTCCGGCACTGCGAGTTCCGGCAAGATGCCCGGATGGATCTTTCTTCCTGACTCGTCGCTGATGAAGTCAGGCAATCCTTTTTTTCTGCCGGACCTTGAGGGATTGTTCATGAATGAGGTGTCGAAGGAATGTGTGGCATATCCTTCGGTGGTGTTCCGACTTTCAAAGTTGGGAAAGAATATCGAACCGCGTTTTGCCGACAGATATATAGGAGGCATCGGTTTGTGTGTCTGTTTTGTCGCAGAGGATATTCGCCGGAACAGGGCGGAACTCGGATTGCCTTGGACAGAGGCTGTCGCTTTCGACCGCTCCTTCCTATGTGGAGATATCGTGACTTTTGAGAATGGTATGCAGAACCGGCGCACGATTGACGCTGTGATGAAAAGGGCGGATGGCGGTTGTGAGAAAGTTGCATGGACCACGGAACTTCTGAACCATCCCGTCGAGGAGATAATCAGCCGAATCAGTCGCATGAACACAATCAAGATAGGCGATTTTCTTGTGCCGGCTCTTCCTGTTGAAGGGTTTCGGCTTCACATCGGCGATTCGATTACTGTGACATCGGAGGGATTGCCCCCGCTGAGTGTCTCAATCAAGTGAGAATGTTGTAGATGATATTTGACAGGACTAATAAATTCAATCTATCCCGGATTCTTGCATCGGGATGTTTCTCGGCTTTGGCGTTGTTGTCTGCTCCTGTCGTTGGAGCGCGTGAGTATTCTCCACGTTCAGTGATGATGAGTGGCTCATGGGTGAAGATAGGGGTAGAGGAATCGGGAGTTTATGAGATTTCATACGCCACGTTGCGCGAGATGGGATTTTCTGACCCCTCCAAGGTGGGGGTGTTCGGCAGGGGTGGCTCGATGTTGCCCCTGACTTTTACGGATGACGACGGAAATTTTCTGTATGATGATGACCTGAAGCAGGTTGCCGTGCGACATTTCGACAATAAAATCTATTTCTATGCTTCCGGCGTTGACAATATATCTTTCACCAAATCAGAAGATTGGGAAACGTTTGGAGGGCATTTTGCCAATAATGGACGCAACATCTATTCTGACAGAGGGTATTACTTTTTGTCGGATGGCAAGGCTCCTCTTATGATGAGCGACGCTCCGGCGGTTGCCGGTTCCGACCGGCTTACTTCCGGAGTGGGTTATGTGTATCATGAGAAAGATCTTGAGCAGAATAATTCCAACACCGGACAGCTTTTCTGGGGTGAGAAATTTAACGGCGGAGAGTCGTCATATAAAACATGGGATGTGGTGCTTCCCGGTGTGCTTAAGGGTGAGAGAGGAGTTTTGAACACAGCCTTTGTCTCAAGCCGGGGCATCCCTAACTCATCGTTGAGATATGGCATTGTCGGAGGTAAGGAGAGTGTAAGACTTAACATACAGGATAAGCCGACGATTTACTTCCATTATCAATCGCCGGAATATGGCGATGTAACTATGACCGGAGAGAAGGCACAGGTGTTTGTAGATTTCACTTGTGGCGACAATACCGACGGCATAGCCAATCTTGATTATTGGATTCTGACCTACCCTAAGAGTATTCCGACTCTTCGTCTTTCCGATGGCTCTACGATTGCGCAGGATTGCATTTCGTTCCCTTCTCTCGGACGTGGTAAAAGCGGCACGGTTGAATTGTCGTCATGCCACACGTTTGAGGTGTGGAATATTACCGATGTCAAGAATCCGACAAGGGTTGCAATCAACATGACAGGCTCGAAGGGAACATTCGGTGTAAAACGAGATGAGGGCGTACCTTCGTATGTGGTTTTCGACACATCGAGAAGTCAGAAGCAGATTTCCGGATATGAAAAAGGGTATGAGGCGGTTGCCAACCAGAATCTTCATTCCTTTGCCGAAGAGGGAGCTGAGCTTGCAATCATCACCATCGAGTCTTTACGGGATGGAGCGGAAAAGTTGGCGCAGCTTCATCGTGAACGTGACGGAATAAATGTTGTCGTTGCCACAGCTGAGGAATTATATAATGAGTTTTCAGGAGGAATGCCTGACCCGATGGCTTACAGGAGTTTCGCCCGGATGCTTTACACTTCTCCGGGGCAGACCCTGAAAAATATACTTCTGATAGGACCTCTCTATGGAGATTTTCGCGGACTAAGTGTGCCTAAGGATGCTTCAAAGGGGTTGATAGCTTTCCAGACTCCTAAGGTGAATTATGAGAAGGGAGCTATGAATGCAAATGATGTTCATGGTGTCATGGCGAACATCGGTGAGAATGACTTGGTTGAAAAAATGACGATGGATGTCGGTGTCGGTATTCTCCCTTGTTATTTCCCTTCGGAATTATATAATTATGTTGAGAAGGTGAAGTCATTCCTGGATGATGATTCAAATGCTTATCGCATAAACTCGACGCTTGCTATCGGAGGTATTGAGAATAATCATCTGCACGATAATCAGGCAATGGATGCCGGCGATTTGCTGAACCGTCATAATTTCAATTCTTCGGTCAACAGCAAACTTATCATAAATGCATACGGCAATGAGGGTGCTCGTCTGAAGTTGTTTGAATACTTTAATTACGGCAAGAATTTCGTAATATATTTCGGCCACGGCGGTCCGACATTGCTCGGACCAAACAGAGATTTCTTTACAGGGTCGAACGTGCTCCAGTTTCGCAACACTCAACTTCCGTTTATGGCATTTGCCGGATGTCTGCTTTCAAATGTAGACCGCGGGCAAAGGGGTATCGGAGAATCAATAGTTCTTGACACCAAACATGGTGCTATCGGAACGCTTGTTGCCACACGCGACACTTGGTCAGGGCAGAATAAGGAACTCATGACTCATGTTATGAATTCTTTATACAGAACCAAACCGGCCACAATCACTTCCGACAGACATGAGACTCCTTTGACAATAGGAGAGATTATTGCCCGTGCGAAGTCGACCGGTAGCTTTGAAAATGAACTTGCCTATCAGTTGATTTGCGACCCTGCCATTGTGATTCCGGTTGTCGGTAGGAGGATGAACATATCGTTGAGCGGTGTCAAAGTCATTCCGGGGCAGAAGGTTGAGCTTAAGGGAACCGTGCTCGGATATGATGAGAAAACTGTCGATAAGACGTATAACGGTGAGGTTGTCGTGCGCCTTATGGAGCCGGCTGTTACATTGGTTTCGCAGGATTTTGTCGTGACAGAGGAAACGACGATTGAGGTGGAATATTCCGACCGTCAGATTGCTATGAGTGTCGGAGAAGTGCGCGACGGCGAGTTCACTGTCAGTATGGTAATTCCGGAAGCCGTCAGTCGATGGTCAGGTGAACGTGTGTATTTTAATTTTTCGGCATACGATTCATCAAAGAAAATTGGAGCGGCAACAACTAAGAGTACTCTGGTGCAGAAGAAAGATAAAGACTCTGCGGTTTCAGCAGATGTCGTTGCTCCCGCGATTGAGGAGATGTATTTCGATTCAGAGACATGCTGTCTTGTTGTGTCGGCCTCAGATGATGTTGCACTCGAATCGTCTCAATCGTCGAGTGCGCTGAGAAGCGGCTTTGTTGTGTATCTCGACAACAGGATGTTGAAGCGAGGGTCGGATGTGCAGCCATTGATCTCACCCGACGGAGGTGTCAACAGATATGTCGTTTCGCTCGACGGGTTGGCGTATGGGAAGCATACCGCCAGATGTGTTGTGAGCGATATAAACGGTAACACTGCCGAGCGAGAGATTACTTTTATGTATTCACCTTACACCGGGAAATATAACCTTGAGATGGATCGCGCAGCAGTCGTTGACGAGGTTATATTCAGGGCTGTCGGAAATCTTCCCGGCAGGGCAGTGGTGTATCTGGTGGATAAGAATGGAAAAGAAGTTTACTCAGCTCCGTTGAATGACGGAGAGATGAGATGGAACAGAAGAGATTACGAAGGGAACCGACTTCCGGCCGGTCTTTACAAGGCTTTCCTACGAGAGGATGACGCCTATATTGTCAATGGCCATTCGGAAGCTATAACAGTGCCACTTCTATAAATTGTAAATTCTTTCAGGTTAGTAGGAAGAGGGTGCAGTTCAAAATGAGCTGCACCCTCTTGTCGTCAATAACTATGAGAAGAGATCATCCATTGTCACCTCACTGTGGACGATACTTTTGTTTTTCCCATTTGCTACACCATAAGTGGTTATAAATGTATGTACAAGTGATTTCTTATTTTTAGTCAGATAACGGAATAGAGATGCGCGTTCGCGAAGCAGGTTCTCATAATCCTTAGAAATGTTGTATTTATCTATGGAGAATTTTATCTCACACAAATGAATTATTCTGTCTGCACGTTCTATAATCATATCGATCTGAGCGCCTGGTGTGTTTTCACGTTCATTTGGCTTACAATGCCAAGTGGTGGTTTCTGTAGATATAACACGTAGACCGAGAGCATCCTTGATATTCTGTTTATGTTCCAGACATACCATCTCAAAACTTATGCCCATCCATGAAATGACGGCAGGAGTATTGCTATTTTTACTCCACCATTGTTCTTCACGGATATTTCTGGAGTGTATAAACTTGTAGTAAAAGAGTGTATAGAAATCAGTCAGGCGTAATACTTCCTCACGTTTTTTGTTCCCATACTGAGACCACCGGTCTATAAAGTCACAACGTTCAAGATTCTTCAGAATTTTAGTAAGTTGACCACCTTCAATCTTTACGGCATGTTCCAGTTCATTGAATGTCATGCCGTATTTGTGACCGCTTAAGGCCTTGACAACTTCAATGTACCTGTCTGCATACTTGAACAATGCCGTGTACAACTCATCGAACTCATCTTTCAGTTTACCATCTGATTTGAAGAACAGAATATCTATGTTTTGTGAAAGGCTAAGTTCTGGGTCAAGAAGACTGTAGTAGAACGGTACGCCGCCAAGAACCATATATGTCTGTAGGATTTGATACCTGTCCCACTCTATACCTATACTTTCAAGATACTTCTCTGTCTCTCTAAGTGTAAACGGTGCTATGTGAAGCTGACTTGTAATCCTTGAATGAAGTCCTCCTTTATTTTCTATTAGCTTATCACGCATCCATGATGTGGCGGAACCCGTTGCGATAAGCATGATGTCACCACGGCTCATCGCATATCCGTTCCAGAAACCTTCAAGAGCGAGCACAAAGTTTGAATGTACCCTGTCAATCCAGGGCATCTCATCAATAAAGACCACTTTCTTCCTATCACCGGGTAAGGAATCAAGATAATCTTCAAGGGCATCAAAGGCATCAAACCAAGTAGAAAAGCTATAAGCTTGACCGGAAAATCTGGTCAATG
>JAAVFW010000022.1 GCA_014800535.1 Bacteroidales bacterium
GCCGACAGCGTGGATTTGGAGTCAAGCTCAAATGAAGAACTCAGGCGTGGCTCAATTGAATAATGATTATTAAGGGTTAGGTACTGAACATGAAGACCTGCATTCAGTTTCCAACGGTTTCCTAATGCAAAAGATGAATTAGTGTGAGCCTCTATCAAAGCAGCGGCTCCATTGTTATCCGATACTTGCAGAAGTGGTGTTCCTGGAGTCTTAGAATTGCGGATATTCATATCATACAGTAATGCCGTCAGGGTAAGACCTGAACGGTTGGTATGACGTGCACTGAATTTGGTATTTATGTATGAATTAAGGATGATGTTGGTATTCAGTTTTGAAATGGAATTCTCAGGATGAACGGTTCCGTCTTCTAACGCCACATCTCCATTTCCTTTAATGCCGTTGACTGTGCCTGCCAAAGTGGTTTTCAAAAAAGATCTGTCGTTTATGTTTATCCTATGTGCAATTCCAAACGCACCCATATATAGCTTGTTATTCCATCCCTCACGGTCGTTCATATACTCCCATTCCTGCGGATTTGTCTTTGCGTCCTCACCATTGCTGTCGATTAGACCTACTCCCCATATAGAAAAGGTGCCATGTTTCCTTGTCGGTATATTGAATTTAAAGGATAGGTCTTGATACCGCATATTTTCAGCACCTTCCGGTAGAAAGCTTGACATCAATGCCAAAGTTGAATATCTGTAGTTGAAGATATAAGAGGCACGGCTATTCTTTTTCAGTGGGCCTTGAGATGCGACGTCTATTCCCATAGTTCCCAGTGCGAATGCATGTTCATATTTAGAATTATTGCCATTACGCAGCTTAATATCAAATACACCGGAAAGCGCATTACCATATTCTGCCGGGAAAGCTCCTGTAAAGAAATCTGAGTTACCAAGTACGTTGCTGCTGATTGCAGCAAGACCTCCTGCACCGAATCCTGCTATTTCCGCAAAATGATTCGGGTTAGGAACCTCAACATCCTCAATTTTCCATTGCAGGAATTTCGGTGCATTTCCACGCACGACAATTCCGTTGTCGCCGACATTGGTGGCAACGCCTGCGAAGGAGGATGCAAGTCTTGCAGGATCGTCAAGGCCGCCTGCATAGCGCGATGCCTCCTCTACAGCAAGCATCCGGCCTCCTGTCAGAGCCATATTATTAAGTGGTTGTGCCTTGTTGACGTATGGTTTAACTACCACTTCATCAAGCATCGATGAATTTTCTGTCAGAGGTACACTCACTATAAGATCGTGCCCGGAGGTTACAAGAAGTTCCTTCAGCACACCGGAGCTATAACCTAAGTAGGTGGCCTTAAGGTCATATCTTCCGGGTGAAAGTTTCTGAAAGTCAAAAAGGCCTAATGTATCAGTCTGGGCTGTAGCGATCACAGAGTCTGACTTAACAAGCTGGAGTGTTGCAAACGGAAGTTCAGTGTCCGAGGTACGATCGAAGACTCGACCTCTGATTGTGCCTATCTCATTTTGCACGGCATAAATCGGCATACCGAATGCCAGTACAAGCGAAGATATAAGAGCCAATGGAATTTTCATGTTCATTGCTGTCTGTTTTAAGTATTACTTTCAAAGTGCAAAATTACACTCTGAGAGAGTTGACATCAATGAACTAAAAAAGGGTATGATTGCACTATTTACGGTTTTCTATTCTGAATTGCAATGGAGTCATCCCGGTTCTTTTATGAAACATCCTGTTAAAGTAGGTATAATTCTCATAACCCAATGCATATCCAATTTCCTTTACGGTCAAATCGGACACTATTAGTAAACGCTTGGCTTCCAGCAGTGTTTCTTCCAATATCCAGTAAGTGGTAGACTGCCCTGTAATGTTATTCAGCACTTCATTTAGATAGCCGGAAGTGACATTGAGCTTAGCCGCATAAAATTGAACTGATTTTTCATATCTGAAATGTTCACGGATAAGTTCTTTGAATTTATATGCCAATCTTCTTTTATTAGTATCAGGGATTCCTGCCTCTATTTCTGATGATTTGAGAGCCCTGGCTACAAGAGTTATGAACAATTCAGTTGTAGATCTCATCACTTCGCTATAAAAAAGCTCTTGTTCACGATTTTGTAACCTGACCATTAAGTCGAGTACACTGCTGAAAAGGTTCTTCTCCTCATAAGATAGCGAATGCGGTTCAACACGAAACATATTTTTCGCAAAAAGCTCCCGGTAATATGTGTCAATGTATTCAGGTGCTACAAGTACAACCCAGCCACGACTACCACGTGCATCCACATTTCCATGTAGCTGCCCCGGGGTTACCACATAAAGTTGGTTACTATGTAGCTCGATAGTTTGAAAATCGACATCAAGACTGCCACACCCTTCTTCAAGAACAAGAAAGAAATAGTGATCGTCACGGTGAATAGGAAATTTTTCTATCATTTTCCATGACGCAATATTCATATCCTCACAATAAAGCCGAGCGGATACTCCATTAGGAGCAAAATCTTTAAGTTTATGGACAGGAATTTCAAAATCGTCCGTAAGTTTATGAGGATATTGTTTCATAACTGCAAAATTACTAAAAAAATCCTCATATACGAAAGCTGTCTAATGCTGTCAGTTAGGAATGTAGTAAAGATTATCTTCTCATCGGAGAGGTTACAGGAGTCAATCTTTAGGTCGTTCAGCGGATTGCCGTCCTTGTCTCTCTTGACTACGGACAGACGATGAGAGTCCGGTGAGGCGACATCCCTGTCGCATCCTCACAGGGCGTTGAGGAAGTCGGTGTTCAGCCCGTTCCAGCAGTCGGATCGCGGTCGAAGCGTGTCAGTGAACTACGGCTCACCATTACCCTTTGACGGCAAAGCCGACGAAAACACGAGCCGTCACCCCTCTCTGAGTTTATAAATTATGCAATCAAAAAAATGCAACGATAAAGTTGTATTATTAGTGAAGATTTATTATCTTTGTACTATGATTACAAAGGAGCAAGTTGAGAAATTCTTAGAGGATTTCAGTCTGAAGGTCAAAATCTTCGGAATACGTTTCCGTGATGACCGTCAGAAAAACCAGAATAGCCTTGTTGAGTTAGGCATTACTCCTAATCAACGAATGGAGGTGATAATGAATCTGAACTGCTATGATTATTCCGAAGGCCCAATTGTGGATGCACTAAATAATCAGGGCGAAATGTGGGTGTTCGGCAAGGACGCAAGAGGAAATGAAATCTACATCAAGATTACTCTTGGGAAACCTAATGCCCATACGATATGTATTTCTTTCCATAAAGCAGAACATCCGATGTCTTATCCCTTAAAGAATGAAAGCAATGGAAAACAATAAACTGTTACCCGGAGAAAAATACTTTCAGGAAGTGAGAACTGCTACTTTCCGAAAGGAGAAGTATTCTTACATCCATACCGGAATCATTGATGAAGACGGTGAGATGTGGACTACTACCGAAATGGATGAAGCAAATATCTTTCAAGTTTATAACCAATATCGCCTCAAGCACGGCATCCCGTTCCCTGATGAAATTTCCGCTATAAGGGAGCATTATGGACTATCCGCTGCAAAAATGGCCCAGATTCTTGGGTTTGGCATAAACCAATACCGTATGTATGAAGATGGTGAAGTGCCCAGTGTGTCAAATGCCAGGACAATCATAGCCGCACGAGAAAAGGAAGTTTTCATGTCATTTGTTGAGGCGTCAAAGTCCGAGATGAGCGAACAGGAGTATCAACGGATTAGAAAGAAAGTGGAGGCTGCGGGCGAAGATTACAAACCTACAATGCAGCCGTCGGAATATACAGGCTTCCGTTCTCTTTCCCCCGATAAAGTTGCTAATGTAGTGAGACATATTATCTCAAACATTGGCTCGACATTTGTAACTAAAATGAACAAACTGCTGTTCTATACCGATTTCATCCACTACAAAAATCATGGATATGGCATAACCGGAATTACATACAAAGCATTGCCGTTTGGCCCGGTTCCTGAAAGATGGGGCACACTTTACAGTTCTCTACCGGGAATTGATATGGAAGAATATGTCTATCCAAGCGGACAGAGCGGCATCAAGTTGGAAGCAATAGAGAATACAGACAATATACTCAACGAGTCTGAATTAAGCACTATTGAGAAAGTCTGCGCTCTGTTTTCAAACATGAATGCAGGAGAAATATCTCAGAAGAGCCATCTTGAGAAAGGTTGGATTGAGAACAAAGACAATCGCTCTGTGATTTCTTATCAGGATGCTTTTGCTCTGAATTATGACTAAAAATCCTCCTATTTCATGGTATAATACGGTCATTACAGTTTCTAAACTCAGTTTTTTTGTAAAAATCACAGTTATAATCGCAAAAGTTTGTACCTGTTGATCTTCTTAATCAATCCTTCGACCCCAATTATTGAGACCATGTATTTTTAACGCTCTGAGGCATTTGATGTTGGGATTTTTTTAACTTTGCTGTGTCGGAATTGCATTCCGATGAAGAACATTGAAGCATGAGCGTGAGACATGCGTGAGTCGGCTATATCGGCTTGACGTAACTCACTGAAACTCACAATACAGCGTCGGGACCTCAGGGTCCCAGGCGGATCATAAAGCTATGCGGCAAAACGGAGCAAAACACTGCAACTGGTTCAGTTGCAGTGTTTTTTCTGCCCAAATGGCATCTGAGTACAGTCTGTGCGACTCTGACGTGTGCAAATAGTGGGGCAGCAGATTTTGGGTTAGCCGATTTTAAGGCATCATACAGAGTCAGTTCATATTGACATAACCTTCAGGTCTTAGCAAGAAATCACCGGCGTCACTGCCCTCAGTGCCGCCAGCATTTCATATCCCTTATCCGACTTCAACATTCTAAGCACCATATCCCGGTAATTCCCGATCCCCAAAACTCTGTTGGCCTCCGCATGCAGCCCTTTGTTATTGTAAACTCGCAGCAGGGCCACATAATCCCGCTCTGAGATTATCCTCTCCACCTGTATCTTGCGCTCGGAATACAATGCATCTATATCCACTGAAGCCTTGATCCTCTCTACTCTCTCCTTCAGCACTTCCAGCGACTTCTCCTTTGTCTTAGTGTCTATCGCCGTCAGCTTATGCCGTGCCTCCTTCTGACACATACCCAAGATCTGCAACTCCTTCTCCGACTCAAACTTGGCAAAAAGAGTGTCGTGCAAAGATTTGAATTTCTCATTTGGATTATGCATCAACTGTTCCGTCACCGCCTTGAATATAGGCTCCAACAGAAACAGATTCTCAACCTCCGCTACATCCAGAGTGTAAATCTTATCTTCGCGATAAGCGTTTATCTCATGTTCAGTCATATAATCGCGGTCAATGAGACCAACAATGTCATAGGGGAGAAGATTCCTTACAGCAGGATCGTTAAGAGCTTTTGTCATGGCTATCACACCATGGCAATTATGCGCCGGGATAATGTCGAAGTTATCATAGATATAGGGATAAATCTGATAATCGTAACTTCCTTTCTCTCCCTCCACAAGCAGAATCGGTCTGCGGCTGCCGAGCACACGCATCATCAGCTCATCCGGAATCTCGTCATTGTTCTCGATCACCTGTAGCTCCCAATTACTATTGCCGTGATAGGACTTGACCCATATTTTGCAAGACTCTTTGCGCGAAGCTGCAAACTCAAGATCGTGAGTAATATACACAAAAGTTTTGTCAGGGCAGAATTTCTCGATCTTATCCCAAAGACGGTGCATTATCATGCGGTTGAGATGAATCTCCGGCTCATCCACGATAATTGTAGTACCCTCTGGGGCAATCAGACACTGCCCCATCAAGTAGATCGCTACGCGCTCACCGTCCGACATATCTTTACCGTGATACTCCTCGTTTGACTCCGGAGACTTAGCCAAAATCTTGCAATCTCTCAGCACAATCTGCCTATGTGGAAGCACCGCGTTCCATATCTCCACGATCTTATCGGAGATCATTTTCGGCAGCATAGGTTTCTCCACGCCTTCCTCTTCGCAATGCTTGCACTCACTGACAAAATTGTCATTCTCCTTGTTCTTTCGGGCGAAAACGCCCGAAAGAACATACTCAAAATCCTGAACAAGAGTAGCCGTTTCCTTTCCCCAGCCCCATTTCACGCCCTTGTTCTTAGTATGATCATCACCGTAAAGGATATGCGAATATGACACCTCCTCACTTTTCAGATTGATGACTTCGGGGATGCAGATTGCTCTCTGTGCGGAGATTCGAAGTACCTTATCAGGTCTTTCGAAATTCGTCTCAATCCATGCGCCGAGATGACTTTTGCCGCTACCGTTCGCACCCACAATCACAAAACTGCGCTCTGACCGCACAGTCTTCTTTACACCCTCCACAGGGATAATCAATTCTTTCATCATAATGAAATTATTAAAAACAGCCATCGGACCATCCGACAATGAATTATCTTCGGCAAAATTCATGCCAAAATTTAAAAAAGTCATAAGTCCTAAAAAGATTCTAGATCCATAAATTCAGTTTGAGCTTCTTTTAGAATGGATAGTTATAAATACTCACTGAAAAATGGGCACGATGCACATTCAAAAATAGACCATCGTGAGAGGTTCTCAAAGTTTAATAATTCTCGTTGAAAAAACATAATTCAGATTTGATTTCTGGAAGTAATCGGACAGAGCAAGTATGTGATTGCAGGCGTACATGTAGCCTGCAGAATGATCGCAGGAAATCATGTTCTTTGCAAGCAAAGCGACATGTCGATGATTTGCTCACGTGGGGCCGTGGCTAAACGCAGAGTGGCGTGGCGGCTCAAATCCATACCAAGAACGGGCGTGAAGAACACAGTCTGACGATGAGAGTCCGGTGATGCGACATCCGTGTCGCATCATCACATGGCGTTGAGGAAGCCGGTGATCAGTCGGATTGCGGTTGAAGGGTGTCAGTGAACTACGGCTCATCTTCACCATTTGACGGCAAAGTCGACGAAAACTCGAGCCGCCACGCCTCTCGGAGTCTATGACCGTGAAATCAATATGTAGATTCCAAAACGAAGTGCAACACTGAGCGAGGAACATCTACATTTCCTCTCTCCTTCTGGAGGGGGATGCCCGAGCGGCGGGGGCGGCCTAAACCGC
>JAAVFW010000023.1 GCA_014800535.1 Bacteroidales bacterium
ATTTATTTCAGTCATCCCGAAGTAATGTGGTTGAGCATATCAAGCATATTTATGAAGAAGGGGAGCTTGATGAAGAATCAACTTGTCGGAATTTCCGACAGGTTCGTCAGGAGGGTAACAGGCTAGTTACGCGTGAGATTCCATTCTATAATCTTGACATGATTATCTCGCTTGGATATAGGATTCGTTCGGTAATTGCCACTCATTTCAGGCGGTGGGCTACCGAGCGGCTGAAGGAGTACATTATCAAGGGATTTACCATTGATGATGAGCGGCTGAAGGGGAATGGCGGTGGTGCCTATTGGCGTAAACTGCTTGACAGAATCCGCGACATCCGTTCATCAGAGAAGGTGATGTACCGGCAGGTACTTGACCTATATGCCCGGCGGTAGATTATGACCCTCGTTCGGAGATTTCTGTTGAGTTCTTCAAGATTGTGCAAAACAAGCTTCATTTCGCGGCACACGGCAATACTGCGGCTGAGGTGATTTACAAACGTGCCAATGCGTATGCACCGATGATGGGGCTGACCTCATTCAAGGGGGATCACCCTACTCTCCGCGATACTCAGATTGCCAAGAATTATCTTAGTGAGGACGAATTAAAGATTCTCAACAATCTTGTTTCCGGATACTTCGATTTTGCCGAAATTCAGGCAATGCGTCGTCGCCCGATGTATATGGAAGATTATGTGAAGCAACTCGACTCGATACTATCTTCTACAGGTGAAGCTCTGCTAAATGGTCCCGGCTCTGTCAGCCATCAGCAGGCTATGGATAAAGCTCGTGAAGAATATCGCAAATTCCAAATCAGGAAACTTTCCCCGGTGGAGGGAGCCTATCTTGATACGATCAAGGCCATAAACGCCAAAGCCAAGAATAAAGGAAAATCCAAAGATTAGTTCATGTGGTGTTTCAGCGTCTTTCATCGCTTATTTTGCTTGTCTAACTACTGCTAAGTAAGGCAACATGCTGAAAGATAACATTTATTCTTTTCATCAGCGAAAAAGAAGGATTAAGGCGATTATTTCGCGTAAGAAACTTAGAATCAATGGTCAAGCAAAAAAAAATTTGTTTGACCATTGGTGTTTTATAGCCTCAGATGTTCCGGTTTGTTTGGTCATATTCAAAGATAATTCGAATGATTAAGTCATTAATTTTGCTTAAATTATATGCGTATAATAATCCTCCGGAATATCCATATTTCATGTATAGGAGGAATATTCCGAAAGAAAATCACTTTGGAATCGATGTATTTTCAGACGGGTTCGATATCTTCAATTTCAGGTGCCAGTTCAAGCAGAGTCTTCCCGTCTATCTTGAAGTTCTCGACAAGAGCCATAGGGCTTTCGAAAACTTCTTTCTGCTCCGAAAAATGACTGTCGGAGATAATTCCTTCTCCTGTATTAAGGAGATAGTAAATTTCTCCTTTGTAGGTTAACTCAACATCATACCCTGCGATACAATAATCGTATAGGAGGACACCGAGAGCCTTGCAAGAATAACCTTCAAAGGACTCTCCATATTTCTCTTTATTGGGAGGGTATTTGCTATTGAAAGGATACCCAAAGAGATCATAACCAACATAGTCGCGAGGATCATTCTCTTTTGTTATAAAATTTTCATTTTCAATAGCTTCTTGCTTCACAACTTATTTCTATGCGATGTAAGTTATAAATCTGTTTATCATATAGTTGATGTTTAATTTATCGCAATTTACGATAAATTACGATAAATTACGATAATACTCTAATGAATTTTTCCTATCAGCTTATCGAAATTTTCAGAGCGGACATACCCCTTTGTCCTGCCGTTTAAACTGATTTCACTCAGGTAGCTCTTTTCTGTCAGTTTTCGCAAGTCGGATTTTGCAGTGTTGGGAGTTACTCCGAATTTACCGACAATATCGGTGGAAACAAGTACGATATCGGGATTTTCGATACACATACTCAAGATTTGAGACTGGCGTTCTGTAATGTTGCCAAGATGCAAAAGCTTCTCGGCTTTCTTTTTCTCGTTATTCTTTCGTTTGATATATCGACTTAATGCATCAAACGATTTAAGTAGCACATCCAGATTATATTGTATGAAATATCCTATGTCATTTCCGTCGGCTTCAGAATAAAGAAATGCCTTTTCATAAGATTTCTTCGAGCCTTTTATGATACGGGAGATAGACAGATACTGCACAAGCCAGTAGTTTGATTTCATCATGTACCAATAAAACAGAGCTCTTGCAGTGCGCCCATTGCCATCAGCAAAGGGATGGTAGTAGCCGACAAGGAAATGTATTGTTATTGCTCTTATTATGGGATGAACGAAAATCTCGGTATTCTCGTCGTTGAAAAACGCACATAAGTGATCTAAGAATTCATTAAGACATTCAGCAGATGGTGGAGTATGCACTATTTCGCCCGTTATGCCGTTGCCAACTACAATATTTTCATCATCTCGCCTTAATCGACCGGCGGCATCAGGAACATCAAGCGCATTTTCAGTCATCATACCATGTATCTGCATTACCAATGCCGGAGTCAACTTTTCGTTTGCATGGTCACGAATAAAATTGATGGTATTGTAGTTGTTGAGAATCATACGCTGACTCTTATCTCTAGGCGAGATTTTTTTACGAAGCATCTCTTTTGCAGCCTCACGTGTTGTGACTGCACCCTCCATCTGGCTCGAGGCGATGGCCTCCTCCATTATAGAACTAATAAGATATAATTCCTGTGTCGTCCTGTCGTCAGGAAATATCTTGGAAGCACCCCATGAGCCGCCAAAATTCATATCAAACTCATGACATAGCCTCTGCATTGTGTTTGTCAGAGAGAAATGAATATTGTTTTGAGACCAAATCTTGACATCGGTTAGATTTCTCACAGATTTGACCTTACTCCATAATTCTACGCCCGTTATGTTTGAAGGTATACGATATTTGACATCACTCCAATAAAGATAGCGACTATTTATTGAGGAAATAAGATTCTTCAATTCTTCATTATCCAGTGTTGCGTCTATATTTTGAGTTATAAATGGAGGCTGTTCAATCATATCATTTTATTTAGAATGCAAATATAGCAATTTATCGTAATTTATCCAAATTTGCGATAAATATATATATAAAGCATTAATAAATAGATTACTATAATATAACATGAAACGATAGATATTATACAGGTTAACTTGGATTAGTTTTTGTGATAAAAGGAGATAAGGTTTGTACGGCCCTACGAAAAGTAGATGCACAACTTCAACATCTTAAGATGATTTCAGTGACAAGAAATTGGAATATTGGAATTTTGACTAATTTTGCAGCATGGAGAAGAATCAAGCTAACGAAATAATATTGTATCAACCGGATGATACCTTGACTCTTGATGTAAGAGTGGAGGATGAGACGGTGTGGCTGACACAGGCACAAATGGCTGAATTATTTCAAACTTCAAGAAATAATATTACACTGCACACCCGTAATATATTCAAAGAGGGGGAGTTGATAGAGAATTCAGTTAGTAAGGAATCCTTACTAACTGCAAAAGATGGAAAGAAGTATCGTACTAAGTTGTACAATCTCGATGTAATTATATCTGTAGGATATCGTGTAAAGTCAGTCCGGGGTACACAATTTCGGATATGGGCACTGCAAATTCTTAAGGATTATCTACTGCGTGGTTATTCCATTAATCAGCGTTTGATGCAACTTGAAGATAGAATCGACAGGCGTTTGTCGGAGCATGACCGTCATCTGCTCCAACTTGATGAAAAGGTGGATTTCTTTGTGCGGTCATCACTTCAGCCTAAGGAGGGAGTATTTTTCAACGGACAGATTTTCGATGCATACGCTTTGATTGCCGATTTGATACGTCAGGCTAATAAGAGGATTGTGGTTATCGACAATTATATTGATGATTTGGTACTGGTGCAGCTATCCAAACGTCAGCCCGGTGTGACAGTTGATATCTATGATGGGCAGATCTCAAAACAATTACGTCAGGATGTTGAGAAACATAATGAGCAGTATCCCGGTGTAACTCTTCATAAATATGCCAAGGCTCAAGATCGCTTTCTGATAATAGATGAAGATGTTTATCATATCGGAGCCTCTCTTAAAGACCTCGGCAAGAAGCTGTTCGCTTTCTCCAAAATGGAGGTTATGACCGGTTCCGAACTATTAGCCGGACTATAATCGTAAAACACTGGAATATTTTAAGATTGATTTCAATGATAGAAAATTGGAATCAGAAAAATATATGAGTAAATTTGCGGAATGGAATCGAAACAGAAAAGCTCATTGCCAAATGCAGAACCGGTCACAATTAGTGACCAATCCATTATTCCGATATGTATTGAATCTCTAATACACATTATCCGCGAGCAACAGGTGATGCTTGACTCGGATTTGGCAAGACTATATGGTGTTGAGACTAAGGTATTGAACCAGGCTGTAAAGCGTAATATTCAACGATTTCCGGAGGATTTTATGTTTCAGTTGACAAAAGATGAATGTTTGAGGTCACAAATTGTGACCTTAAAGGGAAGTCGTGGCGGAACTCGTTATATGCCTTATGTCTTTACTGAAAATGGAGTAGCCATGCTTAGTAGCGTTTTACGCTCAGATAAAGCTATTGAAGTCAACATCAATATAATGCGCGCCTTCTCCGCTATGCGTAATTTCCTTACGAATAATGCCGCCATTTTTCAGCGTATGGATCAGTTGGAGTTGAAGCAACTGAAGACCGATGAGAAGGTTGATGCGATTCTTGATAAACTCAGTGACAATGATAAACCTAAGGAGGGAGTCTTTTTTAACGGACAGATTTTCGATGCATACGCTTTGATTGCCGATTTGATACGTCAGGCTAACAAGAGGATTGTGGTTATCGACAATTATATTGATGATTCGGTATTGGTGCAGCTATCCAAACGTCAACCCGGTGTGACAGTTGATATCTATGATGGGCAGATCTCAAAACAATTGCGTCAGGATGTTGAGAAACATAATGAGCAGTATCCCGGTGTAACTCTTCATAAATATGCCAAGGCTCACGATCGCTTCCTGATAATCGATGAAGATGTTTACCATATCGGAGCCTCTCTTAAAGACCTCGGCAAGAAACTGTTCGCCTTCTCCAAAATGGAAGTGATGACCGGTTCGGAACTATTATCAGGCTTATAATAGCCAAATTGATGTTTTAGCTTTATTTATAGGACAGATGGGAAAGATAGAGAAAAACGAAGGTTTTGACCCGAGAGAGGATACGTCGGTCTATTTCAATAATATCATTCGGAGAGATGTGAGTCCTATCCGGTTCGATGAGCTTTCTTCAGCGACAGTCGAGGAATTTTCTCGACAAATAAGGATCGCCTTCCCACAGGAAGACGATCAGGCAGTGAGCCGCTTGAAATATCTAATGCCTTATATTTTGCAAAATATCGATTGGGAAACCTATGCTATCCCACTTGAATCGTGGCAAATTAGATACTATTCGATTTCTAAACCGAACAAAACTCGACTATGATCAATTCATGCAGCATGAACCAATGCAGGAGGCAATAGCCGCTTTAGGACTCGAACCGGAGGGAGTATTTGAATTTATTTTGTTTTTGAAATATTATTATGGACTTCGTTCGGAACTGCGCTACTCGTGTAGCGAGCAATTTGATGCATTGATGGAGAGTCTCAATGAGCGTTCGGAAGCCGGTGTGACTATGGATGTTAACGTCGGAGGGAGACATTTTAAAATCAGCAATGGTCCTTTTCTCAGGCGGATGTTTGAGTCAGTCAATCGCGAGAGTTTGTCGGATTATAAGTTTGTCAATGATTTCGATCAGGGGAGCGCACGCGATAAGATCCGCGCCTTAGACTACTATATGGTAAAAACACTTCTTGACTATCTGCCTATAAGCCGTAGTGTCGCACGTAAGGGACGATACACTCAGGCGGAAAGAAATTTTGGATTGTCGGTGCTGAGTGTGTGTGGTCGTCTGCCCGATGTTGACCGTGAGGGAGAATGTGGTCAGGAAAACAATGCTACGTTCGACAAGCTTATGCGAGATTTTGCCGGGACCAGAATCCCATTTGCCATGGAGTTATTTCTGTGAGTAAATTTTTCGTAAATTTTTTACTCTGTCATTAGGGTGCTGAAGTTTGTAATTTTGCCTCGTAAACAAAATTATAAACCTCTAAATAAACTCAAATATGACAGATTTTATCAATAATTTCCGTGCAATCCATTACTTCGTAAAAGGCGTTTTATGCAATGGAAGAGGAGAATACACGCTCACATTCGTTCAGGATCCTGATGATCGTTGGTATATCGACATGCCTTGGAGCGGCAGTAGAGCCAACCTTGAGATGGTGGCCGGTTCCGATGACCTCCTCTCATTCTTCGACACAGAGGGAAATCACCGTGTTACTCTCCATGTCGTACCCTCCGAGACACCGCTTCAGGTAGAGGGGCATACCGAGCTTCGTCAACTTGACAAATCTCTCACAGGAGGCTCACATTATGACGTAACCGACATCGATGGTTTTCACTTAAACCGTATCTGGGTTTGCCCCGTGACACTATGTGTGCTCGGAAGATATCCGAAATATCTTTACATTAAGAAAGTGGAGTGAGAATAAAGAGACCAAACAAAAATAGAGGTCTTTAAAGGAGACATAAGACGGAGCTAACGTCTTAAACGATTAAAACACAAGCGATTGACAAGAATGAAAATAACCTTGTCAATCGCTTTTTATGTTGGCTTGGTCGAACTAAATTAAGGGGCGCAGCGGGATGGCTGCGCCCCTTGTGTATGAGGTTTAGTCGGTCTTAAAAGCAGATTACTTCACTGCAACCTTTTTCGCGGTGTCGCCCTGACGGACAACGTAGATGCCGGCGGGGAGATTGTCGGTGCTGTCGGCAATCTTCACTCCGTTGAGGTTGAAGACTTCGCAGGGAGCATCCTCGTTGAAATCAGCTTCCACACTTTCGATTCCTATGTAACGCTCATCGGTAATGTTGCGGAAAAACTTCCAGGGAGAAACGTCCATAAACAATGACTGACGTCCACTGCAAACGTAGAGCGTTGCGTTCTCATAAACCTGGTTGTCAAACACATCGGAGGTGCTCTCTACGGGGGTAGGACCATTGAACACAACATTCTTGATACTGCTGCTTTTTTCAAACACTGCACTTCCGAGAGTTTCGAGTTTCATCGGGAGAATCACATTTTCAAGAGCCCTGCACTCAGCGAATGCCTGATTGCCAATAGAGGTCACAGATTCAGGGATGGTAATTGATGTGAGACTGCTGCAACCTTCAAAAGCCCCTTCACCGATCGAGGTTACAGTGTCAGGGATAGTAATTGATGTGAGACTACTACATTCATAAAAAGTATACTCACCAATTTCTTTTACAGATTCAGGGATGTTGATTGATGTGAGACTGCTGCAAATGTAGAAAGCTCCTTCACCAATTTCGGTTACAGATTCAGGAATGGTAATTGATGTGAGTCCGCTGCAATGAGCGAAAGCAAAACTACCGATTGAGGTAACAGATTCAGGAATGACAATTGATGTGAGACCGCTGCAAACGGAGAAAGCCCTTTCACCAATCGAGGTTACAGATTCAGGGATGATAATTGATGTGAGACTGGTACAATCCTCGAAAGCACTCTTGCCTATCGAGATTACAGATTCAGAAATGTTGATTTTTGTTAGACTGCTACATCTGTAAAAAGTATAATCGCAAATTTCTTTTACAGATTCAGGGATGGTAATTGATGTGAGACTACTGCAATCGTAGAAAGCTTTCCAACCGATGGAGGTTACAGATTCAGGGATGACAATTGACTTGAGACTGCTGCAACGGGAGAATACGGCTTCACCGATCGAAGTTACAGATTCAGGGATGGTAATTGATGTGAGACTATTGCATCCGGAGAAAGCGTATTGCCCGATTTCGGTTACAGATTCAGGGATGGCAATTGATGTGAGACTACTGCAATCCTCGAAAGCGGAGGGCCCGATTTCGGTTACAGATTCAGGGATGGTAATTGATGTGAGACTACTGCAATCCTCGAAAGCGAAGGGCCCGATTTCGGTTACAGATTCAGGGATGGCAATTGATGTGAGACTACTGCAATCGTAGAAAGCGGAGGGCCCGATTTCGGTTACAGATTCAGGAATGGTAATTGATGTGAGACTGCTGCAACCGGAGAAAAAACCTTCTCCGATTTCGGTTACAGATTCAGGGATATTGATTGAAGTGAGACCGCTGCAACCGGCGAAAGCCCATATACCGATCGAGGTTACAGATTCAGGTATGATAATTGATGTGAGACTGCTGCAACCATCAAAAGCTTCTTTACCGATCGAGGTTACAGATTCAGGTATGATAATTGATGTGAGACTGCTACATTTGTAGAAAGTATACTCGCTGATTTCGGTTACAGATTCAGGGATGGCAATTGATGTGAGACTGCTGCAACCGGAGAAAGCATACATGTCTATCGAGGTTACAGATTCAGGGATAGTAATTGATGTGAGTCCGCTGCAACCGCAGAAAGCACTATAACCTATTCCGATTACATCATATATTTCATCGCCATCCTTTATTTGAGAAGGAATTACGAGATTTCCACTAACTTCATTACCAGGATAATAGTCGACCCATCCTGCCTTTGTCTTGACAGTCTTGGCTTCTTCGTCGATGACCGTGTAGGTCAGTGTCTGACCCTCGTAGGTGTACTCGATGTCGCGGGCGAACCCCGGAAGCGCGAGAATCACTATGAATAGGGTTAGTAAAAATTTTTTCATATTGCTATTTTCTATTTTTTCTTTATTAGGTTCTTGTTAATTATCTCTATTATTTCCTTTTTGGGAAGCTATTTCTTGCACCCCATACGCATACAAACTCTAAATCTTCAAATTGTAATTTTACATATTCCACGACTGACTGAGAAGTCAGAATGGGGAGCGGAGAAAGTTCTTTGTAAAGATAATGAAAAACATTGAGTGGAGCAATAGCAAATGCGTCATTATGAAACTTTTTGATAGTAAGAAAGAAAAATTTGACTAAATTGTGCGCTCTTCATCTTCTCCAAGGTGGAGGTGTAAGCCGTATTAAAGCCATTAATCTTCAATTTTTTTTAAGTACATTCGAGCTTGCTAAATTTGGGGTAGCTGTGAACTATTGATGTCGGCGTAGTGTTTGAGGAGTATGATGAGTCGAACAGTAATTGAGACATTAAGATAATGAATTATTTAGAAATAGCAGGGGTAATCATCGGGTTACTCTATCTATATCTGGAATACCATGCTAACGTATGGCTATGGATAGTCGGTGTGATAATGCCGACTATTTATATTTTTGTCTATTATGATGCAGGGTTGTATGCCGATATGTGGATCAGTGTCTATTATATCCTGGCATCTGTTTATGGATTGATAGTGTGGATGAGAAGGCGCGCTACATCCGGGGAGCATAAAGAAGAGGGGGCTGATAACCACTCTAACCCAGCGATTACGTCTATGCCCCGGAAATATTATCTTTGGATTGGTCTGATTATAGTGGTTCTGACATTAAGTATCGGCACGTTGTTGAGCAGGCTGACTGATTCAACTGTACCTTGGGCCGACGGTTTTACGACGGCCTTGAGCGTAGTGGCGATGTGGATGTTGGCTAAGAAATACACCCAGCAGTGGCTGATGTGGATAGCGGCCGATATTGCGTGTGCCCTCCTCTACCTTTATAAAGATTTATGGTTTACATCCGGATTATACCTGCTATATACAATAATAGCATATTTCGGATATAAGAGATGGAGAAAGTTATGTTTACGATAGATGATTTTGAGCCGGAGGGTGTGTTGGTCGATGCCGGAGAATTTCCGACTAATCCAAAGGCATTACGATGGTTAGACGGTAAGGTGAAAATAATATGTTGCGACGGGGCAGCAGATGAATTTATAGCCCGTGGGTATATGCCTTGGCGCATAGTCGGTGACTGCGATTCTATCAGTAAAGCAGTCAGAGAACGTTACGCCGACATTATAAGGAGGAATCCGGATCAGGAGACAAATGATCAGACCAAAACTGTGGAATACCTCTATGGGAAAGGAGTCAGGAAGATAGCGATCTTGGGTGCTACAGGTCGGCGCGAGGATCACACAATCGGGAATATCAGTCTGCTGATTGAATATTTAAAACGTGGCATTGAAGCACGCATATACACTGATTATGGTGTCTTCATCCCCAAAGAGGGTGATTGTGAGATTCATTGTCGACCATGTTCGCAGGTCAGCATCTTTAACTTCGGTGCGGAAGGGATGACGAGCGAAGGGTTATCTTATCCGATTCGCGATTTTGATTCCTGGTGGCAGGGGACGCTGAATGAATGTAGGTCAGGTAGGTTCCGAATCCAAGCCCGCGGCTACTATCTCCTCTTTCTGAATTACTGATTACTGCTCGCAATCCGAAGTCTTCCATCCGTTTCTTACAAAACATCTAAAAGAAAGCTTCGGGAATTAGTATATATTCTTAGCATAGGGTATGTTGCCTCGTAAAAATATCTTAAGAGCATTGATTATCTTGAATATGGACAGTTTGTAGTATATAGTTTTTTTTGTATTTTTGTATTTATAAGCTGAATTGCTGCGCAAAAATCTCGGTCAAAAGGTTTTTCACACTGCTTGCTGGCCTCACATTAGGTCTGAATAAGAACACATATAAACTACCGCGACAACACAACATATCAGACATGTTCAGAAGATTTTACAGCCCGGGGACTCAAATCTTTTCCTTATTAATAGCCGGCGTTCTCTCGTTGATCAAGGCGCCAAAGAAAACTAAGCGTCCGGCTCGTGCTTCGGCTCGAAGTCCTTACTATGATGCGGTTCAGGAGGTGGTGGCCGCTCATGCTGACTGCACGGCGGAGGTATTCAACGTTTTCGTGTCGGGAGCCGGAAAAGTGCGGATATTTTCTGAACTGAGTCCGGGCGACAGAGTGGAGCTACGATTAAGAGAAGAGGGTATCGGCGTCTTTGTCGACGGTAAATATATGTCTACACCTCTTTTGCCCGAATCTTCTCGTCTTCGCGATTGTCTGGAATCTGACACAGAGGTTAAGGCCTTCCTTGGCGGACGGGATGTCACCTCCTGCTCAGAAGATGCCGAGTTCTGTTCAATCGTTGCCTTCTATAAAATTGAGGGAGTGCCTCCAACACGCATCTCGATAAAATAACTTCCTGAGCCACCGCTTCTTTACTTCACAAGATCGGCAAGATAGAGGTGTGAGTTGCAAACCTTTTTATCGGCTAATTCGTTGTCTTATTAAAAAGAAAAACACACTATTATGACACGAAAAGAACTCACAGACATTATAGCCGATAAAGTGGCGGAAGTCATCGGCAATCCGGGCTTCTGGGGCGTAGACCCTCAGATCAGTATTATTCCGACAACGCTATTGGTATCTATTGAGCGACACGATGATGCCGACCAAGCGATTGCATATAGCGACTATGCAATCGAGGAAGACGCAGTTGAAGATGGTGATTATTCTGAAGATGCCGCCGATTTTCAATCGGCATCCGACCCGGACCTCTACCCTATCGGAACATTGATTGACTATGCCAATAAGAAACCCGATCTGAAAAAAATCGGCAAGTTGGCAGCACATTACATTCCTCAGCAAGAGGAAAACCTCTATGCCGAATAAGAAGACTCTGTGCTGAATAAGAAGACACTATACTGAATACGACGACGTTTGAGCCGGATTTGGAGTGCGGTGACACACTCCAAACCCGGCTCGAACCGATTTCATCTATTGTCTTTAGCGATAATAATTTATAAATGCAATCTTATAACCGGCTGTACGAACATAACACAGAAACTTATCTTCGAGCAGACCAGTGAGTTGCAAGGGGTGGAAATAAGAAAAGAGGACTCTCGTGGTGAGAATCCTCAGTTCAGTACCCAAAGCCGGGGTCGAACCGGCACGGATTGCTCCACTGGTGTTTGAGACCAGCGCGTCTACCGATTCCGCCATTTGGGCTTCTTTGCGATGCAAATTTACAAATAATTTTTCACTTCGGCAAATTTATTTTTTATCTTCGTGGGTTTATCCGGTCGTGACACTCCCGTATTCTCCCTTCTTAATGCCGTTTCATGTCGATGACGACATGGATCACTTGTAGGAAATCTTCGCTTTCTTCACAACTCGCCAGCATCCGGATTCAAACACAGCTTCGCCGGTTGCTTCTGTGTGAATCTCTGTCATACCGGCTGTGGAAAGAAGATCTGCCGACACACACCCTCCGGCAAGCCATTGGGTCGGGTTAGTGAGCACTCGCTCACACACCTCCGGCACATTCACCACACGGAAGCTGCCACTATAACCGTCTTCCGTTTCAATCAGATACACACTGCCGTCGACATTCAGTGTTCTGTCGGCTCTCACGAAAAGTCCTCGCGCGTTGACACGTCCCAGATAAATGCTCCTCTTCGGTTTCGCAACAGGACGATGTTCCGCCACAGGTGCCGACACCCTGCGTGCAGCAGCCTCAGGATGCGTTGTCTGACCAACCGCTTCCACCTGCTGACGCGCTGCCCGACTCTCAGCTACGATTCTGGCAAGCTCCCCTTTCAATTCATTATTCTCATGTCGCGTCGTTTCCAGCTCAGCCACTAACCTGGCATTCTCGCCTTGAAGATGACGATTTGCTTCTTCAAGTTCACGACAGGAAGCATCAAGACCTTTCATCTCCTCATTCAAAAGGCGTATCTCCTCATTCTTCCGAGCGACAGTCTGAGCAAACTCACTCTTCAGAGCCGAATCGTTTCTTACACCTCCGGCTTCCACTTCCTTCTTTTCGCGCGAGGTCGGCATTGCAGCCGTTTTTGTATTTTGCGGCATGCTGCCGGGATTTACCTTCTCCTTCTCATTGTTCTTCACATTCATCGTCTTCGATGCGTAAACAACAAGCCATATCACAGCCGCTATGAGTGCTATCAATATCGAGATATAAATCCATGTGCCGTTTGACTTCTTCTTTGGTTCCTCAACAGAACCCGTATCAGCAGCCACCAATGCTGCGATGCTGTCTGCCTCCTGCTTGGTGCGTTCCAAATCGGCAGCCATATCAGTCGATGCCTTGGCCTGTGACTCATCATCAACCAACGAAACGGGGAGATTATTACTCTTATCTTCTGAAGCCGCGGCTTCTTTGGGAGCGTCTTTTTGGGTTTCTTTGGGAGTCTCCTTGGCTGAGGGGGCTGCAGGAGCTGAAACCGACATCGCCGACACTTGCTTGCGCACCGTTCCACGTGCACCCTTTCCGGCTTCAATCAATCCGCCGGATTTAAAGAATGTCACAGCCCAATACTCCACAAGCTTATCTTTGTCCCACGAAGCATAATCTTTCGGAGAAGCTACGGCAGTAAAAGTCTTAAGATTTTCAATCTCCTTTGCTTTCAAGCCTTTGCGCAACTCTGCCATTGTGGTCGGCTTCTGGTCGTCAAGATAACCTGACCCATTGTTGGCATAACGCAGATAAGCCTTTGCCGCAATCGTGCGCGCCTGCTCCATTTCCTTATCCGTAACTGCCTGAATTTCAAAAATTCCAAAAACAAGAAAACAGATAACCCCGGCTATTTTTATAATTGATTTCATCTAAAATTTCACTAAATGAAGATAAGTCACAAAAAACGATAAAAAAATCAGATCGGTTGTCAGCAAGTGGTAATCAATCACTCAACTTATTACCTTCTCACAAAATTACAAATAAAAAACTATACTACCAAAAGGAAAAATATCACAATCCCGCTTCAGAGTTCCTTACGCAGCCTTGCCACAGGGATTCCGATTCTGTCTCTGTATTTCGCAATCGTGCGTCGAGACACTTCGTGGCCTTCCTCCTCAATCAACTCTCGCAAGCGTTCATCGCTCAATGGACGCCGCTTATCCTCCTTCTCTACAAGCTCCCTTATCCTAGCCTCTATTTTTCTGTTTGTCAAGACGTCAGATCCTTCAGAATCATCGGATGAATCCTGACGTGACGCACTGTCGCTCACACTGTCGCTAAAGAAAAATCTCAAAGGGAAAATGCCCCACGGGGTCGCCACATGCTTATTTGCCGTAGCACGCGAAATGACAGAAAAATCCAGCCCCGTCAAAGCCGATACATCCTTGAGCATCATGGTGCGGAGACGATACAGATCGGCCGTTTCAAAATATTCCTTCTGTATCGTCACTATGGCGGTCATGACCGTCATCAACGTTTCCTGACGCCTGCGAAGAATCGCAATAAACTCCCGCGCATCATTATATCGCGACAAAATAAACTCCCTGTTTTTTTCCTCCTCCGCACTCTCCAACCGTTTCTCCGCCTTATTCTTCAATGTCCGCGCGGCCTGAGAAAAAGTCTCGTCGATCCGAAGTTCCGGAATCCTGTTGTTGACCGTAATCACCAGCTCTCCATCTTCATCAGGAGCCACCACAAAATCGGGCACGATGACATTGGCGCTGTCGGCATAGTCACCCCCCACGGATGCTCCCGGTTTCGGATTCAACGACCTGATCAGAGCAACCGCCTTGCGCAACCTTTCTTCCGACAGTTTGAGTCTTGACATTATTTTCGACTCATGACGCAACGAAAACTCACGGAACTCCTCTGTCACAATCCTTATGGCATCACGTTTCTCCTCGCTGTCAGGCTTATGACGCAACTGTATTTCAAGACATTCACGCAGATCCGTGGCTCCCACACCGAAAGGTTCAAGCGACCTGACCACATCAACAGCTTTTCTAACATCGTCAGGAGTAGTCTCCACATCCCCTTCATTGAAAGCCAAATCATCAGCAAGAGAATTGACACTGCGCCGCAGATAGCCATTACAGTCAAGACTGTCAATGACATACTCCGCCACCTTGAATTCCCTTTCGCTCAAATCGCGCTGATATAACTGCTCGCGCAGATAATCATAGAGCGAGGCCGACCGGTCGGCAGTCAGCGAGACATAATCCACATCCTCATCACGCGACCCCGAAGAACGCATTGCAAACTCGCGCCACGTTCCTCCGGCAAGCGCTTCCCCCTTCTCATCATATTTATCTTCCTTCTCAAGAGCCGGATTGTCAGTCAGTTCCCTCTCCACAACATCCTCAAGTTCGGGCGTATTAAGCTCCAACAACCTTACATAACGTAATTGCTGCTGACTCAGTCTCAATCCGAGACGCTGTTCAAGACTCAAACTCTGATTTGTCGCCACCTGCAAAAGGAGTATTTTATAACCGGATTAATCAGCGGTTAACAATGCGAAATTACTACAAACACACTAATCATCAAAAAAAAACCGAAAAAATCAGTTTATAATTGTATAACCCAAATATTTTACCTAACTTTGTAACCCAAATAGAAAGACAATGGCATCAAACAATCAAACACCCGAAGAAAACGGCATTGATATCCTTGACAAAAACCTCAACGATATGAGCCGTCGGATAGCTACCAACAAAAAAGCTATTTATGTGGCCTTTGGCGGTATCATTGCAATTGCCGCAATCACACTCGGATACATTTACCTCTATAAAGCTCCCAAGACTGAAAAAGCATTCGACGCCTACAATAAAGTTGAGCTCAATGCCAATATTACCGATTCAGTCGCAGCTAAAGAATACAAAAAAGTAGCAGACGAATACAGCGGCACCGATGCCGGAAACATCGCTGCCCTCTCAGCTGCCGAATCTTACTACAACATCAAAAACTATAAGGAAGCTGCCAAATATCTTGAGAAATTCTCTACAAAAGATGAAGTGCTTGCTTCAAACGCTAAAACCCTTCTGGGCGACTGCTACGTAAATCTCAAACAATACGACAAAGCTCTCGACGCCTACAATGCCGCTGTGCGCTCAGCAAAAGGCAACAAGGCAATTGTCCCCAGAATCCTCCTGAAAGAAGCAAACGTCTACGACGAACAAAAGAAATATGCTGACGCTCTTAACTGCTACGAAGCAATCAAGAAAGATTATCCGCAGTTCCAGCTCGGCAACAATGTCTCAATCGACGCTTACATCGAGCGCGAAAAAGCGAGACTTGGCAAGTAACTACATAAAATAATAAAACAACTTGCTTATTTTATGATAAGGGCGAAGGCTTTCGAGCCACCGCCCTTTTCTTTTTTCCCTATTATCTCTTCCCTTACCTTATCTCTCCTGTTTTCCTAATAACCCGCTTCCGAATAATTCGGCAACACCGGGAGGACTCAGAGTCCGGCTTCAGCCTATAATCTCAACTTATCACCATATACATTAACATATTATCGAGGCTGAGATTATATCTTGTCACAATCGCTGTCCAAGCCAATAACCGAAAGCACAGGCAAACAGACCAACCATAATCGTGGCTGTGCCGAATATAAGCCATAATCCCAGATGACCCGCCTCGAAATACTTCACACAATCGAGAGTGAACTCGGAGAACGTTGAAAACCCTCCGCAAAAACCGGTCATCGTCAGAAGCGCAAATGCTGTCTTCGTTTCGCTTCCCCACGAGCTGGCAACAAGCCATCCGGCAAAAATACCCATTAGAAGGCATCCCGTCGAATTAATGACCCATGTCGCTAATCCTTCCCACACTCCATTTGTCTTTATGACAGTCGACACCAGCAGTCGACAGGACGCTCCTATCCCACCGCTGACAAACACTAATAATATCTTTAACCAAATACTCATAACATAATTTTAACACTGTAAAAAGGGAAAAAGATTATCCGCCATAACTCATAATCTCCAATTCATCGGCCATCGTAACAATCTATCATGCCGATAACCCCGCAGAAGAGCGACTTCTTCAACTGCCTCTACCGTTTAGCAACGTCCGGATATAAGAAACAGGAATGTCTCACGACATCCCTGAACCTTAATTCATTCTTGTGAGTTTCGACATTTCACAATGTCTTGACTCACCAATTTATGAATGCGAATCAAATATTTCTACAAACCTAACATAAACGAATCGTATCAAACCGAATGATATACTCCTTCACAGGAGCGATGAATTTCTTAACACCTGTTATAACCTGTTCTAATATCTACACCTTTATTAAGAATTTATTCAGCTCTTCTGAGAGTCAGACACCGGCTTCAAATCACTGCCGATGCAGAGCAAATTTTATTCTTACGAAAGAAGACCCTTGATGTCTCTACATCCTCGGTTTTCCTTCACCCACAAAATTATTTAAGAAAGATTGCTTCTCCAAATAATATTCGGGGCATTAAAGGTAAAATATAAATCATTAAAATTATAATTGACTAATTATTAACTGTTTATATTTTTCAAAAATAAACCCTAATATTAGTCATATATAAGAAAGATATAGGATTAATTAAGTTTTAGTCCTAACATCTTCATCAAAACTTTCGCGATTTATCGCCTTGTTTCGCATGCGATTCCGATAGGCATAAACCGTGCTGACACTGTAATTGAGAATCTGAGCAATCTTGATGCTCTCGTCGATTCCGAGACGCACAAGAGCGTATATTCGCAACTCCGGTGTCAGTGTGCCCGGACTCTTGAGACTGATTCTGTCTTCCTCACGCAGAAGCTCATTAACCTTATCTGTGAAATTCGGATAAAGGTCATTGAACGCAGAGTCAAACAACGTGTGGAAATCCTCATCCTGAGTGTCCATGAGTTTTCCGGAATTGATGAGCTTCAGAAGTTCATCAGCTTGGCCTGACGACAATTTCCTGCCCACAATCTTAGTCAGCGAATCAAAACGTGTCGCATAACTTGAGGATAGAGCCACGAAGTTAGCAAGATAATTCTCCTGCATCTTCGAGATCTTGGTAAGTTTTGCCTCATTGGAGCGAGTTCGCTTATTCTGGCGAATCAGAATAAAAATCAGATAAGCGAGCACACACACCAGAAACACACTTATGAAGATAACACCAAGGAGAGTGTTGTGTGACTCCGAGATGCTTTTCCTATAAGACATATCAATCTTCGGCATGAACTTTGCGACGGAGTAAGTTCTGATGCGGGCATTACCCTGAATCGCCTCCTGGAGCGCGAAATTGACATAGTTATAAGCTTTTTCAGTCTCATTATTCTTCCACATCCAGTCGGCGAGTGTCGGCAGAGCCATGCCCTCACGCACACATCCCATGATGTCTGATTTGGCGGAACGGGCCAGATATGAAACATATTTTGAGTGATCTCCCTGTGCCAGATAAATTCGGGCAATCTGATAAGCTGCCTTTCCCGAATAGGGGCTGGTTTCAGGCACAGAATCAAGAAGATCAAGCAGGTGCACGAGTGCCTTTTCATGCTGACCGGAGTTTACAAACCTCTCGCCCCTCAGAAACCGCGAATAGACATCTCTGGGCGGAAGAACGGAGAGAAGACTGTCGTCATACTGCTCGCAGGTTCGGTCGGCAATGGCATACATATCACTCTGCTGCTCATAGAAGTCGCGCATATACCCATAAAGGATACGCATCGATTCCCAATATTTAAGTCTTAATTCCGGAGTGAGATGCCACTTGCTGATCACCTTCAGGTTTCCCTGAGCCGGGATGAATACGCCTGCTGAACTTAAAGCATCCGTATGCACAAGAATTGCCATCGTGCGCTCATCTCGTCTTATCGGGTTGTTATCGTCTATAAAACGAAAACCCAATTCACTGTAATACAGCGCCGAGTCGGCATTGAAAAGCCTGAATCGCTCGGCAATATCAAGAGCAATCTTACATTTGTGCGAGGTCTCATTATCCGGAAGGCGATTCATCATCCTTATCAACGAGTCAATCTGACGGCGTTTAAGGCGCTGATAATCGTCGGCCTGATTTATCGCTTTGTTTAAATTGTCGAGGTCCTTCATCGATGAGCCAACATGTTTTTCATGCTTGCACGCCGATAAAATCAACAAAGGAAGCAATAATATGACAAGATTTCTGATAATCCTCATGCTTTAGTAACTGCCGGAATAAGCCAAATCGGGCGCAAAATTACAAAAAATTTTCGAGAATCGAAAGCATGTATTAATTTTGTAGTCATGTTGCATAAAGATAATCAATATTTCATCCATTCTCTTCCTAACGGACTGCGCATCGCCGGCTGCCGCACGGATGGGAATGTAACATATATAGGTGTGGCTGTCAATGCCGGAAGTCGCGATGAGTCGTCTGAACATTTCGGTCTTGCCCATTTTGTGGAACACACCATTTTCAAGGGCACACTTCGGCGCCGGAGCTGGCACATCTCTAACAGAATGGAGACGGTTGGCGGCGAACTGAACGCCTACACTTCAAAAGAGGAAACCGTGGTCTACACCAATGCGCCGGCAGGAAATGAAGAGCGTGCGCTCGAACTCCTTGCCGACCTCATTGCAAACGCCACCTTCCCCACTCGCGAAATAGACCGTGAAAGAGAAGTAATCATCGAGGAAATTAATTCCTATCTTGATTCTCCCGCCGATTCTGTCTATGATGAATTTGAAGAGATGGCTTACAGAGGTTCAGCCCTCGCCCACAACATTCTCGGCACTCCCGAAAGTGTCAGGGGGATAGCCTCTGCCGACTGCCGTGCCTTCCTCGACCGCTTCTACACTCCCTCCAACATGGTTTTATATATCTCGTCTCCTCTCGCCCCGGAAAAGGCGTTGAAACTTATCACAAAACATTTCTCACAGCTGCATTTCCCGAAGAGTGCCGGGCAGCGCGAAGTCCCTCCGTTAGCTCCACCGTTTGACATAGAGCTAAACCGCGACGGACATCAGGCCCACACCATTGTCGGAGCCAGAACATTCGCACGCACTGACCCCAGACGCTTCCCCCTGTTTCTTCTCAACAACTATCTTGGTGGCCCCTGCATGAACTCCGTGCTAAATCAAGAAATGAGAGATCGCCGCGGACTTGTCTACACCGTCGACAGCTCTGTCTCCCTGCTGAGTGACACCGGAATGATGATGATATATTTCGGTTCAGACCGGGCCTCTGTCAAGAAATGCCGCACAATCATCCGCAACCGTCTCGACGCGCTCGCTTCCTCTCCGCTCAATGCCCGGCTCTTCGACAGCATCCGAAACCAATATATCGGTCAGCTTATTGTCAGCTCCGACAATCGCGAATCGTCGGCAATGTCGCTTGCAAAATCGCTGCTTTATTACGACAAAATACGCGATGTCAGGATTATGGCTGAAGAGCTCCGCGCAACAACAGCCGAAGAGATGAGATGTGTGGCGGAAACAGTGGCCTCAAACCTCCATTACATCCTCACACTCTGCTGATTCGCTTATTTTCCAGTCATTATCCTGCAACATAAGATCTTGATTCATAAACTAATTATATCGGAACTTCCACAATGAAAATAGCCAATATCGACCTTGGTGAGAAGCCGGTTCTTCTCGCTCCTATGGAAGACGTGACCGACCCCTCATTCCGGCTGATGTGTCGTGAGCAGGGAGCAGCCATGGTCTACACTGAGTTTGTCTCAGCCGAAGCGCTGGTCAGAAACGTCGCCTCAACTGCGCGTAAACTAAAAATAGACCCTCGCGAACGACCGGTAGCGATACAGATTTACGGTCGTGAACCTGACGATATGGTCGAGGCAGCACGCATTGTTGAAGAAGCCAAACCCGACATAATCGACATCAACTTCGGGTGTCCGGTCAAGAAGGTCGCATCAAAAGGAGCCGGTGCCGGCATGCTGCGCGACATTCCCAAAATGCTCACTATCACCCGTCGCATCGTCGATGCCGTAAACATCCCTGTCACTGTCAAAACTCGTCTCGGATGGGATAATGACAACAAGATAATCCACGACCTCGGTCTCCGGCTGCAAGATTGCGGAATCAAGGCTCTGACAGTCCACGGTCGCACACGCGCACAGATGTATACCGGTCAAGCCGATTGGACACTCATCGGAGAATTGAAAAATGACCCGAGAATGAAGATTCCCGTAATCGGCAACGGCGACATCACCACACCCGAAGAAGCCGCTCGCGCTTTCGACCGGTTTGGTGTTGACGCCATAATGATCGGACGCGCTTCCTTCGGAGCGCCCTGGATTTTCCATGATGTGCGTGAATTTCTTGACAACGGACACTTCACTCCGCTCTCGGTTTCAGAAAAAATGGCGTTGCTCCATCGGCAGATTAAGGAGTCAGTAGACAATATCGACGAAATTCGCGGCATACTCCACATCCGCCGCCATCTCGCTGCGACTCCACTCTTCAAGGGAATTCCTAACTTCCGCGAAACCAGAATAAAGCTGCTGCGCGCAAACACCTTGCAGGAAGTGTTTGATATTCTTGAAGAGATCGAACATAATTTTTTACAGAATTAATCGTTCCAATTGCGAAAAAAACTTTTTTCAGATGTTATATTAGCATGAAAAAAACTGAAAAAAAACATACATATTCCATCCCCTTCAAATTCAAAGGGGTCATGCTGCTTCTCGGATTTCTGACAACCTTCGTAGCCGGGGTGACAGCTTCAAATGCCGGTCATAACAATAACCATATCAGAAATTATGATATTCCGGTCGGGCAATTCCACTCCTTCTCGGTCGACGACAACGTAAATGTCGTCTACCGTTGTGTCGAAGACTCCGCCGGACGTGTTTCCTATAAAGGTGACGACCGGTTTGACAACGCTTTTATCTTCAGTGTCAACAACGGACATCTGCGTATTCAGGTCAACACCGAAGACGTCAACGACCCTGAATTGCCGGTGCTATACATCTATTCCGAATATCTCACTAAGGTTAGCAACAGCTCCGACTTCAATGTGACGGTCGAAAGTGTATCCCCCACTCCGCGTCTCGACATAATTCAGATTGGCAACGGCTCCATCAATGTCGAAAATATAAAGGCAACCAAAGTGACGGGGAAAATTAATACCGGACATGGTAACATCGTGCTAAGCGGAAAATGCAACAACGCCTGTCTCACGATTGTCGGCACAGGCACAATCCAGGCCGACAGACTTAAATCAGAAACTGTCGACTGTAAGATTATGGGCGGCGGCACGATCGGATGCTGGCCTGAAGAAAACCTCAACATCCGAGGCATCGGCTCAACAAAAATCTACTATAAAGGTCAGCCCAAAGTCAATAAAAAAGGGGGAGGACATGCCATTCCTCTCGACACCACGAATCCTAAAGAAATTTACTTACCCTGACAAAGGAGATGTCTCCATCGCTGCAACAGAAAACAGCCTCATCACTCAAATGGAACACCATTGACCGCCTTGCCTCACAACTGATCTATGCAGTTGTGGGAATAATTCTTGCCAATCTGCTTGGACGCGAAGATTATGGTCTGATCGGTGCACTCACCGTGTTTCAGGCCTTTGCCATCCTCTTTGCCGACAGCGGATTCGGAGCTGCCCTGCTCAGAAAAAAGGAGGTTACACAAGACGATTATTCAACTGTCTTCTGGTTTAATCTGATTGTCGCGACAGCCGTTTATGCTGTCTTATGGTTCTGCGCCCCGCTTATAGCCCGACTCTTCCACAATCAGGCGCTTATACCTCTCTCGAAAGTCATGTTTCTCACTTTCGTAGCCAATGCGCTCTCAATTGTGCAGGTCAACCGCCTGATGAGAAACATGGATGTCCGCCCGGTGGCGATTGCCAACCTCATCGCGCTCATTGTGTCAGGAGGTCTCGGCATATATATGGCATTCAGCGGGTTCGGGGTATGGGCACTCGTGGTGCAAGCATTATCTATGGCTGTTGTTAAAACCTTATGGCTATGGTTGTCTGTCAGGTGGACTCCCTCTCTTGTGTTCAGCAGAAAATCACTCGAAAGCATCAGCCGCATCGGGTTCAGTGTCTTCACCTCATCAGCTCTCAACACCCTCTTTCTTCATATCTACTCGCTGGTTATCGGTGCCCTTGATTCGTTAGGTGCCCTCGGCCTATACACTCAGGCCGACCGCTGGTCGAAAATGGGAATCTCATCCATATCGCAGATTCTGACCTCGACATTCGTGCCGATGATGGCACGTTTTCAGGACGAAGCCGAACGGTTTCGCGAACATGTTTGCCGAATCGACCGCCTGACTTCCTTCATAGTGATTCCGATTCTCGGCTTCCTCGCCCTGTGCGGCACCCCCCTCTTCCACACCCTTTTCGGAACAAAATGGGACGATGCAATCATCCCTTTTCAAATTCTTTGCGTGCGCGGAATATTCGTGGTGATGGTGTCGCTTTACTGTAACTATCTGCTTGCCAAAGGATTTGGCAAACAACTCATCATCACCGAAGCAATAAAAGACGGAATGATTGGTGTGGCTCTCTGCTGCACGGTCTATTCGAGAAGTCTTGACATCCTTGTGTGGGGACAGGCCGTAGCCTCATTTCTGACATTTATTGTCATCCTCATCCTGACTTCACGAAAAATAGGTCTTTCCGCCTTAATCATGATTCGCAACATCATCCCGTTTGGAGCATCGGCACTGGTCGGAGCTGCCGTAGCCTACCCTTTCCTGCACATCATTCCAATCGCTCCCCTTTCGATGATTGTGACAGCCGTTGTGGCAATCGCCGCCTATCTTGTAGTGCTTCAGTTGCTGCGTGCCCCCGAACTGAAAGAAGTAATCCGGTTGGTCAGAAAATCAAGATAATCCTCCGCCTTCACAACTATTCCGCTCTCAGGCATCGGAGAAACAGCCAATCCATTGTGGAAAACCATCATATACTTCTCCGTAGCTTTCTCATTCTCAAGGGTTACAATCGCAATGTTAGACCCTAACGGAGCAACCTCATAGTTCTTCCATTTTGCTGCAACCTCATCATAATCCTTCACAAGCGCCACTCCTGAAGGAAGACCCATCACAGCAACAAGAGGAATCAGAGTCTCCGCATGACCGAACACCTCGACAATCTCACCTCTGTCGGCCTGAAGAAGATACCCCAGCAACGGAACAGCGGCACGACACGCTTCGTCAGACACTGAATTGAGCGTGCGCTTGAGATACATGTCAAGATTAGCTGCCTCCCAACATGCCTTGTATTCCCCTTCGCTCATCCATTCTGTGGTAGGAGCGCCAAGACCTGTGACACGAAGCGACATCAGCATCCCGTAAATCTCCATGGAATACTTTCTATACCATTCGGCATCCTTGCCCGGAATATCTCCGAGAAGAACTCTTGCTGCATCGCCCGATATCCGATCCTTCACAAAATCATCATATACCCCTTTCCATTCTCCATGATGGATATATGAATTGTAGGTAGGATTGCTGATGAAAAAACGTGTCAAATCGTCATATTCCGGACCTTCCGAAGTATTAATTGTGGTGAGCGGTTTTGAATTGAAATCAACAAAGTTGTCAATCAGTGTGTTACAGGTGAATCCATACATTGTCTCGACAACTCGCGGCACGTATGATGAAACAGCGTTCTGCTCTACAGCGTGACCTTCCGGCAGCCGGAATCTCTCTATTATATTCGCTGCAAACGCTTTTCCAAACACTTCCTGCTCGTGAATCCCTTCTTTGCTGAGCAACCCCCAATGCCCTTCACTCGCCTTGCGCACCGTGGCTACAAGCTCAGCGAATCGCTCTCCACGCGCTGTCAGTGTGCCTGCTTTCCGAGCCTCATCAATCCCCTTTTCGAGACCTTTGACCTTCTTTTCCGACGACAGATAACGAGCGCCATGACGCGACATATATCCGCAACTGACAACACTAAGCGAATCAGGAATCACAAAGAAAGGTCCTTCAAGATTTACACCTGACATGCTGCCGTCATAACAAGCCGGCAATTCGCTGAACACCGATTTATTTTTTGCCCCGAATATGGGGAGTGCCGTTGTCGCGGCTGTAAGAATCACCGCGACAGCGACTTTTATGCTGAATTTTTTCATGTTGTCAGTTCTCTTTTATGACAGATATATTTTCTATCGACGGTAACGGAGGGTCAGATTGCCCATCTCAATGGCGGCGACAGCTGCCTCCGAACCTTTGTTTCCAAGGCAACCTCCCGCACGGTCGAGTGCCTGCTGAACGTTATCAACTGTCAAAACCCCGAAAATCACAGGAACCTCTCCTAAAGTGTTGAGGGATGCAACTCCCTGAGCGGCCTGCTGGCAGACGTAATCGAAATGAGGAGTATCCCCCCTTATCACCACACCGATAACGATGATGGCATCAAGATCGCGACACTCTTTCATAAGGCAGGATGCGCCATAAACGAGTTCAACTGTGCCCGGAACCTTCACAAGCTCTATGTTCTCGTCTCTTACACCTCCCTCGCGGAGAGCTGAAACGGCTCCATCGCGCAAGGCATGAGTTATTTCACTGTTCCATTCGGCTGTGATGACTGCACATCTGAAATCCGCCTTATTCACACGGGGAATCTGCAGCGCCTCTCCGTTGGTATTGAGTATTGTTGACATATCTGTCCTGTTTATTTCTCTTCTTTCTTAGCTTCTTCATTCTCAGGTGTTTCCACCTTTTCCTCCTCTCCCTCTTTGTCAGACTTCTTTTTGGAGCGTTTGGCAACCGAGGTTATCTTGTGCATGAATACCTTCCAGCGGCTTTCATTCTCATTCTTCGACTCCATCATTTCCAGAAGTGCCAGAATATCCTCTTCCAGCTCTATGGTCTCAAGGGTGATTGCATGAGGAAGAATAGCGTTGAGCAGTCGTTTGGCACGCGGCACGAGCGAATTGATGCGCATCATGATTTCTGCCATCTCGATTGTCATCTTTATCTCCTTGCGTGTCACTCTGCCGTTGCGCTTCTTGGAAATTTTTATTGCCTCAGCATAAAACTTCATCGCGCCACGATAGTCGCCTGTCGATGCCAGAAGCTGTCCGACATTGCGTAGGGAATCGACGAGCTTATCGGTGGCTGCTGATATTCCCGACGATACTTTTTCGTAAAGAGCACCGGTGTTTATCTGCTGCTTTACAAGAAGTTCAAGAGCCTTCTTGCGAGAACGCATGATGCGTGTGGAAAGCTCCATGGCGAGAATGTGGAAAGGTCCGAAACGCTCGGCATCCTCCTTTATCATGTTGCCGAGCACCTTGAAGATGGTCTCGGTTTCTTTCTCACTCTGCTTGTAATCCTTCAGCTCAAAGTGAATTTCTGCCAAATCGAAAAGAATACCGACAAGTAAAACTTTCAATTCGGGATTATCATAATCTGAAAATTCTCGTAATTGCCTGAGTGAAGACATCGTGCGCTCAAGACAATCCAGGTATCTCCCCTCTGCAAAAAGGGTTTCAACGGTCTTGCGGTTGGCAACTACATCTTCAACAATCGCTTTGTCGGAAGCACTCAGTTGCTGTCCGGCAAGCTTTAATTCAATATCAATCATATTTTGTTTTGGGTAAGTCTCTTTTATGGTTATCAACGTTATTCCTCACCGTTAGGTTCGGACCATCCCTCATAATCATGAAACTGACGGCGCATCTCGTCGCTGATGGCAACCGAAAGTTTAGTATCCGGGTCGTAGCCCACCATAACAGTCTCACACACCGATTTCACCTGACCCGTATTCTTCTCCCTGAGCATCTGCAATATCACAAAACTCTTGTTGCCGACATGCCGGCAGCGTGTCAGCACCTCGATATCTTCACCAAACACAATCGGTGCGAAATATGAACATTCTATGTTGGCTATAATGCGGTCAACACGCTGCCAATCCATAGCCTTACCTCTGACATCGCCGAAGTAATGAGCCTTTCCCATGTCATAATATGAGAAATACTGAGTGTTGTTGACATGACCGAGCACATCAACATCGTTAAACCGCAACTGAACATCCATGCGGTGGCGAAATGAACTTGGATCAGGAATCTGCATTTTCTTTCTTAAGTGTCTTTCAGTTTGTTATCTATGATTATGTTTATCTCACGGATAAGACTGCAAAAAATCTCACCGGAAGATTATCTCTTTTATCACCTCTTTGCCAAGCATCTGATTAATGGCACGAGCGAGGCTGGTGCGGTGCATCATCATCTCCTGTCGCAACGGTGCGTGGCGAGTGACTATCGTCATGATGCCGCGTGAGACACGCGGACGTCCCATCCTTCCGCTCAGTTCCTTCCCGACAATCTGAGGCCAGCACTCAATCGCCTTGACCTCATCGAGCTGAGGGCCGAAGGAACTCTCTGCCACTATGCTGCGCATCACATCGCCGATGGTCTGATAATCTATTCTTTGCATCTCTTTCTATACTATCCCCTACTACCTAATAACTAATAACTATTACTTATTACTTATCTTCCCTCTCTTATCTGATTTCGGAGAACGACCCATCGGTCACACTCAGTAACTTCCGGCTTCCGGAAATGGCAGCTAATGTCTCGTCAAGGTGTTCGCGGTTTGTGTCGGTTATAAAAATCTGACCGAACCCCTCGTTTGCCGAAACCATCTGCATGATATTGCCGACACGTCCTGAATCGAGTTTATCAAATATGTCGTCGAGCAAAAGTAAGGGGGTCTTGCCGGTTGTCTGCCTGAGATAATCGAAAATGGCAAGTCGGAGGGCAATGGTGTAGGTCTTCACCTGACCCTGACTGCCGAGCCGACGGATGCTGTACCCTCCCAGCGTCATCTCCATATCGTCGCGATGCACACCACGCGAAGTGTAGCCAAGAGAAAAATCCTTCCCTTTGTTTCGCTTCAGAATCTCCTTCATGTCATCGTCGGCAAGAACACTTTTATATGCTATGCCCGCCTCCTCATCAGTGCCGGAAATTTCCGAATAATACTTCTTGAAAGTGTCGCGCATCGATTCCACCCACTCCTTGCGACGTTCATATATCTTATGGGCAGACTCAATCATGCCGTGTTCGACTGACTCATAAAGGATGTCGTCTCTCACTCCGGCACGCAACATTCTGTTGCGCGAATCGAGCGCACGGGTGTAGCGTATGAGTTCCGACAGATATGCTCCATCGCTCTGCGAAATCACCATGTCGGTCAGCTTTCTGCGTTCTTCGCCTCCACCGCTTACAAGGATATGGTCGGCGGGAGTGACCGTTACAACAGGGAATCTCCCGATATGCTCCGAGATTCGGTCATATTCCTTGCCATCATGCTTCAATGTCTTCCCCTTTCCGCGCACTATGCCGCAACTAATCTCCTCTGTGACGTTGCGGTCGTCGGCAAATCTCCCCTTGACCATGAGCAAATCCGTGCCGTGGCGAAGCAGACAACTTTCAGGAATATGACTCATCCCCCGCGCCATGCAAAGAAAATGCACAGCCTCAAGCAGATTGCTCTTCCCCATTCCGTTTCTGCCAAGAAGACAGTTCACACCGGGGCTCAGCTCAAGCGAGCAGGAAGCTATATTCTTGAAATTCAGTATCTCTATCCCTTCGAGGCGCATCAGTTGTCTTCTTTTTCTCCGTAAGCAAGGTCGCCGGCATCGCCAAGTCCCGGAATTATATAGCTGTGGGCGTTTATCTCATCGTCGATGGCAGCTGTCCAGATTGTGGTGTTTTCCGGAAACTTATCCTTCACATAATCAATTCCGGCACGCGAAGCGATCACAGAGGCCACATGAATATGCGCCGGGGTGCCCTTCTTCAACATCGCTCTGTAGCCAAGTTCCATCGAACTGCCTGTGGCAAGCATCGGATCGACAAGTATCAAGGTCTTTCCATCAATGTTGGGCGATGCAAGATATTCCACCAACACATCAAATGAGTCGCCACCCTTCTCTTTATAGCGACGATAAGCACTCACAAATGCGTTTTCCGCATGGTCGAAATATGATAGAAACCCTTGATGAAAGGGGAGACCGGCTCTCAGAATCGTTGCAAGCACAATCTGCTCAGCCGGAGTCTGACAATGGGCTATTCCAAGCGGTGTCTCGACTTCAACATCACGATATTCCATTCGACGCGACATCTCATAAGCCATTATCTCGCCGATTCTCTCAAGGTTACGACGAAATCTCATCGGGTCTTTCTGAATCGTAACGTCGCGCAACTCAAGCATATAGCGGCTAATCAACGATGGATTTTCCGCAAAATTGATTACTTCCGGATTTTTCATACTACAAAAATAACAATTTTATCTCTAAAAAAGTAAGTCACACTGAAAGAATTTAGACCCCGGTCCCCAATATCGGGAAAAGTACTTTTGGCGCCGACAAAATAAAAAAGGCGTTTTCTCACGAGAACGCCTTCCATAAAACCATGAAAAAATTGTTATTTGCTGTTTTCTTAGCGAGTATTTTTTGTGGGCGAAGATGGATTCGAACCACCGAAGGTATAAACCAGCAGATTTACAGTCTGCCCCATTTGGCCACTCTGGTATTCGCCCTTATTTGCGATGCAAAGTTATATATATTTTTTTACTTATGCAAATTTTTTTCACTTCGTATTTTTCTGTAACTTTGCGCACCAACTGAAAATATGGCGAATATTCATTTATTTTCATCCTCTAAACAGAGGGTTCGTCTCTTCAAATCCGTGCCGGTGGGGGTGTTTTTACTCTCGCTCCTAACCTATTGGTTTACAGTTGAACCCTCCGCTTCTTTCTGGGATTGTCCGGAATATCTCGCCAACGCTATCCTCCTTGAGCCGGGCCATCCACCGGGCAACCCTTTCTGGACCCTTACCCACAGAGTGCTCTCGGCAATTCCTCTCCCGTTTGCTCCGACTCTCATAATCAATCTTGCCTCCGGCCTGTTCACGGCTCTTGCCGTTGCCCTCGGAAGTGTGATTAATCTCCTGATTCTTCGCATTCTATTCCCTGCTAAAAACAAGTCGGGCGCGATTATAAATTCCATCGTCGCCGCCGGCGGCGCTCTTATTTTCGCCTGGTGCGACTCGACATGGTTCTCGGCTGTCGAAGCTGAGGTCTACGCCATGTCACTCTTCCTCACCTCTCTAACTCTGCTGCTTGCAATCCGCCAGCGCCTTTCATTTGACCCGGCAACGCGTTCTCGTTTCATTATTCTCATAGCCTACATCTGCGGTGTCTCTGTCGGAGTGCATCAGTTAAATCTGCTTGTACTCCCGGTTGTGTTTATGATCTGCGGCATGAGGCGCAATCCCCGCCATCCCTTCAGAAGATTACTCATTCTCTTTCTGTTCGGATGCGTCGCCGTCATTATAATGCTCAAAGGATTGCTCCATGGCACACCTTTTGTCGCGTCGCTTTTCGAGCTTATTGCCGTCAACGACCTCCGGCTTCCCTTCAATTCCGGACTCCTCATCTGGGCAATCCTTACACTTGCCGTGTGTGTGGCGGCTCCGCTCTGCATCCGTAAGAAACACCTTTGTGCGCTCCTGACCGTCATTGCCCTTATCTTTTCCGGCGTCACTCTGATTGGTGATGAATCGGTTACGGGATTCTGCATTGCAATCCTGCTCTCTCTGGCAGCAGGAGCAGCCGTGGTGCGCTTCGGAAATAAGGCTCTTACATTCCTATGGTGTCTTCCGGTTATCCTTGTCGGTTTTTCATGCTACTCCCTTATAATTATACGGAGCGCAGCACATCCGCCGATGAATCAGGGTGAACCGTCTGACATTTTCTCGTTTATAGATTATCTTGACCGAAAGCAATATGGCGCCCGCCCCCTCTTTTACGGGCGCACTCCACAAAGCCGACCGATGGTTGAGGAAAAAGTGGAGATAACGGCTTCGGGCGACACTTTATATTCCTATAACAGTGTGGCCCGCAAAGTGCGCGGACGAAAATACCGACGCAAAATCACCAATGCGCGCCTGAGCTCGCGCACCGGACTTCTTACGTCGGCAGATTCCGCTGTCAACCGCTCTGTCATGGCGCATCATGGTGACGGCTACATAATAACCGATCATTATTACGAACTCATCTACACCCCTGAGCTCAATATGTTCTTTCCGCGCATTGTAGAAGGTGACGAGGGGAGCATGAAGGCGTATGAGGCCTGGACGGGGATGTCTCCCGAAACGATGGGTGAGGTGACTGTCTCGGCTGCTGTCGATTCTCTCGGAAAACCTGTCAGATTGCGTCATGGTGAAACAGACGTGGCAACCCGCCATGCTCTCCGCCCAACCTACAGCCAACACCTCCGCATGTTAGGCGGATATCAGCTCGGTTATATGTATTTCCGCTATCTGCTCTGGAACTTCGGTGGACGACAGAATGATGTCCATACAACAGGTGAGATTGAACACGGAAACTTCATAACCGGCATTGATGCCATTGATTCATTGATGCTCGGCAACCAGTCGCAACTTCCGGCCGAGTTGAAGGAAGATAACCCCGGCCGAAACGTGTTCTACTTCATCCCCTTCCTCCTCGGCATTGCCGGCATCATCGTTCTGTTGCGTTCAGGGAAGAACGGAAGGCGTATCTGTCTGCTCATAGCGGTGCTTTTTATGCTGACCGGCCCGGCAATCGCTCTTTATCTGAATCAGAATTTCGGCGAGCCTCGTGAGCGTGACTATTCATTTCTCGGCTCTTTCTTCGCGTTCTCCCTCTGGATTACAGTCGGTCTCCGGGCATTAGCCGGCAGACGGAATCCGGTCACAACCATTCGTGCCGTTGGTGCCGCTATGTGTGCCGTGGCAGTTTCAGCGATGCTCTTCTTTGTCAATCTTGATGACCATGACCGGAGCGGACGAAGAGTCACTGAAGACTATGCTCAGATGATTCTTGAATCATGTCCGCCGAAAAGCGTGCTGTTTGTCTATGGCGACAATTTCACCTTCCCTCTGTGGTATGCGCAGGATGTGCTTGGAATCCGTCGTGACATAATTGTAGTCTCACTTTCCTATCTGGGCAGCGATTGGTATCCGGGACAACTCTCCTCCCCCATCCGTCCCGGCGGAGAACGATTGAGAATGACCGGGCGTGCGACTGATTTTGCTTACGGCAGATATTCGGTGGTTCGACTTGCAACAGACACTGTTGAGCGTGATGCTGTGACAGCACTCCGACATTTATATGAATTATCCGACAGCATGGAGCCGACTCTCGAAACGACTTGTCTGCGCCTTGCTGACGGCAGAATGTTCGACGTCCGCCGGGCGTTCGGGAAAGCTCCGGGGGGATTCCTGACTGCATGGCAACTCGCCATGATTGATATTATCGCAACCGAAACGGCTGCCGGAAAAGAAAGTCGGCATATTGTCTGGATGAAAAATGTTCCCTCCGACCGTTTCGCCGGACTTTTCGACGAAACAACCGAGGGTGTCTTTACCCGCGTGTTGAAGTCAGGAAATGAATCCGACACAATCGCACCCATACTCCCGAAATTGCGTTTCGGAGGTGTTGAAAGCGGTGTTTATGTTGACGACACGTCGGGGAAAATAATGTCGTTCATGCGCTCAAACCTTCTGCGCAACGCCATGCGCCTGCGCGATGCCGGACAGCTGCACCGGGCGCGTGCCCTGACCGACAGCCTGCTGAATGGGATGTCTTTCTCCGCCTTCCGCGGATTGGGGATGCAGCTCGACGACACTGTGGTCAATGAAGAGAAGGTCTTCTTCTCGTTCCGACGCGATCTGGGGACTCTTCTTGCCGATTCATCTCTCATCAGAGAAAGCAACCGCGCGCTTAAAAAGGCGGAACTGAAAGAGGAAGCCAGACGTAACTTCATCCGTTCACTTTCTCCTTCCGACCGTTTGCGGATTAAAAAATGACATAATGAAACCTATATTTATAATCGGATACATGGGGAGTGGAAAAACCACATTCGGCAGGGCTCTCGCCCGACGGCTGAATTGGGATTTCATCGACCTTGATTTCTTCATCACTCAACGTTTCCGCAAGAGTGTGGCTCAGATTTTTGAATCGGTCGGTGAAGCCGGTTTCAGAAAAATCGAGAAAGAGATGCTTCGGGAAGTCGGTGAGTTTGAAAATGTGGTGATTGCCTGCGGAGGGGGCACTCCTTGTCATGATAACAACATGGAGTGGATGAACTCCAGAGGATTGACCGTATTCATGGACACCGATAAGGATTGTCTGGTCAGACGCCTGCTGGCAGGGGGGAGCAAACGACCTCTTGTGGCCGGAAAAACAGAATCGGAACTTCGCGATTTTGTCAGCAATCATCTCGCTGAAAGATTGCAGTTTTACTCATTGGCACACACTGCATTGCCGGGTGCTTTCCTTGAGAGTCGGCGCGACATTGACCGCACTGTTGATTTGTTTTTGGTCACGACAGAAAAATTCCTTAAATTTGCCCCCTAAATTGCGATTTTATGATGAAGGATTTTTCGTCTCATTGTAAGACGACACGCATAATTTTACTTTTTATCCTCCTTCTTTTCTCGATTTCAGCTCCGGCACAGCTAATCAGGGTCGAGAATCAGGAGGAGTTTGTCGATTCCATTAAAAATGAACTCGACTATGGACCGTATTTCGGTCTTTATAAGGATAACTATTTCACAATCGGCACCTCAATCGGGCATCAACGCCCCTCAAAGACAAACTCCGATGTGAAGTTTCAGATTTCTATTGCACAGCGACTGACTAAGGCAACTCTTCCCTGGCATACTTACATCTATCTTTTCTTCTCTCAGAAAGTGATGTGGAACGTGTTTGAGCCTTCCATGCCTATGCGCGACCTGAATTTCAATCCTGGCATCGGTTGGTCGAAACCTTTCTTCATCAAAAACAGATATGTCGGAAAACTGACTCTGATTCTTGAACACGAAAGCAACGGCAGAGATTCCATTCAGTCGCGTTCGTGGAACAAGATTTCTCTCTCCGGCTCTGTGCTCGTCAGCGACTTTCTGATGGTCCACTCAAAATTCTGGATTCCGATTGTCGACAGTGGTAACAACCGCGACATCCTCAAATATTCCGGAATCTGGCAATCCGGATTTGAGGTCAGTCTGAAAGACCGTAAATTTATTTTAGGCGCGACCTTCGTCAAACGCCGCGGTTGGAATCTTAATTTCAACACGATTCTGGAATTCTCCTGGAGAATCTACAAAAAGAGTAATCAGTATCTTTTCTTCCAGTATTACAACGGCTACGGAGAGAACCTGCTTGACTACAATCAATTTCACTCCCGCCTGCGTGCCGGTATTGTCATTAAACCTAAGTTCTTCTCAGAGTTCTGAAAACTATGGATTATTATGTCAACTTTTCTCTCGACCTCCCCTTCATATATGCCTCTCTCGTGGCTTTGGCAATCTCTTTTATCATAGTGATATTCGCACTTCGACCTTTCCGTGTGGTCAGACGCGAAGCCGACAAGGATTCCGGAATCCCGTTGGAGTCGTTTGATGAGGAAAATGACGCTTTTCAACCGGAATCAGACTCCGAAGCGGAGATGGTTGCCGATGCAGAATCAGACCCCGAAGCAGTTATTGCTGCCGAAACGAAAGATGATAAGAAGCCACTCTCATCTGTCAACAATAATAGCTCCCTGCCGGGAATCTCAATTGTGGTTCACTCAGAGGGTGACAATGAAACGCTCAATACGTTTCTTGAATATTGTCTTGAACAGAATTATGACAATTTCGAGATTATTGTCGTCAACGATGCCTCGGCTGCCGCAACTGCCATGCTTGCGGAACAGTTTGAAGGTAACGAACGGATATATTTCACATTCATCCCTCCGGGTTCACAGGTGCTGAGCCGACATAAACTGGCTCTGACAATCGGCATAAAGGCTGCTAAAAAAGATATTATAGTCACCACAACCGGATATGCTCGTCCGCTTGGTCGAAACTGGCTCCTTTCGCTGGCAACACCTTTCAGCGATAAAAAGTGTGGTGCCGTTCTGGCCACTGCCTCTGCTGATTTTTCTCAATTCAAAGTGTTGGCACGCCCGTTCAGACGACTCGGGTTCTCTATGCGCACTGCCAATTGGGTCTATGCCGCGCTTTGTGGAAAACCTTATCGTGGGTCTGGCTATAACCTCGCCTTCCGTAAAAGCCTGTTCTTCTCTAATAAGGGTTATTCAAGAGGTGTGCTTCTCGAAGGAGGCGACGACGACCTGTTTATCGAATCTATAGCTCACGACAACAATATTGCCGTCAACCCCTCGCCGGCAGCGCGCGTCAGACTTGACTGGGGAGAGTCGACCCGGCGTCTTCTGCATAATATGATAAGACGCAACCGCGAGTCGGAAAAACAACTTGAGACAAAGAGAACAAATCTGACACTCATGTTGCTGATTCTAAACATCATGCTGATTTTTTCGCTCGTCGCTATGGTGCTGTTTATGCCCGACATTATAGGAATCGCCTCTGCTGCTGTCATTCTGTTGGCTGTCGGCTCGATTCAATGGATAACACTGCGCCGTCTCACTCGCTCTCTCTCCTGATAATCATAATCTTAATTATTTCATAACCACCTGTAAAAAAGAGCTATCTTTTAAATAGTTTTTTTCCTTAAACACAAATTTAAGACGATGTCAACAAACACTATTGATAACGGACGTAAGGTCACAACCCGACGTCTCATCGAGATGAAACAACGCGGAGAAAAAATCTCTATGCTTACAGCCTACGATTACTCTTCTGCCAAGCTTATCGATGAAGCCGGCATGGACGCAATCCTCGTCGGTGACAGCGCCTCAAATGTGATGGCCGGGAATGTCACCACGTTACCAATCACTCTCGACCAGATGATTTATCACGCCAAATCGGTGATGAAAGGTGTGAAACGAGCTTTGGTTGTGGTCGACCTCCCCTTCGGCTCATATCAGGGCAATTCTAAGGAAGCTCTGGCCTCGGCAATCCGAATCATGAAAGAGAGTCATGCCGAAGCTGTCAAAATCGAAGGTGGCGCAGAGATAATCCAGAGTGTCGAAAGAATTTTGAGCGCGGGTATTCCCGTTATGGGACATCTCGGTCTCACTCCGCAGAGCATCAATAAGTTCGGCACATATAATGTCCGCGCAAGAGAAGAGGAAGAGGCAAAGAAACTTATTGCCGACGCTCACCTGCTCGAAGATGCCGGTTGCTTCGCAATCGTAATCGAAAAAGTGCCGGCTGAGCTGGCTGCCCGCGTTGCTTCGGAACTGACAATCCCCATAATCGGCATCGGCGCCGGCGGGGGTGTCGACGGTCAGGTGCTCGTTATGCATGACATGCTTGGAATCAATCAGGGATTCTCCCCCAGATTCCTGCGTCGATATGCCAATTTGGGCGACATCATGAAAGATGCCTTCAAAAATTACATCAACGATGTGAAGAATTCAGATTTTCCCAATTCTTCCGAACAATACTGATTTGACTGAACGATGAATCCTACCCGTATCTTCATATCTCTGGCTGCTGCTTTGACAGCTCTTCCGGCTTTCTCTCATATCGAACCGGACAAAAGCCAACATCATTCACTCCATACTCTTGTCCACGATGCTGACGAAGAGAAGGTGCACTCTATCCTCGACAACAATTCTCCGCAGGAGTTTCATCATCCGGGACCTCGCTTTGCAATTGTCGGTAAAGACGAGAAGTTCTATCTCAGCATAAGCGGCTATGTCAAGGCGACCGCAAGCTATGACTTCGGATCCGTAATCGACAATCCGAATGAGTTTGTGACAGCCGCAATCCCGACACCCGGCGACCCCATGAATAAGGGGCTCTTTCAATTCAGCGCGATGCAAAGTCACCTGAATCTTAACTTCGTTGCCCTTCCGGGCACATCCAATCAGGTCGGTGCCTTCCTTGGCATGACCTTTCTCGACAACTACACTCCTTCGCTCGAATTTGCCTATCTGAAGTATCGTGGCCTTGAAGCCGGCTATGATTATTCTCTTTTTTCCGATCCGTCGGCAGCCGCTCCGACAATCGACTATGAGGGTCCGAATGCCTCGACTGCCATTCAGGTCGGGACTGTAAACTACACCTTCCTGTTCGGTAAAAAGAAAGAATGGTCGGCCGGTGCCGGTCTGGAGATGCCTGTCTTCAGTGCGACCAATGCCTCGCGTACCGCCGGAATATATCAACGTGTGCCTGACATCCCCGCCTTCATCAGCTACTCTTGGAATGAAGGAAGCGGATGGGTGCGCTTCTCGGCCATACTCCGAAACCTGTTTTATCATGACATGACTTCGGGAAAGACCGTCGACAAACCCGGCTATGGCGTGATGATTTCAGGAAGCTCGGAGATTTGTCCGCGTCTGACCGGCTTCTGGCAGGCTCTCTATGGCAACGGAATCGCATCGCGAATCCAGGACCTCGATGGCGAAGGCCTCGACATGGTGCCCGATCCGTCTGACCCGTCTCGCTTGAACCCTGTCAAGGCCTGGGGTGCGTTTGCCGGTTTGCAATATAATTTCTCCGACAACGTCTTTGCCACTGCCTCCTACTCTCATGTGCGCACATACGCCAAGACATTCGCCGACGGAGCTGCCGACACAACTCCATGGGGCGACATGTACCGATGGGCACAGTATGTCACCGGCAATCTATTCTGGAACATAACCTCCAACATCCAGACAGGTGTGGAATATATCTATGGCCGACGGATGAACTATGACGGAACTCAGGCGCACGATAATCGCCTTCAGTGCATGATTCAGCTCAGCTTCTGAGACTTGTCTCAATGTCAAGACCTTCATCTGTTGCCTAATTTTAATTCTTTGATTTCAATTCATGGAAATTAACGAAGAAGTTCAGCGCGTTAAACAACGATTCTCCATAATCGGCAATTCGCAGGCTCTCGCTCTCGCAATCGAACGGGCGGTGCGTGTGGCCCCGATCGACCTATCGGTGCTCGTCACCGGCGAGAGTGGTTCCGGAAAAGAGTTCTTTCCGAAAATCATACACCAGTTCGGAGCGCGTAAGCATAAGAAATATATAGCCGTTAACTGCGGTGCTATTCCTGAAGGCACTATCGACTCGGAATTGTTCGGTCATGAAAAAGGAGCCTTCACGGGTGCCGTCTCCACCAGAAAAGGGTATTTCGAGGAGGCCGACGGCGGAACAATCTTCCTCGACGAGGTGGCGGAATTGCCGCTCACCACACAAGCACGTCTGCTCCGTGTGCTCGAAACCGGTGAGTTTCTCAAAGTCGGCAGTTCGACTGTGCAGAAAACCGACATCCGTGTCGTGGCGGCAACAAACGTCAACCTCCAGGAGGCTGTCGCTAAAGGGAAATTTAGAGAAGACCTCTATTATCGTCTCTCGACCGTTGTCATCAATGTCCCGTCTCTCCACGACCGTGGCGACGATGTACTCCTGCTGGCTCGTAAATTTGCGTCTTCCTTTTCGGAAAACTATATGACCGCACCTATCTCTTTTTCAGAGGAAGCGAAGCGTGTCATGATGGTCTACCGTTGGCCGGGCAATGTCAGACAACTCAAAAACGTTGTCGAACAGCTCGCGCTCTTCAATGCCGGAAAGGAAATAACACGCATGGATATGATGGACCTCCTGCCGGCAAGCCGACAGACAGATTGCCCGGTGGTGGCTTCGCCGAAAGAGATGTCTGACCATGAGCGTAAACTTCTCTGGCAGATGGTGCTCGGTTTGCGTCAGGAAGTCGAGCAGCTTCGCCGCGAACTCCATGGCGACTCTCCCGACAATACTCAATCTCCGGTTGTGACAACAGCCGTAGATGTCAACACCGGCGGAAAGGGGATGCTGACACCTTATCCGTTTCATCCCGTTATCCCGCAATTTGAAACTCCCCCTCCCTCTCACCCCGCTTCATTGGAAGATGCCGAGCGAGATGCCATAAAAGCTGCCCTGGCCCGAAATAACGGCGATAAGAAGGCGGCAGCACAAGAACTCAACATCTCTCCGCGAACGCTTTATCGAAAAATAAAGGAGTTCGGATTGCCGTTATAATTTAAGTCAGTTGCAATAAGTATCTTACTTAAGCGTCGTAATTTAACTAAATTAATGACTACTGACACATAATCAGATTCTTCAAATGTTTCAATCCCTTAGACGCTCTGTCGACACTCTGCTCTCTTCTCTGCTAACCTTTCTCTCCTCTCTGCTCTCTTCTCTCTCTTCTCTGCTCGGTCGCTATGCTTCCGTTCAGATGGCTTACGCATTGACGGTGCTCCTGATATGCGGCGGATGCACGGTCTCCTACAAGTTCAACGGCTCGGCCTTAAACTATGACATCTATCGCACGATACATGTCGGTGAATTTCCAATCCGGGCTGCATTGGTCTATCCTCCTCTTCAGCAAACGTTTGAAAACGAATTACTTGATGCCATCACACGTCAGACCAGACTTCAGACAACCGACGGCTCGTCTGACCTCGAACTAACCGGCGAAATAACCGGTTATTCTCTGACACCTCAGGCTGTCGGTGAAGATGCCTACGCAACAGAAACCCGTCTGACAATTACCGTCAGAGTGAAATATACCGATCAGAAAAACCCTTCAAACGACATTGATCAGTCGTTTTCAGCTTTCCGGCAATTTTCCTCATCTCTTATGCTGACCGACGTGCAGGATGAGCTGTGTCAGCAAATCTCCGAAGAACTTGTCGACCTGATTTTTAACGCTACATTAGGTAATTGGTAATTAAGCTATGGAAAGAGAACAATACCCCTATTTCCTCCGCCCGATGATTTCGGAACTGGCGGAAACAACAGATTCTCAACGTGCCCTGACTCTCAGAAGGCGCATTGCAGCTAATGTCGGCGATAGCGATGCTCTCTCTGACCTGCTCGGTCTGACGGAAATATCCATATCCGATTTCTATGGCGACGCTAATCCCGACACTCCCGGCACAGAAGACACTATCGAAATTTTTCTGCGACACTTCGGAAAGAAAGGGATTGATAACGATGATGTACCTGCCGACAGAATCGTTCGTAAGGAAACAGCGGCTCAGAGCCAGCCTGATATGAGCGAGCCTCCTATCACAACCCCCGATAGCGGTGTGGTGCCGATTCAAGCCCCTGCAATCGACTATGCTTCGATGATTCTTGATGATGGAGCTTCTGCGGATGATTCTCCCTCGGATGAAACTGCAAGTGCCATCGACAGCTTTCTCAAAGCCGTGCCACCGAAGACTCCGAAACCGCGTCGCTCAGAGCCGCAGCCTGCAACCGAACCCGCCGCTCTGACCGAAAGTTTCGCCAGAATTCTTATCAAAAACCGGAATTATTCGAAAGCACTTGACATTATTAAGGAATTAAATTTGAAAAATCCGGAAAAAAGTATTTACTTTGCAGACCAAATCCGCTTCCTTGAGAAGCTGATTCTTAACGAACAACCAAAAAAAGACACTCTTCAGCACTGATTTGCATGGGCTGATGAGCGTTTAACTATACTAAAAAACAACACATTTTTTACAAGTATGTATATTTTCCTAAGCATCCTGATCGTACTGGCTTGTCTGCTCCTTATCGGAGCCGTGCTGATTCAGAAATCAAAAGGTGGAGGTCTTGCCTCTGACTATTCTGCCGGAAACCAGTATATGGGTTATCGCAAGACTACTGATTTTATCGAAAAAGCAACATGGGGTCTCGCTATCTTCATCTGCGTGGTCAGCATCTGCGCTTCTTTTGCAATCAAAACCCCTGTAATCGCATCTTCTATGGCTCCCGCGCCCGCTGCTACTTCAGCTCCTGCGCCCGCTCCGGCAAACACTCCGGCTCCTGCTGCCGCTACTCCTGCCGCTGAGGCTGCACCCGCTCCTGCCGCTGCTGAAGCTCCTACTGCTGAAGCTGCAAAATAACATTCGATAAAAAAACGACAGACTAACAAACCAATCCGGACAACTCCGGAACAGTCGAATATATCTCGAAGGGGTATGAGTCAAAAGTTTCTTTTTGACTCATACCCCTTTCGCTCATTATCCCCTTCTCCACGCTCAGAGACGTGATCCTCCCCACCGCGGCAACACATCCTCAACACACAATCATACTTTAACCACTCCTATGCCTGATGTTAATTTTACCCACGCAGCTTAGGATATATTATTTTTCACAACCTACTTATAAAAGATATTTGTGACTTGTAATATTATTTTATAATTTTACACCCGAATAAAAAGTATACAAATATTGGGGCTGACCATGAGTATTATATGCTTTTTTGAAACTATATTTTTCATCGTCATCTATTTCTTTTTGTTTAGGGATTTGGTTCGTGCACTAAAAAAGAAAGATGATATGGGAATCAAAGTTCAATTTGTTAAAATATTTATTGCGATAATTATAACGATTGCCCTTTATTGGTTTAATCCATAAATTATACGTCAGTTTGGATAATAAGACGTACTTCTCCCACACCGTGGCAATTTACCGTCGACCCCACAAGAGCTTATTGCGTAGACTCGCTGCAAAATTATCTTCCGGACGAAGAATAATCCGCACACAGAAATCCGCTTTCCTTATGGATATGTTCGAGCCGGACACCATGCGGAAGCTGTCGCCGTCAAGGCTGACACGATAATGGTGCGAACGCGAGGTCGTTATTGCCGTTATCTCCGATGAACTCTCTACAACCATCGGTCGCATTGTCAGCGTGTGGGGCGCGATCGGTGAGATAGCCATACAGCTTAATGTGGGTTGCAACAGCGGGCCGCCGGCTGCAAGATTATAGGCTGTGCTTCCGGTGGGAGTCGATATAACGACTCCGTCGGCAAGATAATCGGCAAGAAAATGACCGTTGAGAGTTATGGATGCGTTAATCATCGACGCTGTTTCCTCTTTCAGAATGGCCACTTCATTCAGTGCAAACGGCCAGACATCATCAGGCAAACCCTCGCCGCTAACCTCAAGCAACATTCTCTCCTCAATCCGATAGTTCTGTTCCAAAAGAGACTCCACGACATCGGCTGCCTCATGAAGTGTTGAATGAGACAGAAATCCGAGATGACCGGTGTTTAATCCGAGTATCGGGGTGGCATACTCTCCGACGGCTCGCGCTGTGCGCAAGAAGGTGCCGTCGCCTCCGACACTTATGACGGCCTCCGAACGGCCGTCGTATTCCTCGAATGTGTGGCAGTCACCGTGGGGAAACGACCGTTTCTCTCTGAGATAAGACGCAAACGATTCTTCAATCATCACTTCAAATCCGCTGTTGCTCAGATTGATTATAAACGAACTCAAGGCCGGGAGATGAAGGCCTTGATAGAAATTTCCAAAGATTGATACTCGTCGTTTTTCCATTTTCTTATGACTGCCGGACAAACGATTGGCTCAGCTGCTGTCTGTCGGCAAATTATATACTCAAATAGTTCTGAAGTTCCCTTATCCTCAAATCGTAAGCTTCCGAGTCGGCGTATGAGCGGCTGCGCACATCATCAATCTCATATCCATATCGTTCGAGACTGCGGATGGCGGCCGAAGGGTCTTCACACCTTATCCGGAGGATTACCTTCATCCTGTCAGGTCCGTCGGGGATGGAATAAATATCCGTCACATGCGAACCGGAGTCTTCAACTGCATGCGAGATGCGCGATGCGGAATAATCTTCTCTTGCACATTCAAGCTCCACGAGAGACGTGTCTCCTCGGTTTACAATGACGCGCGACATGGCTTCGAGACATGACCGGAGGTCGATCGACCCGATGACGACGTTCCCCTCGACAACATCAAGTGTGTCGGTGGGCGATGCCAACAGGCGGTGCATAACCTCGATAATCGGTGTCGAACCATCGATTGTCGGGGCGGCTGCGCCGGTGTAGCCGGGTGCCGGAAGGGTGAGTATGTCGCGTGCTGTTACCATTATGTTTTGTCTTGTCAAAAAAATTCCCTACTTTTGCGTTCTGAATCGGCTTCTGTTTCTTTGACAGGTCAAAGATACAAATTCCGTGCCGAAAATAGGGACTCCGAGGTTAAAAATCTCAAAACCGTGCAGTTTTTTATGTTTTCGGGCATTGTCCGCCTGCATATTGCGTGGTCTTGCGAGCAAAGTCTCTTTATTTTATAAACGTTTTCGCTACTGATAAGTTATATCGGAGCGCATATCGCATCAATTATTGAGTAATCATGACAAGACTGAGTGTCAACATCAACAAGGTCGCCACGCTGCGTAACGCTCGCGGCGAAAATGTGCCTGACGTAGTGAAATTCGCGCAGGATGCCGAGAAATTCGGTGCCCAGGGCATAACCGTTCATCCGCGCCCTGACGAACGCCACATAACCCGTAAGGATGTCGGAGACCTCAAAAAGGTTCTGACAACGGAGTTCAACATCGAAGGTTACCCTTCGGATGATTTCCTCAAACTCGTAATTGAAACCGGTCCGGCTCAGGTCACTCTCGTGCCTGACGCTCCCGATGCACTGACCTCTTCGGCAGGTTGGGATGTGGTGAAAAACGCTGACTTCCTGACCCCGATTCTTGCCCGGCTCCGCCAGGCCGGCATCAGAACCTCACTCTTTGTCGAGGCTGACCCGGTGCAGGTGAGAAAAGCTGCCGAAATAGGTGTTGACAGAGTGGAACTCTACACCAAGCCTTACGCCGATAATTATGATTCCGACCGCGATGCGGCTGTCGCTCCCTTTATCCTCGCTTCTCAGGAAGCCAGAAAGGCGGGAATCGGTCTGAACGCCGGTCATGACCTTAACCTCAAAAACCTCGCTTTCTTCCATAAGAGCCTCCCCCTGCTCGACGAAGTGAGCATCGGACATGCAATCATTGCCGACGCGCTTTATCTCGGCATTGAAAAAACTATCTCTGAATATCTCCATCAACTCCAAAAGTAAAAACAGCATAAAAACTCCTCGTTGATAAGGTGACAGATCACCATTTATCCGGAGCCGGATGCTCTAATCCAGATTCTAATGGCAAAACTTTCTCTTTGGTCGCTCGTAATGGATGGCGGCTACATCATGATTCCTATCGCTCTGCTGCTGGTGGTCAGCATTTACATCCTGATTGAACGCTCTCTCGCCATCTCGAAAGCGCAGAAAGAAGACCCTTCTTTCATGAAGAAAATTCGAGATTATATTCATGAAGGTGACCTCGAGAGCGCAGAAAATCTTTGTCGTAAGACCGACACTCCTTATTCGCGTCTTATCCTTAAAGGTGTGACCCGTATCGGACGCCCGATGAACGATCTGCTGGTGGCTATCGAAAACACCGGAAACATCGAAGTGGCTCGTCTCGGTAAAGGTCTTACCTGGCTGTCGACAACTGCCGCCGGCGCTCCGATGCTCGGATTTCTCGGAACCGTAACCGGTATGATCGAAGCTTTCTTCTCGCTCGAAAAAGCCGGAACGGGCGCAAACATAACCGTGCTTGCCGGAGGTATCTATCAGGCGCTTGTGACAACCGTGGCCGGTCTTGTGGTCGGCATCGTCGCGCTCTTCGCCTACAATTACCTCGTTTCAAGAGTGAACCGGGTCATGAATAACCTCGAAAGAAAATCAATGGAGTTCATGGACCTCCTTAACGAACCTGCTGCTTAATCTCTATGGCTCTTAAGAAACCGTTCAGACCGATGGAGGCTTTCTCGATGTCGTCGATGACCGACGTCATCTTCCTCCTCCTGATTTTCTTCATGGTCACTTCCACCATTATCTTCCCTTCGGCTATTGATGTCAATCTGCCGCAGAGCACCGAACAGACTGCTCTTAAGCCTGTGACGGAGGTCTATGTAGACTCTGCTGCAAATTATTATCTCGTCGAAGACCGCAATTCAGACGACATTCTCCTCGCTCGCGAAAAGAAAGTCTCGTCTGAAGAACTCTTTGAGTCGCTGCGACGCATCCAATCGCAAGATTCGCTGCGTTCCGTGGCTCTGTATGCCGACGAAAGAGTCGACTACGGGAAGGTTATTGAAATTCTTGACCTTGCTGCCCGTAACAGATTGCGCCTTGTGCTTGCCACACGCGCGGCGTCACCTTCGGCCGCTTATTCTCAGTCTTCCGAAAATTAAACAGTGTCTTTGAGTCATGGCAGATTCCTTCAATGAGAAACATCCGACAAAAGAGGAAATAATCGCAGCGGTTGCCACCTTTTTCTTCGTCTTGGCAGCCGTTGTCGCTCTCTATTTCGGTGGCGTGACCTACGATAAGGCTCTCCTCGCTGCGGCGTCGATGCCTGAGCCGATGGAGGATGAAGAGATGTTTCTCGACCCTGAACTGATTCATGATGCCGGTGAGGATTTGTCGCGTTTCGACGATGAGCCCGCGCCTCTCCAAAAAGGAGTCGAAGAGGCGGGCGACGCTCCGGAACCTCCTGCCGAGGCTCAGACAAGTGTGGCCTCTGCAAAACCTTCCGAAACGAAAATGAAACGCAGCGACAACCCTGCTCCTAATCCCGTTAAGACTGAAAACACCCGCGAGAAGCAGGAAAAGGATGCTCTGGCGGCCAACATGCGCAAGGGATTCAATCAGGGCGGAGCTGCCTCAGGTGCCGGTGGTGAGGGTGTCGGCGTAAACGGTAACGCTCCGGGCAGACGATTCATCAGCTGTCCGCAACCGGATGTCGCTTTGCGCGAAAAAACAATTGTCAAGGTTGATGTCACTGTCAATGCTGATGGACTCGTAATCTCAGCTAAGGCGCGTTCAGGAGGAACGGCTGCAATCAGAAAGGCGTGCGAAAACGCTGCAAAAGGTGCTAAATGGTCGCCGAAAAAAGGAGCGGCCGACACTCCGGGCACCATCACTTTCACCATCACTCCCAAATAAGTTTAAAATAGCTCCAATTAAGGGTTTCATGTTCTTCAGGACATGAAAAATTAAGCCGGTTCGACATGTAGTTGTCAAACCGGCTATTACATTTCATCAAGACTGAAGGAAAGGTGGGGTTAGTCGTTGATTCTGATTCCCTTAAGAGTTGCCGAACCTGACGAAATGACGCGCACCTTGACAAAATCGCCCGGTTTCTCCGTGCCACGCGGGAAGACTACAACTTTGTTTTGCGATGTGCGTCCGAACAATTCGTCGGCACTACGCTTCGAGGTGCCTTCGACAAGCACTTCAAATTCTTTGCCTACATCGGCGGCGTTTCTCTCGGCTGACAATTCATTCTGCAACGCTATCATGCGGTTAAGACGCTCAATCTTGACATCTTCGGAAATATTGTCGGGAAGGTGTTTCGAGGCGAATGTGCCGGGGCGTTCGGAATATTTAAACATGAATGCCGAGTCGAACCCTGCCTCGCGCATCAGTGAGAGTGTCTGCTGAAAATCTTCTTCGCTCTCATCGTGAAACCCTGTGAATAAATCAGTCGACAATCCGGCGTCGGGAAGAATACGCCGAATGGCTGCCACTCGGTCAAGATACCACTCGCGGGTGTATTTGCGGTTCATATTCTTCAACACACTGTCCGACCCGCTCTGAACCGGGAGATGGATGTGGCGCGCAATGTTCGGATAACGCGCCATGGTGTGGAGCGTTTCGTCGCTCATATCCTTCGGATGAGACGTTGTGAAGCGGATGCGCATGTCAGGAGCCGCCTCGGCCACAAGCGCAAGGAGCGACGGGAAATCGGTGGTCTGCCCCTCTGCATCCGTAAAGCGGTAGGAGTCGACATTCTGACCTAACAGAGTGACTTCCTTAAACCCTTTCGACCGTAAATCGGCAAGCTCGCGCAAAATGCTCTCCGGCTCGCGCGAACGCTCGCGCCCTCTGGTGTAGGGCACAATGCAATATGAACAGAAATTATTACATCCGCGCATAATGCTGATGAAGCCGCCGACTCCGCTGCCGATGCGTCGTGGCACAATGTCGCGGTATGTCTCGGTTGTGCTCAACTCAACATTGATGGCCTTCTCTCCGGCCTCGGCTGCTGCAAAAAGATCAGGCAGCTCAAGATATGAATCAGGTCCGGCAACAAGGTCAACTCCATAATCATCAATCAGATGCTCCTTCATGCGCTCAGCCATGCAGCCAATCACAGCGATGATGATTTTCCGACCGGTCTTCCGACGCAACGACTTCCAATATGAAATCCGGCTGTAAATCTTCTGCTCCGCATTGTCGCGTATCGAACATGTGTTCAACACCACTGCCGAGGCCTGGCTGTCATCTTCCGTCAGCTCATAGCCGACTGTGCCAAGAACAGCCGCAACAACCTCTGAGTCTGCCGCGTTCATCTGGCATCCGTATGTTTCTATGCGCACTTTCCGTGAAATCGTGCAGTTTTTATCGTTTGTCGGTAAAAAAAACGACCCTAAATTATTCATAGTTCGGATATAATTTGTAATTTTGTGCAAATTTACCATTAAAATCTAAACGTTACAAATGAGTATCCCTTTTATTACAGCTGAAGAAGCTGCTGCTTATATCAAGAATGGAGACAATGTGGGATTCTCAGGCTTTACCGCCTCAGGAACTCCCAAAGTTGTAACCGTTGCCCTCGCGAAACGTGCTAAAGAACTCCATGAAAAAGGAGAGCCCTTCAAAATCAACCTGTTTACGGGAGCCTCCACGAACGACCATGTAGACGGAGAACTTGCACGCGCTGAAGCTGTCGCAATCCGCACCCCATATCAGAGTCACCCCGACGCCCGCAAATTGGTCAACGCCGGAAAAATGAATTATTTCGATACACACCTTTCTCATGTGTCTCAGGATCTGCGCTACGGTTTCTATGGTGACATCGATGTGGCTGTGATCGAAGCTACTGAGATGAGCCCCAATGGTGAGGTTATCCTCGGTGCCGGCCTCGGTATGACTCCGACCCTCGCTAAAATGGCTAAGAAAGTTATCATTGAATACTCTTCTTACTACAAAACTTCTTTCAGAGGTTTCCACGATAACTATGTCAGCCTTGACCCTCCTCACCGTCGCGAAATCCCCATCTACAAACCCTCTGACCGTATCGGTTCTACCGTGCTCAAAATCGATCCGGAGAAGATTATCGGTATCGTGCCCTCTAACGCTTCTGAAAGCATCAAACCTTTCACCGCTGCCGACGAGGTGACTGAAAGAATCGGCGCAAACGTCTGCAACTTCCTCGCCGAACAGCTCCGCACAGGAATGATTCCTAAAGAATTCCTCCCCATCCAGTCTGGTGTCGGCAACGTTGCTAACGCTGTGCTTTATGGCCTCGGAAATAACCCGGACATCCCCCAGTTCCAGATGTATACCGAAGTTATCCAGGATGCCGTTATGCACCTCATGGAGCAGGGTAAGTGTACTTTCGCTTCTACTTGCGCCCTGACCTTCTCTGACGACGCTATGAACCACTTCATGGATAACATCGACTTCTTCCGCGACAAAATCCTTATGCGTCCCGGTGAAATCTCAAACCACCCCGAAGTCGTGCGCCGTCTCGGTCTTATCGCAATGAACACCGCTCTCGAAGCCGACATCTTCGGTAATGTTAACTCTACTCATGTGCTCGGCACTAAGATGATGAACGGTATCGGAGGTTCCGCTGACTTCTCTCGTAACGCTTACCTCTCAATCTTCTCTTGCCCCTCAATCCAGAAGGGTGGCAAAATCTCTGCTATCGTGCCCATGGTTTCTCACGTTGACCACAGCGAACACTCTGTCAAGATTCTCGTCACTGAACAGGGTGTGGCTGACCTCCGCGGAAAAGATCCCCGCCAGCGTGCTGAAACTATCATCGAAAACTGTGTGCACCCCATGTACAAAGAACTCCTTTGGGATTACATCAAACTCGCAGAGAAAACTGGTGGTCATACTCCCCACAACCTCAAAGCAGCGTTCTCTTTCCACGAAACTTTCATGGAACAGGGCGATATGAGCCTTACTGACTACGCTAAGTTCATCTAATCGACTCAAAACAAAAATACTTCAGAGAAGGGTGTGTCGCAATTTGCTATTGCGACACACCCTTCTCTCCTTTTATATTCCCTTAAGGCTGGCGATTGTTCAACACCCACTGACATTACGCTCCATCGTCAACAATTTCGCCTTTAGCTCGGCTCCCCAACGATAGAAACCAAATCCTCCTCTTTTCGGAATGACCCGATGACATGGCACAAGTATCGCTATCCTGTTTGACCCAAGCGCATGCCCAACCGCCCTGGCTCCCCGCTGTCCCAAGCGCGCAGCCAGCTCCGAATAACTGACCGTTTCCCCTCGCGGAATCTTCATAACCTCCTCATAAACCCGTCGCTGGTAATCACTCACAAAACGTAAGTCAGGTTGCGCATAATAGCCCGGCACACCTTCCAGACAACGACAAGCCCTCAAGTGCATGACAGCTTCTGACTTAACAATATTCATTCCGGAATACTTCTGCTCTAACCGTCGGCGAAACTCCTCTTCACTTACTCCGGAATCCAAATCAAGCTCAATCACACCTGCCGCTGTTGAGGCAATCCAGACAGTCTGCACTCCCACCGTCTCCTCCATCTTGACGACATAATGATTGAAAAATACATTTTCCATCTCCTTATATACCTCCGTTAAGTAATTATTTCCTAATTTTGTCACTATTAACACTATCTCAAATGGGAAAGCAAGAATACGCACAGAAAAACCGAGATTGGCTTAAAGAAAAAAGCCTTGAACCCGGTGTCAAACCCCTCGATAAAGGGATCTATTACAAAGTTATCAAAAAAGGTAATGATAAACTCCCCTCTCCCAATAAAAGTAGCGTAATCACCGTGCATTACACCGGACGCACAATCAATGGTAAGCAATTTGACTCATCACGCTCCGGTGTCGCTCCCGCAATGCGACTGCGCGACCTCATCCAAGGCTGGATAATCGCTCTGCAACAGATGCACCCCGGCGACCGCTGGGAAATCTACCTACCCGCCGAGATGGGCTACGGGAAATATAATCAACCCGGAATCCCGGCAAATTATACCCTCATCTTCGACATCGAACTCATCTCAACAATGTAAACTGACAGAAAACGACACCCGAAAAAATGTTATCCGGGTGTCGTCAATATATATTTTTAGACCCTGTTCCCCAATATTTGTTAATGCTGAGGCGGTCAAGCGTTAATAAATATTTGGGAACGGGGTCTTTACTTCACAGCCTCCGCGAGCCGGCCTGCATGCTCCATCACAGCTGCATTAAACCGCTCGGCTGCCTCCTTGTCGTTCGGATCGAGAAGCATCATGCCATAACTGATCACAGGCTCCTTCCATTCAAAACCGCATAGATTCGACAACGCCCTGAACTGAGGAATAAAAGCGTCCATGTCATAATGCTGATAACCCTCAACAGAATAAGCATCCTCACCGGCACCGGTCGTAAACGAAAAGATCAGTTTCTTGCCATGCAGAGCCCTACCCTCTGAACCATAAGCAAACCCATGAGTCAGGACCTGCTCAAAATACCGACGCATAAGCGACGGAGCACTATACCACCAGAATGGGAACTCAAACACAACAGTATCAGCCTCTACGAGACGCTTCTGCTCACGCTCAACATCAATATTAAAGTCAGGATACTCCGCATCGAGATAAACAATTTCAGCCTGCGGAACAAGACGATGAAACTCGTCGAGGATAGCACGGTTTGCCACCGAATGTTTATAATCGGGATGACCCGAAACAACAAGAATTTTTTTCATAGTATCTAAATTTATAAAAGACAAAAACCAACCGGGCAACTCATCTTAGAAAATGCAAATATTCAAAGATAAAACACCTAAAATACGGAAATAGTTGACCACTACGCCACTAAACACACACAAAATAAAAAGCTTCAACACCCGATATATCAATCGCTTGACACCCATTGAAAGACAAAGAAGAAATAAAAAAACATCAAAAGGTCCACCAAAGCTTGCAAGAAAATAAAAAAAATCGTAAATTTGCAAAAGAAAAGCCCAGGTGGCGGAATGGTAGACGCGCTCGTTTCAGGTGCGAGTGTTGAGAGACGTGCAGGTTCGAGTCCTGTTCTGGGCACTTTGATAAATTGCAAGTAATTGAAATTCAATTACTTGCAATTTTCACTTTCACCCCGTGTCAACGCGGTGTCAATCAACCCTGCGCCAACACTCCATTTCAACCGAAATCAACCAACATGACGCAGAGTAATTAAACCGGAATTAAATCCTTTAACTTTTATATTAGGACATAAGCAATGAAAATCTCTCGACTAATTGTCTTATTGATAGCACTACTGTTCGCTAATACAGCGTGGAGCGATACAGTTATTCAAATGGAGGAATATAATGGCGTGTACCGTATCCCTTGCACAGTTAATGGTGCGAAAATGAAATTCATTTTTGACACAGGTGCAAGTAATGTATGCCTCTCAATGTCTATGGCAGAATATCTATACGATAATGAATTCATCTCTAAAGAAGATATTTTAGGAACTGGCTCCTCTTCCGTTGCAGATGGCCGTATTGTAGATCATGTTATAATCAATCTAAAGGATATTGAAATAGCAGGTCAGCACTTAAATAATGTTCAGGCTGTTGTTATAGATGGTCAAAATGCTCCATTATTAATGGGACAGAGTGCCATACAAAAATTAGGAAGCATCGAATTAAATGGAAGTCTGTTGACAATCCTCAATGACCAGTTAGACAATTCAGAATTTATCGATAACTTGTTTAAAGAAGCCAGTTTAGCATATGATAACAAGTTATACGATAGAGCAGTTGCAAAATATTCACAACTACACTCCATGAATCAACTCTCTGATTACGGGAAATATCGATACGCTTGGGCGTCACTTATGAATGAAGACCCCGAAAAAGCTCAAAGAATTCTTGATGAAATATCAAATTTTGAATATTTTGAGAATGAAAAAATTGATATATATCGACTGTTAGGATTTATTAATCAAGACCTTGAAAAATACTCTAATGCTGTTCGATATTTTGAACTCTCGAACAAGAAGATTCAGTCGGACTATAAAGAGATGATGAAGAATTTCGAATATATGGGTGATTGCCATTTCTATGCAAATAATTATTCTGCTGCGGCAGAAAGTTATCATTATGCCGTTGCCACACATGGTGTGATTAACAATATTGATATGCAATATATCCAACGAGATAGCAAGAACAAACTCAAGAAAAAGGAAGTGTCATATCGTAATGACACTATTGATTATCTTCTTTATCAACTCTTTTTCTGTAATGAAAGATGCGGTACGTGGAGTACTGATGGATTCTTAATGGAAGTAACAGCTATGGCCCGTGCTGGAAATAAATATGCAACTAAAATGCTCAATAAAGCCGGCATCGACCCATATGCTGAATGCTGGAAATAAATATGAATACCGATTCTTAACGCAAACAAGCGTTTTGAGTCGGTATTTTTTTGCATAAAACTTTGGGGATTGGAAAACGATGGGGTGAGCTGGGGAAAGCTATAAAATGCCTTAAACTCATCATTTCAGGACATGTTGCAATAACAAAATGAGGTCCTTCTGAATAGTAGTCTATACGTCCATCATTTCATTGTTAAATATTACTCCGATAAAATTTTATAGACATTCAAAAATTTTATAAGAAAGTAATTATAGTATTTCATAATCAGAGTCATAACTTGATGCTGATTATGAAATATTTGATACTGATTATGAAATCGACTCTCCTCGTAAGTTATAATATCACCTTTTCCTCTTTTTCTTTCCCGGAAAGTATTGAAGGAATATTTCGTTTAGACTCTGGATTGTAGGAGTTGCCATATAATCTTAATTAAAGATAATCAGTTACACTTCCAAGTCATTCCAAAGAACATCCAATAATTTCTCATATTCAACTTTATAACGCTCAATACGTGCCAGATCTTTTTCTGTCGGTTGTGGAATACGACTCAAATCCATATTATTTTTCAGGTCATTTATTTTGACTTTCAATGCGAGACGGTTTTCCGATATACGGGCGATATATTCTTCTCTCGATGTTGCTGTGTGATGATTGAGAAGATTCAATGCGTTTTTAAGTTCTTCACGTTCCGCATCGGTAATCAAATGAGTTACTTCGCAAGGATACGGGTCAATGTCTTCCATCCATTCATCCCACCATTCTTCCTCCCACCCACTTCCTTTTGGATTGTCAACCACTTCCGATACCTTTGCGTCAAGCATTTTCAGAACATCATCTACGGTCACATCGCAATCTTCTGCGGCATCATGCAGAAATCCAACCACCTTTTCTTTCCAATCAAATCCGGCTGATGCAACTTTTAGAAGGTGCGATTCGAAATAGTCATGACCGCCCTTGTCACGCTGTCCTTTATGGAGGTCTTTTGCGACTAATCCGGCGGCATATACGATTTTGGTCATATATCCCATATCATCTTCAAGGCGTTCGATGCGCGCCTTCGCTTCCTTCGGATCAAAAGTAGCGATATAATTATAGTATTGGCGCATTAACGTCTCGGTATCTGATAGTGGATCCATAAAATTGAAAAGAGTATCCATATACTCATCCATATAGTCCAGATCTTTTTCTTGCGTAGCGATAAATCCCGCAAGCATAGTTTTTACTTGTCGGAACTGTGCGTTATTCATCTCCATGATAGGACGGAACGCCTCAATCAATTCTTTTGAGATTACAGGGTCTTTCATATTTGATACCTTTCAATTATCTCATTCATTCAATTACTTCCCATGTGCCGGATTTTAGGTCTCCGACACGCTTGATACGGTTTTCGATCTTTAGAATGTCTATGAGTCTAAATAGTATTTGGCATGGAATATTCAAGGCCTTTGATATTTGAATGACGCTAACTCGCTTATTCATTCTCATCATTTTAATTACAGCTTCTTTTCGGTCGGATATCAACATCATTGAAGGCATCATTAGTGACAATCGTTTCGCTATTGGTGACATTATCGACATTCATTGTGAGCTCATGTATAGCCTCTGACGTTTTCTTTGTGTTGCCAGTGACTAACGTGCATTTCACTCTGTACATCTTCTATATCGCTGAGTAGTGATCGTATTTCGTCATTTGTCAGAGACATATCGTTCCTTTTCAGATTGTAAATTTACTCATAATTTGCAAATTATGTTCTGGGTACTTGGATAAATTTTAAGCAAGTGAAATGCAATTGCTTAAAATTTAAATTTCAGTCTATGTCAGCGTGGACGACAATAGAAGGTTAGGTCTACTCATCCTCATAATAGTATGAGTAGTCGATGCCTTTCATGAACATCTCGCGGTCGTCAATCTTGTCGGTCAGCGCACCTTTCAGCAAAGACTTGATATGCGTTGAATCCACCACGCTTTCACGCATTGCCGTCAGATATTCATTCTTATCAATTTGGCTCCAGTCGACGCAACGTTTCAATGAGCGACGAAGCATAAGGTCAAGCCATATCCGGGTGCTACGTCCGTTACCTTCCATAAATGGATGCACCACGTTCATCTCAACATACTTGTCTGCTATCTCGTCAAGTGTGTTTTCGGGCATTCCCTCAATGGTCGGTATGATCGTGGGGAAATGAAGACAGTTAGCAAATGTGAATCCACCCTTTGAGATATTCTTGTTTCTTATCTGTCCGGCAAATTCATACAAGCCTCCAAACAGGTAGGCATGTATCTGTTGCAGACATTTCATACTACCAGGTTCAAGAGAGTTGAGTAATCCACTTTCAAATAAAGTGTATGCCTTCTTTCGGCTCTGACCGTCTATAGTATTGTCGCTGTAAGTGAACCAGTCAAGGAATTTGCTCGCACGATTGTTGGGATAATACTTGGCAAGAAGGATAATATCGTCTGCTGAAAGAGCGTCGCTATTATATTGCTTGCCATCGGCAGCGACAATTTTCAGTTTGTGAGTGCCACTCACGAACTGAACGCCACCCTGTTTTAACTTGCGCTTGAGCCAACGCCAATAGTTACCGGCTTTCGTATAGTCAGACTCATCATTGATAGCTCGCACGACGTCAGTAGCCGAAAACCACCAGCAGTTGTTCTCGTCATCCCAGACCGCCCTCACCTCGCGATCATTGAAAAACCGTATCGACTTCTTGCTCATATATCTGGCGTCTTAGTTATACAATTTGATTAGAGATTAGAGATCAGTTGAGACATCTCTATCCTCTGGTCGGCAGTATCTTGTTTGGTTTATTTGTTTGCCACACCAAATGGAATATGAACGGCAGGAATATCCTTTAGTTTCTCTAAGTGAACCATTTGATCGTCAAAGAAAATATGCGGTTTCAAAACGCCCAACACTCTGGATTTATCTATTCCTCCTAAAAAGAATACTTCATCAACCTCTACATTCATATCTCTCAAAGTGGTAACTACTCGCTCATGTGCGGGAGCATTACGGGCGGTAACTATAGAAGTTTTCAATAAAGGGACATAGTCATGTTCTCTTAATTGCTTTTTCCTCTCCATTCTCTGAAAAACGGCTATCTGTTTCAGCAATTCTCCGACAGGCCCTGAATGCAGAGGCGTCTCCGCAAGAGACCTTTCATGCTCATGGTACTTATTCATATCACCCTCTACTTCTTTATAGTAAGCCTCTGCAGAATCGTCACCAATTACACCGTCAAAATCAAATGAAACTCTTAATTCAGTATCATTTTCATCATCTGCAATATCTCCATTTATAACGGTTCCAGCAGCATAACCTGCGCTAATTGCAGCTTTTGTATCAGCTTCATTATCTGATAGGAATAAAGCAGCGTTAAAAGAAGGGAGATATTGAAAATTAGGCTTACCGGATGAAAAGCAAGCCCTTGATATATCCAGTTTGTAGTGCTTGATGCTACGAAATGCTCTCAGCCCAGTTTCAGGGCTGTTTTTGGAAAATAAAACTACTTCAATCGGAGGATTTTCAGCGAAAGAATTATTAAGATACAACAAACGTTTAATGAACGGGAAAGCCACTCCCTTTTCTAAAGGCGTATCGATTAGGGATGTTTGATATTTACGATATACTTCAACACCACTTTTGACAAATATTTCATTTGACTCTCTCATGTCAAAGAGAGCACTTGAAGATACTGCTACAACAAATTTCTTTTCTATTGGGTAAGGCATAGATTAATAACTATTTAAATAAGTTAGTTGTAATGGTTAGATTAACCAATGATTTCAACCTTAACTCCTAAATTTAGATGGGAGGCGATGGAGAGGATTTGTTTGCGTTTGGTGGCGGTGTCGGAGCATGTCATCAAAAGCCATCCGTTGCCGAGTGGCTTCTGTGCGGTCTGATATTTCTTATCCACTGTATTGCTGACGAGGGGAATTTTGTTGGCTATTAAACCTACGGCTCGCACTTTGTCAACTCCGACTTTAAGGACAAACTTATGCAATGATTCCCATGCTGTCCGTTCTTCGATGATTGAGCCATCCGGCATAGTTATCCTTAAGCGAGTGCGCGGATTTGTTACAACCTTCTTGCCTCCCTTTTTCTTCTCAGTGTGTTCTACAACCGGATCAGGTTTGATTTCCACAGCATCGGGTAGGACATCGGCAATATTTCGTTTACGAGATAGGCTTACTTTAAGAGGTGCTCCGGGTACATAGTCAACGACCAAGACGAGTTCACGCTGAACCTGTGCCAAAGCCGGTTCAATTTTCTCTGTAAGGGTGGGGAGAATCTCGGTGCGAATGAGATCCTCTTCAAGTTTTGCGGCTTCCTGTTTCAGCCGTTCATCAATAGGAAGATTAAGCTTGCGCAGATTCTCCATTGTGATATATAGTTCGCTTAGTGTTGACATAATAACAGATATTATAGATTATATAGACTCTGACTACTTTATGTAGTTTGTTTAGAAAGAGTAGCATCACAAAATTAGACATTTTTAAGAGAACTACCAAAAGCAATCTCGGTAGTTCTATAATTTTTTTGATAAAATATTTGATGAGTATATTCATCTATAATTTTAGATTGAGTATATTATAGTTCATACTTTAAGACAAAATGAACTATGGTATATGGATACATACGAGTAAGTTCAGACAAACAGACTGTCGAGAACCAGCGTTTCGAGATAAATAATTTCTGCGAACGCGAGAATCTGACCATTGACGGTTGGATAGAGGAAACTATTTCCGGGACAAAAGCCTATAGTAAGCGTCAGCTCGGCGTACTTCTTAAACGCATTAAGAAGGATGATTTAATCATCTGCGCTGAGTTATCACGACTCGGTCGTAACCTCTTCATGATTATGGAGATTCTTAACGTATGTATGACTAAAGAGGCGAAAGTCTGGACAATCAAGGACAATTATCGTCTTGGAGATGATATACAATCAAAGGTACTCGCTTTTGCCTTTGGTCTTTCGGCAGAAATAGAGAGAAACCTTATATCTCAGCGTACAAAAGAAGCTTTGGCTCGAAAAAGAGCAGAAGGAGTAACTCTCGGTCGACCAAAAGGACGCAGGAACTCACCTGATAAATATAAACTAAGTGGAAAAGAGACCCTAATTAGGGAATTGATTAATGCCGGAGTATCGAAACGTAAAATTGCAAAAATTTGCAAGGTTGATAGGAATACCCTAGACAGATTCATCAAGTATATGGAGAGTAATTGAGCGATTTTGTTCAGCAAAACGCCTCCACAGTAGATTTTGAATCTATTGGTTCTGATAGCTGGGTAATACTATCTCCGATAGAGATTAGTATAAAACGTAAGATAGAGTCTGTTGGTGTTCCATTGAAAGACTGGGATATCAAAATCTATCGTGGTGTTCTCACTGGATACAATGACGCATTTATCATTTCTACTGAAACTAGAGAGGATATTTTGAATAATTGTGCATCCGAAGAAGAGCGTAAGCGCACTGAGGAATTAATACGACCCATTCTTCGTGGCCGTGACATCAAGCGTTACGGCTACGATTGGGCTGGATTATACCTCATTGCAACATTTCCTTCGCGCCACTATAATATAGAGGAATATCCTGCTGTAAAGGAATATTTACTGTCGTTCGGTATGGAACGCTTGGAGCAGACAGGTAAAGAATACATTATCGACGGACAAAAGGTCAAAGCGCGTAAAAAGACCAACAACAAGTGGTTTGAGACACAAGATAGCATCAGCTATTGGGACAATTTTCTTGATGGTGTGCTCGAACCCCTTTTCTTTGAAGTGTTGAATACAGACAAACCCTATCGCACTGCTGTGGCTAAATCATTACCGGGTATTGATAATATTCCTTATCTTAATGGTGGGTTATTCGCTCGCGATGAGATTGATGAGCGCACATGTGTTTTCCCAGAGGATATATTTAAGCGACTTTTTGATTTTCTCGATAGTTACAATTTCACAATCGATGAGAACGACACTGACGATGCTGAAATTGGTATCGATCCTGAAATGCTTGGTCGTATCTTTGAAAATCTTCTTGAAGATAACAAAGATAAGGGCGCTTTCTATACTCCTAAAGAGATTGTAGATTATATGTGCCGCGAATCTATTATTGCATATCTTATCACTGGTATTCCGGAACGTTCTCATAAACTAATTCGAAATTTTGTTGAGACTCTTGACGCGTCAGACCTTGACGAAAAGCAGCGTTCATATATACGTAAACAACTCCAAACGGTAAAAATTTGCGACCCGGCAATCGGTTCGGGCGCATTCCCAATGGGGCTTGTGAATCTTCTCTCAAAGCTATATGTAGCAATGAAAGCAGATACAGACACTGCAAAAATGAAACGCCATATTATGGAGCAAAACATATATGGTGTGGATATTGAACAGGGTGCTGTGGATATTGCTCGTCTCCGCTTTTGGCTTGCAATGATTGTTGAGGAAAAGGAGGCGATCCCATTGCCAAACTTACACTTTAAGATTATGCAAGGCAACTCGCTCCTTGAAAGTTATAATGGTGCTAACCTTGCAGACCTCACCAAGATTAGCGGTCAGTCAAGCTTGTTCGATTCTGATAATTCTGAGCGAGAGGCGCTTATTTCATCTTTAAAATCTTATTACAAGACATCAGATCACGCAAAGCGCGATAAACTGTTTAACGACATAATTAATAATGTCCGTCGCCAGTTATTCGATAAAGGAATCACATTGCAGGCAGGAAAAGATCCATCCGCAAATAGTGATTTTTTCCTGTGGCACACATGGTTTACAGATGTGTTTACATCCGGGGGCTTTGACATCGTCATCGGCAATCCCCCTTATATCCAATTGCAAAAGTCATTGGGTATAACTGCTATTGATAAGAAGGGGAAGGAATATGATATGAAGCTTGGCGATTTATATAAAGATGCCAACTTCGCAACCTTTGAGAAAACCGGTGATATTTATTGCCTATTCTACGAACTCGGCAATAAGATGTTGAAAGATGGAGGTCATCTGTGCTATATAACGTCAAATAAGTGGATGCGCGCTGGATATGGCGAAAGACTGCGTTCATATCTTTCAAAGAGTACCAATCCTAAAATCCTTATTGATTTTGGTGGAATCCAAATTTTTGATAGCGCAACCGTAGACACAAATATATTGCTAATCCAGAAAGCGAAAAATCAAAAATCTACGATGGCTGTAACGGCAAGTAAGCACGACAAAACTATCCTCAATAATTTGAGCCATTCTTCGTGGCCGTGACATCAAGCGTTACGGCTACGATTGGGCTAATCTATGGCTCATCAACACCCATAACGGCATAAAAGGTAAACTTGATAGAATTCATATAGAAGATTATCCGGCAGTAAAGGCACACCTTGACCAATATTGGGATAAAATTTCCACTCGCGCAGATAAGGGTGACACCCCATACAATCTACGTAACTGCGCTTATTTGGACGATTTTAATAAGACACAAATAGTCTGGCTTGAACTAACTGATGAGCCTAAGTTTACTTTAGTAAACAAAATGGTTTCGCTGAATACAGTATTCTTTATGACAGGTGAGCATTTACCACATATTTTAGGTCAACTCAATTCAAAACTAATTACATGGTATTTTCATAAGTGTCTCGGAGCTCGTTCTGGGGTTGGAACAAATAGATGGCTAAAATACACAATAGAACAGCTACCTTTGGCACCTTATGCAGAAGGGTATGGTGAAAAAGCACATATGTTGAATAAAAAATATTCAGCAAATTGTGACGAAGTAGTTAATCATCTAACTTGCGGTCTATTCGGTTTAACAGAAACTGAGGAGGAATTTGTCAATCAATTCCATGTATAGGACGATTTTTCTAAGCCAAAAATCGTTTGGAAACGAATAGGCTCTATTCTGCGTTTCTCTTTTGATGATTCAGGATGTGTAGGACTGGATAGCACCTGTTTTGCAACCGGTACTGACTTACCATATTTAGTCTGCGTACTAAATTCAAAGATTGGCCACTACCTTCTAAAGGATTCTCCGAAAACTGGAACTGGAGATCTATTAATAAGTGTACAAGCAATTGAACCACTTAAGATTCCTTTAATTTCCGATGGAGAACTCTATGTTGATTGGCTGCGTGAAATTCTAAATGGTTCTCTGTCAGCGGAAGACAGGGTGTTTACGTTATTGGCTGACTCCTATGGCTTCAATCAAGAAGAACGTGATTATATTTTGACGCAATAAACGAAATCTCCTCATGAGTGAAATTAAATGATTTATGCCAATGAGTCAATGATTTAGGCAGTTTAACACATTCAACAAACTGTCTCAACCAACGCCATCCGGTTTCATCAAACTTCGTACATATGACATCAAGTTGATAAAGAGAAACTGCCGAGTTCAAAAGTTCACATAATCTACCAAGTTCATCTATAGAAAGAACATCTGATGTTAAAATATATCCAGTATTTCCAAGAAACATTGCTTTATCATCTATTGCAAATGCAGTACCCTTACGGCACAGTTCTTGATATACGATTTTTGGCTTAGAAAAATCGTCCTTTTTATCGGAGTTCACAAAGAGGTCATGCATATACTGACGATTACCGTCAAGCCAACCTTTACGCTGCAGAAAGTAGAGGAATACTATCCGACCAAACATCTTTTTGATGTAGTCTCGTACCAGTTTATCATCCTTTTCAAAAGTGGATTGATATTGATAATTGGGCGTTCCAAGCTGTTTTTCTTCCCATTTACCCTTCTCCTTAACATATCGTTTTCCAGTGATATACTGCACAAAATCGGCATAGATGTCACGGTATTTAACGAAAAATTCATCACTAAGAGTGGCAACGGAGAATGCCTTTTCAAAGTCTTCATCATTTCGCGAGCTCTTAGCGAGCACGTCAAATCGTTCTGCAGCGGTACGCCCACGATAACCTTTGCCAAAAACGTAGGTATAGCGTTTGGCAGATGTTGTGTCTTTTAATGAATCACCTTTGTATGCGTAAGAGAATCTCCACTGCTTATTTGCAACATTCTCGTAATGGAATACAATCATGAGATGCTGACGGTAGTCCATTATGGAACGGATAAGCTGCTGAATATTGACACGGGAACGCTCAATATTCTTTGAGTCATCAAGCGTAACGTCGAGTAGGGCTATATTGCGAGCGTTGTAGTTCTTTTCTGTGAGATCGCCTATATACTTTATATGCTTAATACCGGCGTTCTTAGCTTTTTCGACATATTTTTCGTTTTCGGCAAGATCGTCGTTTATATATTCGATTTCATTGCCGAATATTGGCACAATAACATCAGCTATGAAACGGTCAGTTCCGGGATAGTCACTGTTAAATATCTTTTCTAACTTATGCTTGAGTTCCATAGTCAGTTATTGTTTTTGGTTTCAGAATAAAGAACGAGTTTAACCTCTCCCCGTTTTGCCTGAGCGCGGTTAGCTAAATTTGAAAGAGCAGCTTCGAGGAGGGCATTGATATCTTCGTCAGTTCCGAAAAGCGAGCCTTGATAGTTCTCAAACCTCATAACTTGCTTAATGACGTAGTTATCTTTTGCTCTGACGAGTTTTTCAATTTGTTTCAAGAGCTTTTTAGACTCCTGTGTAACATCGGAACGTGAGCGTAAATCATCGAGCACAGCCAGAGCATTTTTTGATTTTTTGCTTGAATCAGAGGCTGTGATGTAGTGGGCGACATGCTTTTGATAGGCGCGCTTAGCTGCATCAAAAAGTATTGTATCTAACTTTTTGTTTGAGTATTCGGCGTCAGGGGTACATTTCAGTAGCTGCATAGTTGCAAGAGAGGAGATGATTCGTGAAGGGGTGTCTTCCTGTGTTTTCTCTACCTCTACAGAAATCAGCTCTTGTGAGTTGTCAGTAAATACGAAAATTCCATGAGAGTTTTCTTCATTCGTTTGTAAAACACCTCCAAGTCCGTCAGCATCTACAGAGGAAATATAATCGTATCGTTCAGGTGAATGAACTTGGAATGCTTTAAGCTCCTTGATAAACGGTCCAAACGGTGATTCATCGCCATCAACGAAATGTTGGAGGTCATGCTCAACAAGCTCTTCACGTTCACTGAATACCTTATTATCCTCGCCAAACATCTCATGGAATGATTGAAGTTTCGCGTATGCCTTTTCAATCAGGCGAATCTGGCTGTTGCCTTCATCTGATGGAAAGAAATTAAAGACATGGACGAAATCTTCAGTAGATCCTATACGGTTCACACGACCGATACGCTGCATTAAACGAGTTGCATTCCACGGGGCATCATAATTTAGAATGACATTAGAACGATGCAGATTCACGCCTTCGGCAAGGACTTCGGTGGTAACAATCACGTCATAATCATCACGACGACTCTCCGGCTTGCAGTTTGCGTCGAAGTTCGCCTCAATCGCCTCCTGCATTTCAGTGCGGTTCTGCGCTGAAACCTCAAGAACACGATATTTTCGCGCTCGAAGGGCCCTCGCTACAACTTTTTGTGTGTCGATTGCCTCGGTAAATATGACTAAGCGAGGTTTATTTAGACCCGAAGGATTGTTAATCTCTCGATTGAAAAGTTCATCCTTTATGGCTTCCTTAAAGCGGTCAAATTTAGGGTCTTCGGTATTACGATCCCATCTTTTGAGTAGTCTATCTATCAATTTCTTGTCATTCTTTAGCTTGTCAAGATAATTTATATCGAAGTCAGATGCTTTAAACCGCCGGTTGTTTTCTCCTTTTTGGGCAATCAAAGTCTCAACTTTAGTCTTAAACTCAGAAAAGTTTTTAGCTTCTGAATGTAATTTGTTAATATCTATGTCAGGACAGATATATACACAATCATTTTGTAGCATATCAATCATGACATCAGTATAACTTAAGAGATTGTTAAGAGTTATCTTAAAGGCAGGAATACTACTCTCAAGACGTTTGACAAGCAGTATACGCATAATACGTTTTAAGCGCTTGGTAATTATATGTACGTCTAAGTTGCGTTTTTTGTATAGGTCTTTATGCTTGGAATCTTTAAAATGTGAAATCGCCGCGTAACGGTGAAATCCAATACGGTTCGGGTCATCAATATCATTACTATCGTCTTTTTGTGGTAAACAAATAGCATCAACCGTATCAGCAAAAAGCTTTGATAGTTCCTCATCCATTCGGTATTCGAGTTTATGAGGCCCTTTCACGGTGGGGAATTTGAGTAATTCAGCATCTTCACCGTAGAGATTTCTAATATCGGTACGGGTACGACGAACAACGAGGTCATTAAGGACGCAATTTCTGATTTTTTCAGAAACTTCCTTTACAATAGCACGAGCTTCTGCTTTACCCTCGTCGGTGTCTTGCGAAATAGCTCGTGCCTCTTTAAAGCGTCGTTCCATCTCACTGAATAGAGAGTCGAGTTTGCCTCCCTCAACATTCGGCAAATTGGAGTTATTTGGCGTGCGCTGAAATAAACGTATCTGATTATAAAGATCCTTTGGCGAATTATTCTGGGGCGTAGCAGACAGTAGTGCGACGTATGGAGTGGGATTGATAAGACCGATTAGGTCATCAATCGCTTTATATTTCTGAGTTTCTGAATTGCGGAAGTTGTGGCTCTCGTCAATGAGCACCATTCCATAGTTGCCGACCTCTAAGTTCTCGATTTCGTCATTGTCTTCAATATCGTCGGTATTTTCCAGCTCGTCTGCGATTTTTCCGATGCTTCCGGTAGTTACGAAATCAACGCTGAGTTCAATATTATTACGAGGATTATCATTGTCAAAATCCTTGATTGTCTTTTCCCATGCTTTCTTAATCGCCGGAGGTGTTACAATCAGAACTTTGCGGGCACGACCAAGTGATTCGGCATTTTCAAGAAAATGACGGATCAGTAATACTCCAACCACAGTTTTACCAAGTCCTACAACGTCGCCAAGAATAAAGCCTCCGAATCGTTTCATCACAGAAAAACACTGTTTTACTGCGTCAAGCTGATATTCAAGGGTGTTGAATGACGGTGGCAAATACGATTTTAGGACTTCTGATGTATTGGCATCAACCATATCACCAAACTGTAATTGGAGATACTTGATATAAACTTCGTAAGGCGAAAGGGTTTTCTCAGCTTCGTTATCTTTCTCAATTTCTACACCAATATGGGACGGTTTGAGAATGTTCTTAATAAACTTACCAGACCACAATTCACTGTTCTGCCAAAGTTCTTCAAACCAGGCTTTGTGAGATTTCGACGTTGAATACTCTGTAAATGGAGCAGCCACGCTATTGCCATTTTCTTCAAGGTAATTTAGCTCAGCATTGCCCTGTAGTCCCTTTAGTGTGAAATTTGAGCTACCTATAATTCCTGTGGCAAGTGTATGGGTATTACCAAGAAAAATATAGCACTTGGCATGAAGGAACTCCTTATGTTCGCCCTGACCGAACACGCGAATCTCAAACTTCCCATTTGGATTCTCTTCTGTCAGGGCATTATCAATAATCAATTTGCCGATGGGCTTATACTCATCGGTAAGAGAGTCGACATCTCTTTGAATATAGAAATCCGGGAATTGATGCGCCTCTCTAGACGCCTGATAATATTGCAATTGTGGTTCCTGACCTATCAGTAAGTCAAGTTTACCACCTCGTGTGAAGAAGTCTTTAAGTTCTTCATAGACCAAAGCTGTGCCGGGCAAGTCCCAATAACCCGTTGCAATCATAATGTGATTACAGTCAGGTCGTGAGACTAACTCTTTGATATATTTGACGAGCTTAAATTGCTCGGAGTTATCAATTAGGGCATTTGCCATATCTATGAACGACAAGAACATCCTCGTAGCATCTGAAGGCCGACCAAAGCCTGTAACGACTACAAGAATGTTCTCAAAGGTTTTCGACTCTCGCCGTCTGTCTTTTATTTTTAGCTGGTCATTTTCAGATAGACGTTACTTTCCTAAGTACAAAGTTACTAAGAATTTTTGAGGTAACAATCGGTTATGCTGAAAAACATAATCAATTGTTATTGAGCTAAGCATGTTCGTCCTCAAAATTTAAGCTTACCTATGCTCGCCGATGCGATGGCGGAGGAGAAAGTTGTCAATATCGGCTTGGTTGACGTAGATTTTGCGGCCAATCTGGGAGAAGGGGATGAGGCGTTGGTCGCGGTAGTTTTGCCATGTTTTGGGTGAGATGCCGAGAAGTCTTCGCGCTTCTTCGGATTCGAGCCAGTCGCAGTTGGAGCTGTCTCTTTGGGTTTTCTCGACCATGTCGGTTAGTCGGTCAAGTTTTTCATGCAGTGATTGCCATTCTTCTTGGGGTATCAAGAGCATGAAGGGTGGTTGTGTGTTGTTGGAATAAGAATTACTCAATGATCTGGGCATATTCTATTTGTAATTTGAGAACAACATCCGTATTATTCTCGAATTGCTTCCGCCGGCACGGATGCGGACGAAGATGGCAGCATTTATCCGACACTTCACAGTGCCGCTTCCCTCACTGCCGGGAGGGGCTTCGGATGCTCACGCATCACTGGTTGCCGACAGCCTGACGGCCATAGGGCTATAGATACCTATCTCTATAGGTAATTAGATCGAAAGCTATATTGCTATATATTAAGAGAGGTAAATTCAAATACTGTTGCATACATCGTTCGATAAGAAGTTCCCAACAAACATAAATCCAAAATAAGGTTGAACTCTATGGAAGGACATACTCAGGCAGTTTTATGGATAGACC
>JAAVFW010000024.1 GCA_014800535.1 Bacteroidales bacterium
AAGCCCAATGATTATCCATCGAGATACCTACATCCACATTCATGCCATAGAAGCTGGCAATTAATGTCGGTATCATAAGTATGAGGGAGATGCTTGTAAGGCGTTTCATGATGGCATTTACGTTATTGGATATTACTGAAGCGTAGGTGTCCATGGTTCTATCAAGCATCTGTGTTGCAATCGTAACTGTTGAATCCGCTTGTCGCAGTTCGATACTAACATCCTCAAACAATTCTTTGTCAAGGTCTTGTCCGTATAATCTGTTTATGCGTTCGAGAAGTATGTTATTGCCGCTGATAGATGTAGCGAAGATTACGAATGTTTTCTGCAAATTCATTAGTTTGAGCAAATCTTCATTGCGGATGCTTTTCTTTAAGTCCCCCTCTGCATCGGCTACGATGTTTTTTACATCCTTCAGATAGCGAATATACCAATACGCAGAGCTTTTCAACAACCGGAGAATGAAATCCGACGAACTGCTGATAGTTGTATGACGCTTTTGCGTGTGCTCAATGAAATCAGAAATAAGAGTATTTCGGTATAAGCATACCGTTACAATGTACTCATCTTTAATCATGACTCCCAGCGGAATGGTTACAAATGGCATATCATTGTCCTTGACGGGAATACGCAAAACGATACAATCCCATCCGTCGTTGTGTTCCACACGCGGACGTTCGTCAATATCAGATAAATCGTTCAAAAAATCCTCGGGTAGTCCGAATTTGGCTTTCAAATTCGTCAATTCATCCGGCGTCGGAGTCTCTATATTGACCCAACTCCCCGGAGCCCATTCTTTTGCTATTAAAAAATCTTCGGAATACTTCAGGTAAGTTATCATAAACTTTGTTTATATACAGGATTATAAGGTTACAAAATTAGGTGTTTTAATTGAAACTGTCAAAACAATCATTGACACTCTCAATATTTGATTTATTTTGCGTTAAAGTCTATTACTTAATGGTGATGCAATCTTAAAATAAGAGCAGTTTATATAATTGAAAAATATGATTAATTTTGTAAGTAATAAGAGAAGAACAGTGACGTGAACAGCGCAAAGACAGTTACCGATATTCATGGCATTGCCGGAAACACTCTGATGCTTTATTTCAGAATGTTTATGGTGATGGGCGTCTCACTCTATACCTCGCGTATAGTGCTTGAGCAACTTGGAACTGTTGATTACGGAATTTATAGTGCGGTCGGAAGCATAGTGGTGCTCCTCACCTTTCTTGACGGAGCGATGTCACTTTCCACAGTTAGATTTCTATCGTTCGCACTTGGAAGGAATGACACTGCCGGTGCATCCCGAATTTTTCGCACTGCTTTTTCGATCCATATAATCCTGTCGTTGATTATACTTCTCTTGGCCGAAACGATCGGACTGTGGTTTCTGAACCATTACATGAAGATACCTCCTTCTCAACTTTCAGCTGCCAACTGGGTTTATCAATGCACACTGGCATCATTTATTTTCTCCATCCTCCGTTCACCTGTCAGCTCAGTTGTCATCGCACACGAAAAGATGAAGATATTCGCTGTCCTAAGTGTCCTGGAGGTAGTGATGAAATTGATGGTTGCTCTCTCGTTGACCCTCATTCTCGCTGATAAGCTCAAGGCGTATGCTATTCTCAATTTGGGAGCATCGGTCGTTTTCACTGCAATCAATGTGATTTATTGCAGTCGTTATTTTCCGGAATGTAGGTCATTCCGCCCGATTTATGATAAAGAACAGTTTCGACCCATGACACACTTTATGTCGTGGAGCATATTCGGCCACCTCTCATGGATAGGGAAAAATCAGGGATGCAACATTCTGTTAAATCTCTTCTTTGGGCCGGTTGTCAATGCTGCCTACGCACTTGCCGCACAGGTTAATGCCGCCCTGAACGGGTTTGTTCAGAATTTCACCACGGCGATCAATCCCCGGATTACAAAGACATATTCCTCCGGAGAGTTCGTGCAGAGTGAAAGACTAATCATATATGGAAGTAAAATTTCATTTTACCTGCTTCTTATTTTATCATTCCCCATTCTGATTGCAACAAAACCTATTCTCAGAATCTGGTTGGCAACCCCTCCCCCTGACACTGCGGTGTTCATTCAACTGGTCATTATCAATTCGCTTATTGAAAGTTTCACATATTGCCTCGGAGCCGGGATAAGAGCTACCGGAGAAGTGAAGCTTTACGAAATAATCGTGGGTAGTATTCATTTCGCCATTCTTCCGTTGGCCTACGTTGCCCTGTATTACGGATTGAATCCTCAGTCGATATTCATTATAATGATTATCCTTTCATGCGTTGCGCTTTATGCCAGATTAGCGATACTCAAAAAGTATCTCAAATCCTTCTCCATTCTCAAAATGTGTCGCATTGTCTTTCTCCCCGCAGGAGTGATTACGGCAATCCTCACCGGTTTATTTGTGCTTTACAAGATGAATAATCTTGATGAAATAATAAATCCATTTATAACCATTGCAACAAGTGCTCTGCTTGTAATTGCGCTTGAATTCTTAATTGGATTCAATCCCTCGGAAAGGAAGTTTATCACCAAGGGGTTCGCATCGAAATTTGCGAAATATAAACACAATTGAAAAGTTCCCGAATCACTAACCGCTCGAAAATGCACTCGAAATTCATACATCTCCTTATAATCATCTCCCTTCTTCCGGTCTTATTCTCATGCCGAAAGGAACATGCGGTCAATAATGTCAACCAACGGGTTGCAAATCTGAGTATCGACGATGTTGAAGTGTTCAGTGATTTGATTAACTACCAAAATGATTATGACTCCCTGTTCCAGCACCCCTTCTTCAGCTTCTTAAAGAATCTTCATAAAGACTACGGCTTAGTCGTCACTCTCTACACATACGAATTACTCGACAATGACAATGTAACCCTCAAAGAGATGCCCCTTAAATATAAAAACGACTTCAGAAAGGCATCTGACTGGTTAAGGATTGGCTTCCACAGCAAAAGACATGAATTTGACAGTCTGATCTCTGTCGCTGATTTTCATGATTCGTATAATAATATGAACTCGGCAATTTCTCAATTTGCAGATTCTTCGATGATCGCAAAGACATTAAGATTCCACTATTTTTTCGCACCCGATTCGTTACTAAACGGATTGCCGGGAGTCAGTACTCTTCTTTGTGCTGACAACAAAAAGTGCATGTCATATAATCTCACTCTCCACGAAGTCTTGACCGTAGCAAACAATGGAGGAATCGTAAAAAACAACATTACCTACAGAAGAACTGATTTGCGAATTGACGACAATTATCGAATTTTATTCGATTTGAAACTTCTCGATTCTTCTGACACATTAGTGATTTTCACTCATCAGTGGAAGCTATATCATATCCGTAAAGGCGACAGCAGACAGAGTGCTGTCGGAAAAATCAAGGTTTGGACAAAAGAGTCTTTCAACCGCCTGTTATTTAAGGAAACGGTCAAAAGACTCTTTAATTCAGGTTATAAATTCTCATTTCTTGAATAAACCGCCGGTTCTCACATCAGCGGGAACCGGTGGATAAATCTTTATTCACTCCATTTTTCATGATGGATATGACCAGGCTCCCATTTATCCTTAGGAGTTACCTCTCCCGACGGATAACCAACACAGATACATGCCATAGGAATAATGTTTTCAGGAAGCTCAAGCATCTCTGAAAACACCTTCACACGCTCCGAAAGAGGATAAATGCCACACCAGACTGCACCGAGTCCAATCGAATGTGCTGCCAGCAATAAGTTCTCTGACGCTGCCGACACATCCTGCACCCAATATTCTCTCCCCTCTCCCTCAAAAGTTTCTGAAGTATCGCCACACATTACGATTGCCAAAGGTGCCTCCTTTGCCATCGTCATTGACCCGAAATTATTTCCGATTTTATCAAGTGTCGCTCTACTTTCGATAACCACAAAACGCCATGGCTGCTTATTCCCCGCTGTCGGAGCTGCCATTGCCGCACGAAGTAATGTGTCGACGGTCTCCTTCCCGATCTTTCGGTCTGAATAAGACCTGACACTCGCTCTTGTCATTATATTCTCTAAAACCGGATTCCCTTCCGGATCATTCACCTGCTTGTCGTCATTGCCACTGCTAACCCATTTATAGGAGACGAAGACAAGACCTAAGGCAAGCAATAAAATAAGATATATCGGATTTTTCATCTTTCTTAACCTATATTATCAGAACGTTTGAAAAGTGACCCTGTCGGGCATACAAACCGGCAGTATGGCCGTGTCACAATAGCCGAGAGCACTATAAAAAGTATAGCAGCTCCTATTATCCACCATGAAGCTGACCGAAATTGAAAGGCCTGAAATAACTCCAGATCCATCCATGAAGTAAATGTATCACACCACAAAAGGAGCATCAGACAAGCCCACAGAATTTTACGGAACCAGTCAAGACATTTCACAACCTTTGCCGAAATCTTAACCTTAAAACCGCAGATACTTCCCATAAGCTGCTGCATCGAACCCAAAGGACAGATATGTGTGCAATAATACTGAGGTTTGCCAAAAAGCGGATAAATAAACGCGGCAATCAACATAACCACAATAACCAACATCCCAGGAAGTGCAACTCCATCTGCAAATGATCTGAGCATTACAGCATAGTCTAAGAATTGACCACTCCAGAATCCGAGTACAACGACGTTGGCAATCATCTGAACCGTATGATAAACCTTATTTTTCACAAACAAGGGAAGCACACAAGCTGCAAGCGTCACAACCAGAGCAACCCACAACTTCACAGGAATCGAAGTGTGTCGGTCAACCGCCGTCTGAGCGTAATATGCTGCACCAATATTGACATTGTTGATAATGGCAGCCGAAGAGAATGTCGCGCCCGACACTGCATCAATCTTCATTTCCGCAACCTCTTCAGGAGTCTTACCATCCCACTCACCCAATAGTTTTGAAGCCCGCTTAAAAAAGCCGGGAGTTTCCACATTAGGGAGTGCCTCGACACCGGTAATAACCCCATCCTTTATCTTAATATCAAGAGGAACTTCACCGGCATACCCTTCGATTGTTCCGGGCAGATATTCAGTGTGCACCACCATTGTGCCATCTTCAAGCACTGAAATCGTATCGACCGGCTCTGACAGGCTCTCCTTTGAATTTCCTATTACAGAATATCCCAAAAGCGTCTTATGAACCGTCAATGAGGCAGCCGCGAGCATGAGCAAAACGAGAAGAAAACTCAAAAATCTGTTCATATTAATAGAAAATATTAGGAGGGCAAGCGAAAATATTTCATTTCGGCTTACCCTCCTGATAAAAGTTCAAGATTTAATCAAATGTTTACTCACCGTCGGGAGCCAACTGCTCAAGCTGAGTACTGCTGCAAAGCTTATTGTAGCGTTCCTCAGAACGAGGAATAGCCCAACGCCAGCCATTCTGAACTTCAGGACCATTCTCGTAAGCAAACTTAGCAGGCATGTTGTTAGAATCTTCATTTCCTGCAATCCAGGGATTACGAACTGCAGTGATATTCCAACGTTTCATGTTAAACCAAGTGTGACCCTCACCCCAAAGCTCCATACGGCTTGAGATCATATACTCCTCGAAGAAAGCTTCGCCGGTCTTAGTGCAATTGTATCCGGGGATACGTTTGCTGTTGACGTCGTTAAGAGCTTTCTGAGCACCTGCGATATCACCGAGATTGTAGCATGCTTCAGCTTCGTAGAGAGCGAGCTCGGAAGCACGCATGAAGGGGAAGCTAAGTGTGGTGTACGGACCCATACCCCAGAACTTAAATCCGGCACCGAAAGGAACGATGACATCAGAAGCTGCACCTGAGTCAGTTGATGAAGTGTTAGCGGGCAAGAACATCTCAGTGTCGCCATTAGGCATCATAGTACGACCCATTGCCTGAATTGCAAGACGGAAACCTGCAATCTTGTTCATATTCATTGTTTCGGGGTCAACAGCTGACTCTTCCCAGAAATCAGCCGCATGAACAGTGTTCGGCAAACGTTTGTCAGGAGTAAAGAAGTAATCACGACGGCAGTCGTTTTCATCAGTAGCCTTGTAAAGGTCATAGCTGATGCTGGGTGAGCCATAGCCAAGGAATGAAGCGTAACCACCGTTACAAGCAAACCATGAACCCCAACCAGTATAACCGGTTACGTTCTCATCGGCTGCATTAGCCCACATCCATTCACCATTGGGAGTGTAGAAACCGCTTGTGTATTCTTCAGCAGTCATGATGGGATAGTTAGCGCGAGCGGCACGAGCCATGTCACGAGCTTTTGCCCAGTCATGTTTCAACATAGCGGCACGAGCATAAACACCGCGAGCGATGTCGATATTCGGTTCCCAGATCTGAGAACGGCTTTTGCCTGACTGAGTATAAAGTTCGATTGCCTCGTCAAGGTCATCATAAATAAGTTTCAATACCTTATTCATGCTTGCGAGGGGAGCATCACCTGTGCCGGGTTCTGTGCGGTAAACAAGCACATACTTCTTACCTTCAGCACTGTCTTCCCATCTCGGACCATAAATCTTGAGAAGAAACTGATAAGCGTGAGCACGCATTGTCAAAGCCTGAGCCTTGATAAATGCGCGGTCAGCTTCAGGACCTTCGGCGTTGTCGATATCAACAAGGATGGTGTTAGCCTGGTTAATCAAGTTGTAACCATACATCCATCCGGGGAACGCAGGCATGTATTCTGCTCTGGTGATGAATTCCCACTTCATGAAGTCAACACCTGACAATGCATACCAGTTGTAGAACCAGTCAGGGCTGTTCTGGTCACCGTAAAGAGTGTTGATTGATGCCTCACCTGTAACCTGGGGAGCAAGGTCAACGCCGCCATAGGGGCAGTTCATTGAGTAACAGAGACCGTTGATTGCATATTTTGCAGCCTCGGTTGTGCCCATTACGGTTGAGGTCGGATAGTCTACTTCAGGAGCGAGGTCCAGATAATCACTCGAGCAAGAACCGAGAGATCCGGCAACAAGCACACCGGCAAGCGACTTGAAAATTATATTCTTTTTCATAAATAATCTTTTCTTGATAAGTTAAGTTTTATCTCCCGGATATTAGAAGCGAGCTGTGAGCTGGAACTGGAATGTTCTTGCAGGCACATAGCTTGCACCCTGACCACCGGCAAAACCATACTGCGGGTTAAGACCCTTGCGTGCAGCAAGTGTAAAGATATTGTCGATAGAGAAACCGAGGTTAAGACCCTGAAGCTTCATTACGTTTGTCCACTTGCGGGGGAAATCGTAAGAGATATTTAGGTTCTTGAACACAAGATAATTCTTGGAAACAAGGAATCTTGAAGACTGTGCGCTTGCATACTGCGCATTGTTGACGTTGTTCTGAGGAACACCGTTGGGATCAATACGGTCTGCACCGGTGTAATCAGTTGTCATGCCTTCGGGAGCTTCTGTCCATGCCTTTAGCGCGTCAACGTGTACGGCACCTGCAGTGTTGCCGAAATACATCAACTGAGCATAGTTGCTATCGTAGATCTTACCACCGAGGCTATAAGTGAACAGAAGGTTAAGGTTGATACCCTTCCAGCTGAGGTTTGTTCCGAATGAACCGAACACTGTCGGGATTGAAGAGCCACAAAGCTTACGACCTGCGTATGCTGTCTTGGTGGTGTACTCCTTACCGTCGATCACTACATAAGCACCGTCTGCCTTAGCGTCAGCTACGTTCTTGTTGTAAAGATCTGCATTGAATACTTCATTTCCGTTTTCATCCCACTGGATGTAGTCGTAAGAATCCTTTGCCATTTCGTAAAGAGACTGACCGGTTGCCTGGTCAACACCTGCCCACTTGTAAGTGTACATTTCAAATTTGCTCTTTCCGATGAACAAGCTCTGGCTCGGTTCTGAGTGGCCGTTAGGAAGTTTTGTAATCTTATTCTTGATGAATGTTGCGTCAAGAGTGAAATCCCAGTAAAGGTCGCGTGTTTCGATAAGACCAACCTTGAAACCAAGCTCCCAACCGTAGTTCAACATCGTACCGATGTTTGTAAGAACTGAAGGATATGAACCGCTGTCACCCATTGTACCTGAAGACATAGGTTTCACAACAGAGAAGATAAGGTCGGCATTGCTCTTGTTGAAGTAGCCGATGCTGAAGTTGAGTCGGTTCCAAAGGTTACCTTCCAAAGCAAGGTCAAGAGTTTTGGTTGACTCCCAGGTAAGGTCGTCTGAAGGACGCTGAGTCGGGACAAGCACCTTAGTGCCGTCGTAAGAAGTCATGCCGTAAAGTGACCAGTAAGCGTAAGCACCTACAATAGAGAGGTCACCCACTGAACCGTATGCAGCACGGAGTTTCAAATAGTCAACCCAGTTTACGTTCTGCATGAATTTCTCAGAAGAGATGATCCAGCTTGCGCCAACTGACCAGAATGTACCCCAACGATGATCTTTTGCGAAACGTGAAGAACCGTCGCGACGAAGGCTGAACTCACCGAAGTAACGGTTGTCGTAGTTATAGCGTGCACGACCGAGGTAAGATTCGGTGCGCTCCGTGCCGATTGACTGAGTAGCAGGCTGAGTTGTCTCGAAGTTAGACAGAGCAACGATGCCGGGCATTACCTGACCGATTGCAGCCACATTTGAGATGTCTTCGCTGTATTCGTAGTTCTCGTGGTTAAGGAGGACGTCAACATGGTGGATTCCGTAGTTGTGGTCCCAGTTCAAAGTCTGATAGAAGTTGTGAGACTTGATGTAATACCAAGTGTCAGAAAGACGACCGATTCCGGCAGCGTCACCAACAACGTTGTTCTGATAGCTCATTGCATCAGTCTTATCACGGTGCATGCTACCACGAACAGTGAAGTCGAAACCGTAAGGAAGGACAACAGTACCGTAGATGTTACCGTCGCCTACAAGAGCGCGAGAGTTTCTCTGGTCATGACGAAGTTCGTAGCCGATGTTACGGTTGCTCAGATAAGAAGCAAGGTTCCATACGGGCTGGCCGTCTTCATAAAGGATCTCACCGTTTTCACCGTGTGCATAGTAAGGATAGATAGGAGCGGTGAACATTGTGAGGAACGGGTTGGTTGCAAGGGTAAGGTCAGAACCTGTCAAACCTGTGTTTGAGTTCTGAGACACTGCGTTCAAGTTCAAACCGAATTTCAAGTAGCTTGTGGGGTTGAAGTTTGCATTAACACGAGCGTTGAAACGTTCGAAGTCGGTCATAAGCATATAACCGTTCTCTTTCATGTAGCCTACAGAAGCGAACACATTGAATTTATCAGTTGCTGCTGCTGCATTGATGTTGTATTCCTGACGGTAGCCTGTTTTGCGAGATACGATGTCCCACCAGTCAAGGTCAGTGTAGCCGGGCATGACAGAAGTCGGAACGAACTTACCGTTTTCGTCGAAGAGTTCGTTTGAAGCATAGGGAGTCCAAACGCCATCTTCATTCTGATAACCGAAGACGTTGTTACGAGCGTAACCGGTTGAAGTCTGGAAGTTATTTCTGTAATATTTGATAACAGCCGGAAGATCGCCGAGAGAGCCGGTAGTCATCGCACTGTTGACGTTAGCGTCGAAAGTTGTCTGCATCCAGTCAACTGCGTCAAGGCGGTCATAGAAAGGAAGACCACGCATGTAAGCACCCTGACGAATCTGGAGAGTTACGTCAACCTGTCCTTTATTCTTAGCTTTTTTAGTTGTGATAAGGACAACACCGTTAGCACCCTTGTTACCGTAAAGAGCACAAGAAGCGGCATCCTTAAGGACTGACATTGATTCAACGTCAGCGGGGTTAAGGTCAGCGATTGAACCGTTGTAAGGAACACCGTCGACAACGTAAAGAGGTGAGCCTGAACCCTGAATTGAGTTGAAGCCACGGATACGGATTGACGGAGCACTACCGGGAGCACCGACAGAGTTGTCGACCATGACACCGGGAGCATTACCCTCAAGGGCTGCTGTTACTGAAGTCACAGGACGGTCTTCAATTTCCTTGCTACCTACAACAGCGACTGAACCTGTAAGAGATTCCTTTGTTGCGCTACCGTAAGCGACAACGACAACGTCGTCGAGTGACTGAGAAGTTGATGACAATTTAACAACCATATTGTCGCGAAGGTCAACAGTCTGCTCTGCATATCCGACGTAGGATATCTTTGCTTTCTTAACGCTCGCGGGAACGGTGATTGTAAAATTACCGTCAAGGTCGGCTGCGGCTCCGTTGCCACCACCAATCGGCATGATTGTCGCACCGATAAGTGGCTCATTGTCTGCCGCGTCCAGGATGGTGCCTGTATAGGTGTGCGTCTGAGCCTGAATGCTCAGGGTACACGCTATAAGCGTCATCAGGATGAAAAACAGTTTTCTCATACTTAAAATGGTTAAGATAGTTATTATTGTTGTTGTTGTTTTTATTTCAGGTAATCAACCGACAAATGGTGGCAGGAAATCCCACCACCTTTCATGATTATCAGGCTTTCTTTTTTGAGTTTTCAATGGTTAATTTTCAACGCTTTACGCACATCTCAAGCCATCTTCGATTTTGAAACAGGCGCAAGTTCGCTATTAAATTTATGCGAATTTAATGTTTTTTTTCAAACCCTACAAAAAATCCTTTATAATTTATAAAAAATTTTAACGGTTTCCGCGTGTCGTCCGATGAAGGATGAAGGGTGCCGTGAGTCCGATATAACTGCTGTCGTTTTTCTTCTTTTCGTATTCTTCTCCAAACCGACGCGCAGCTTCTTCATCGGCAAACCGACCGGCTCCGACATACCAGTCTTCATCGGCTGACAGTAGTGCTATCCCGTCATAACCCTCCTTCCGGAGATTCTCGGCATGAGCCTTGGCATTAGTTACCATCTTATATTTTCCGACAATGAAGATGTAAAGCTCCGGAAAGTCTGTCGGGGTGACACTTATCGTCTCGACTCTATAAGCCTTGACTGAATCTACCTTGACAGGCTCATCCTCCAGCCTGCCGGAATTGAGAATATCTGCATCAACATCAACGGCTTCCTTCTTGTGTCGCGCCGCATCGTAGGCCGCTTTATAGTTTTTTTCTGTCGGCTTACATGCTCCTGACACTAAAAGGAGAATGACAGCACAAATTGCTGCTATATAAGAATTTCTCATCTTCATTTACTTTCAAGTATCAAAATTTCTCGCGGAGCAAATAATCTCACCGGCTCATTTTCCGATTCGATTGCCATGACATCCGCACCTGTCATCACATCTGTGTAAATCACTCCCTGCGGAATTGACTCTTTATATCTTGTCATGTCGACACCAATCTCTTCGTCAGTGCCGTTCATCATGACAATCACTTGTTTTCCATCTGACTCACGCACATAGACATATAATCCATCTTCGGGAATGAAATGCTTCATAGTGCCCTCCGAAACTGCTTTATTCCCTTTCCGCCAGTTGCAGATTCGCGAAATAAAATCGTAAGCCTCATTTTGCAAATCCGTTCTCCCCGAAGCGGTGAACGCATCTGTCGTGTCACCAGGAAAACCTCCGGGCATATCCTTGCGCACATTGCCGTCACCGATTCTTCTGTCACCGCTCATAAGCAATTCTGTGCCATAATAGAGCTGCGGGATTCCGGGCATAGTCAGCAGAAGTGTAATAGCCTGTTTCCATCGGTCGAGCGAAGACGGTTCTTCCAGAATAACCCTTTCAGTGTCGTGATTATCAAGGAAACGCAACACCTTTTTAGGGTCGGGATATATGAAATCCATTGCCAGATGTGTGTAAATGTCGTTGAGTCCGTTCCATGAGTCGGTTCTCTTTCGGAAAGGAGCAAGGTCTTTCACCTTGGTCATCAAAGCAAAATCCATAACCACAGGCAGTTTTGTGTCGACTCCCATGGCAGCTGCCACAGGTGAACCTTTCTGCCAATATTGCTCCATAGCCGGTTCGACAAACCAACATTCGCCGGTGATGGTGAAATCGGGGTATTCCTTTTCGACGGCAGCCACCCATTCCCCCATCTTGTCACGGTCGGCGTAAGGGTAAGTATCCATACGGATTGCATCAATCTGCGATTCCTCAATCCACCATATTGAGTTCTGAATCAGATATTTCATAAGATGAGGATTTTTCTGATTCAAATCGGGCATTTCCGCTACAAACCAACCGTCGACAGTCAGATCCCGATCATAGTCAGATGCGTAAGGGTCCATCACCGTCGACAACCGATGATTCGTCTGGGTGAATTTTCCACCGCAGTTAATCCAATCGGGAGCAGGAGGGTCTGCCATCCAGATATGTTCGCTGCCGCAATGGTTGAAAATCATATCCATCACAGTCTTAATCCCTCTGTCATGCAAGTCGGAAATGAGTGCCACATACTCTTCATTTCCTCCGAATCGCGGGTCGACGTTATAATAATCGGTCGTCGCATAGCCGTGATAACTTCCTAACGGCATATCATTTTCGAGCACAGGATTAACCCATACCGCCGTCACTCCCAAAGAGTCGATATAATTAAGGTGGCTTCGGATTCCGGTGAGGTCTCCCCCATGACGTATATTAGGATTCTTTCTGTCAACCTCGGCCGGAAATTTCATATTCTTAATCACGTTGTTGGTGGTATCTCCATCGGCAAACCGGTCGGGCATCACAAGATAAAGCACATCTGCCGAGGTAAATCCGGCTGCACCGCGTTGTGCAACACGCTTCTTTATCTGATAATCTTTGGATATGTGTTTCTTCCCTTTTGTCCATTCAAGACGCAAATCGCCCGGTGTCATACCCTCAGGGAGAGTGAGATAGACAAACTGCCAGTTTCCGGACTCAGAGGGTGAGACAACACTGTCCACCCTCACTTCGGGGTTGTTGACAGCAAAAGAGGCCTCGCCGATATTGCGGCCGTAGACCTGAAGCTGAAGTGTCCGGTCGTTCATTCCTGCCCACCAATGGGGAGGGTCTATTCTATCGACACTGAAATTTCCGGCAGCCATAGAACATATTGTTACTGCCGAAAATAATGAAAAAGCAGATAATCGTTTCATAACCTATGATATAAACAAAGTGTGCCGGAAAAATTAGGATGCAATCACACATCTTATTTTCCGACACACAAAGTTATAAATTTATTTTAAATTCTTCTTAAATTTCAGAAGACCTGTTGTTATTTTCCGATCAATCAATCTGAACAATCAGATAAGGAGTGAGGCTCCAGAATGATGAGGGGTTCAAGATTTTGATAGTCTTTGTTCCGTTAGCATTATCAACAATTTCATAACTGTTGGCGGGCACATTGCTCCAGATCTTCACCTTCTTAGAATTGGTGTTGATTACGTTGAGCTTACGCTTGTCGGCCTGAGTGAAATAGCTTGTATTGAAATCACCCTTAAGCACCTTGGTTGTGCCGAGGAATTTCTTCTCAAGGAGACCGTTCTTCTTAAGTTCCTTGTTAGTGCCGACAGCATAGAAGACCTTGTTAGCTTCGTTTTCGGCAGCAACGGTTTCAGCCATAGCCTGCTCTTTTGCAGCTGTTTCAGTCTTGAGCTGTTCCTGACCTTCTGCAACCTGAGTGTTCAGGTTTTCAATCTCACCGCGAGCATTATCAAGGTCTGACTGCAGAGAAGCGATTTTCTGATCCTGAGCCTCAATGCGTTCCTTAAGCTGATTGATGGTCTTCACAAGTACGGCATTCTTTCCGTCGGAAGCGTTCAGCTTTGACTGCATGGTTTCGAGCAACTGACGGTTAGCGTTCAGACGAGCCTTGATGTTGGCAAGATTCTGACGGATCTCTTCACGACGGTTTACATTATCGCCTGCACCCATGTTGTAAAGAAGACCTTCCTGAACGTTGATTGAGTCAAGACCGGTATAGATGTCACCCATCAACAGAAGAAGCGAATCGTTGAAATTGGTAGCTTCTTCATAATTTTGAGTTACAATTGCAAGTGAATCAACTTCGGCTGCTTCTTTATTGCCGCCACATGAAGTCAGGAGAAGTGCTCCCAAGCCTAAAAATAAAAGTGTCTTTTTCATGAATAATAAATTTTATAGTTCATTTTCAGGCTGATGTTGCTTTGCATCATAACCCTCGATTATTATAACAATCTCTCCCTTTGCTTGGTTCATTTCAAAATGTTCAGATAATTCTCCAAGTGTACCTTTATGGATAGTTTCATGAAGTTTTGAAATCTCCCGGCATACTGCCCCCTGACGTTCGGCACCGAAAAATTCAGTGAGCTGACGCAGCGTGCGGGCAAGCCGTTTGGGTGATTCGTAAATGATGGTCGTACGGGAGTCGGAGGCAAGTTCTTTCAGGCGTGTCTGTCTCCCCTTCTTCACCGGAAGAAACCCTTCGAAAACGAATCTGTCACATGGAAGACCGCTGCTGACAAGAGCCGGAACGAAAGCTGTGGCTCCCGGCAGACATTCAACGTCGATGCCGGCACGGCGACACTCTCGGCTCAACATAAATCCGGGGTCGGAGATTCCCGGAGTTCCGGCATCTGAGATAAGTGCAATGTTATTTCCGGCTTCAATCAGATTGACAAGTTCAGCTGAGGTCTGATGCTCATTGAATTTATGATGACTACGCATAGGAGTTGTAATCTCGAAATGCTTCAACAGCACTCCGCTTGTGCGTGTGTCTTCAGCTAATATCAAATCCGCTTCCTTCAATATGCGAATCGCTCTGAAAGTCATGTCTTCAAGATTCCCGACAGGTGTGGGAACAATATATAATTTGCCAGCCATGATTATATCTATCAGCTTTTTTCCGTTATGACCTTCTCAATAAATTCCTCCTTCAGTTCTTCGTCGGAATGACTGAGATTCTTTCGCAAATAATCTTCTGCCTGAGCTGCCGACAGCTTGTCGAGATTATCAAGCATTTCAACAAGTTGTTTTCTTCCTCCGAATAAATATGAGAAGCGGAACATGTCGTTAAGGCTGAATCTCTTTTTCAACTGCCCCTTTCCTGCTGCGATCTCCTCAACATTTTCAGAAACAGTGTTTTTTTCAGCCTGGGAAAGAGATTCGAGATCATCATTTTCCGGCTTTTGATTATTATCAATCACCTCCTCACCTTCTGATTCTATTTCATTCTCTATATAGGTGGCGACATCGTAAGGTTTTTCCATTTCTGAAGATGTTTCATCGAGTGATTCTTGTTTCTCTTCCACCTCTTCTTCATCTTCTTCGTCTGACAGAGCATAGCTTGAAAATTCATCATCTTCTTCCAAGTCAGTCTCTTCGTCAATCCGCTCATCATCAACAACCTCTTCATCAACGGTCGCTTCTCCGTCGTCAAAGTGAATCTGTTCGACTTCCGCCACAACCTCATCTTTGTCGTCATCCTTCTCCGAAGCGAATGAGGCAACCGCATCAATCTTAGAGTCAATCAGATTAAGCAGTTCCCGATTCTCTGCATCGCGCGACAAAGCGAGGTGAAGCAATCCTTCGAGCTCAAAAACATTGTCAAGGAGCTTCCTTAACTCTTCTTTATTATTATTCATAGTCATTAAATTTTTCCGGTTAAAGGGTTTCTAACATCTGCCCTATTTATACAAACACTTCAAGAAGCATTTTTTCAACAGCAGCTCGTGCGGCTGTTCTGTCGCCCATATCGTTGATAATGACAACAACGGAATGGGTCGGAGCAAAGTCGTCGTCGAGTTTATATCCGGCATAGCATTGAATTCCGTTCATACTTCCGGTCTTCAAAGCAATGTAACTGTCAAGGGGTGTACCGGCAAGAAATCGTTTAAGCGTACCCTCCTGTCCTGCAAGTGGTAAAAACGATGCGAAGTCAACATTTCCGCTCATGTGAGCGAGCACACTGTCGAGGAATTGAGCGGTCAGTCGATTGGAGCGAGACAAACCGGAGCCATCGACAATATTCACACCTGCCATCGGAGCTCCTGTCTTTTTCCATCTCTCCATCTCGTATGACGTGCCACCGTCGGTTGTGCCGCATTTCCCTTTCAACACAGGTATCGTGCGAAGCAATGACTCGGCAAAAAGATTGTCGCTGCGCATCATGCAGGAACGCATTATTTCTGAAATAGGAGCAGATTTATGGTCAACAAGCAATGAGCGATTCCCTTCTCTGATGCTTTCGTTGCCAAAGGTGACACCGTCGGCAACAAGCACTGCCTTCAGACGATTTTCAAACACTGAGACAGGATTGGAAACAGCACGCTTTCCGGATGCGTTTCTCTCGAAGTTAAGTCCATGACAGCCGGTGCCGTAAGATTGCGCGAGGTCACCGGATGCCCATGTCGGAGGACAGGCGGGGCCACCGAACACCTGACAGTCGATTATCAATCTGCCGTCGATGTTTCTCACACTTTTTTTTCTCAATGCATCTCTTATTTCAACCAGAATGTCGGAGCTGCGCGGCTCGCAGGACGCATTGAGCGAAGGGTCGCCGCTTCCGACAACAACGAGGTTTCCTTCGAGATGTCCGTCTCTGATATGACCGTCGGTGTATACCTTGGTATGATATATATAGTCAGAACCTGATTCTTCAAGAAGGGAGGCAATTGTGACGGTCTTCATGATTGAGGCCGGAATCAATGGCTTCGATTCATTGTAAGAGACCACTGTCTCGCCGTTTGAGAGGTCGGTGATAAGCACTGCCACCGATTGAGGGCGTATTGCCGGGGAAGCAAGAAATTTGTCGACAACTCCATCGGCCAAAGCTAAAGGAAGTGTCAGCAGAAAAAATAACAGTGAAAACAAAGTGCGCAATTTCATCTTCTTCTCTATTTTCTAAATTTCAGCAACGATAACTATTTTTTATTCTTCTTCATCATCTTGTCTCCTTCGAATCAGAGTTGTGTAAATGCTTTTTTGATTCGGGATACCTGACAACGTAAAGATCATAATAAGAGAGGACAAGCGTAGTGAGCGGGAGAGCTATTATCAAACCGAGGAATCCGAGCAAGGCTCCCCACACCGATAATGAAAGAAGTATGATTGCCGGATTCAGTCCCATCGCGCTACCCATTATCTTGGGAGTGAGAATAAGGTCTTGTGTGCATTGCACAATGACATAGACAGCCATACATTCGCAAAACAACATCCAGAAGTCAGCTCCTCCGGCTGCTCCGACAAGGCAAAGGATTGCGGCAATCGGCAGCGAAATGAGCTGGAGATATGGCACGAGATTCAGCACTCCGATAAACATGCCGAACACTATTCCCATCGGAAGTTTAATAATTACGAATCCAATCGAAAACAACACTCCAACGAGCATTGCTATCAGAAACTGCCCGCGGAAATAGCGGTTCATGGCGTTTTTAATATCGTTGAAAACATGAAAAACACGATGACGATGGCGATATGGCACAAGCTGGCGGAAGGAAAGCATCAGACGTTCGTAGTCGAGCATTATGAAAATCACATACAAGATCACAATCAGCCAACTGAAGACGGCCGCAATGATTGCGACACCGCTGCTCAGGAAGGACCATGATTTGGCAAGTCCTCCTTTAATCAATGAAACCCATTGCTCGCGTGTCAGATATCGTGAGAGCTCGTTAAAGTCGATGTTGTCGCGAATAAAACGATGTATCTGGTCTGAAAGATATGGAATTTTTATCTGATTCGAGGCGTATTCTGAAATAAGTGTGGTCATCTGCTTGGTTTCATCAACCAGATAGGGAATGACAATCACACAAATAAGTGCAAAAATTGCAAGTGTCTCAATAAGAGTCAGAATAACCGGAATAAAACGCTTTCGGCAGCGTGTCCATTTCATATTCCAGCCGACAATAGGCTCAAGCATATAAGCAATAAGACACGCCACAAGGAAAGGGAGCAAAACTCCTTTCAATGTGCTGAGCAACCAAATAACTATTGCGGCTACACCTATGGAAAACATTATCCTTACAACCCTGTCGAAGGTGTATGGCCTGCGATCATAGCCGCTTTGATTTTCTGAATCCATACTATGATTTTTTAATTGTCTGGTCGTTATTTCATTTTGTCAAACTCTGTGGAGTCTCCCACTAACCACACGATGTCGCCTTCGTGGAGCACGGTCTGAGGTTCGGGCTGGAGAAACTCTTCGTCTCCTCGCTGAATCTTGACAATCATAGCGAAATAATCCTTATGAATATCCGTATCCGAAAGGGGCTTATTGATAATGGGCGACTTTGAAGTCAGTTTGATACTCTTGAGTTCAACTTCGGGTCTTCGTTTCGGTGTCGGAACTCTCTTTTCAGCTTCTTCAATGTCGTCGTTTAGATGCTTGATCTGATCGTCAGTGCCGATTACACCCAATACGTCGCCGGGGAAGATTCTTTGGTTGCTCGACGGCAGTGGGATAAGTCGGTCACCTCTTCTGATTGATGAAATGCTGACCCCATATTCCGAACGCAGATTGCTGTCGCGAAGACGGTCGCCTACGAAGGGGGTGTTGACGCCCACCTCAACGTATGCCTGATGAAGATCGCTGACAAGGTTATTGTTGCGCCCAAGTCGTGTGTTTTCGCGTATGTTAAGGTTATCCATAAACCTCTTTTCCATACGTTTATAATTTGACATAATCTGATTGGAGGCAAATGCTATTATTATCAGGAAGCAGGCAAGCCCGACAATCCATCCGACAACAGATGAGTAGACGCTCGAAACAAAATAAACAATAAACAGAAGGGTGATGAGATAACGGATTACGCGCATCGCCACCAGCGGAACATCATAGAAACTTGCAGTTGCGTGCAGTTTCATTCTTTCGTCGGGCTTCGTTGAGCTGAACGAGAGGGCAACAAGGAATGGCGACATAAGCGCGATGGTGACTATCGTTGCCATAAGATGTCCGGAGGCCGGGAATATTCTCTCAAGGAATGGGAATATTATAATCTTGGAGATAAGGATGATAGCCACAAGTATCACTGAATAAAGCAACACTCGCCACACATAGCGTGCTATAATATCTTTCCATAGACGTTTTGTTTCATTCGAGTCGCTGACCTGTTTTGAATAGCGGTCAATGAGAAATTCCAATCCTTTCGGCAGCCGGGGTGCTATGAAATTATAGACCGGTCCGGAAAGTTTGATAAAGTATGGGGTGGTGAAAATCGTAATGACTGACACTGCCACTATGATAGGGTAAAGGGAATCTTTCAGCACTCCAAGCGACATGCCGAGTGAGGCTATGATGAATGAGAATTCACCTATCTGTGTCAGAGAAAGTCCGCTCTCTATCGCCACCTTCAACGATTGTCCTGTTACGAGCATGCCGACTGTGCCGAAAATAAACATGCCGAGGATTACGACAACGGCAAGAATAAGAATCTCCATCCAATATGTCGAAATGACTGTCGGGTCGACCATCATGCCGACGGAGATAAAGAAGACCGAGCCGAAGAGGTCTTTCACCGGCTGAACAACTTTCTCCATTCTCTCCGCAACCATAGTGCCGGCAAGGATGCTGCCCATGACGAATGAACCGAGTTCGAGAGAGAATCCACACATCACCGAGAATGCCGCCATAGTGAAACATAATCCCATAGAGACAACAAGCAGTGTCTCGCTGTTGAGATAACGCGCAATCTTATGAAGGAGCGATGGGAGAACGTAAACTCCGATTACAAACCATATAATCAGGAAAAATCCAAGTTTAGCCATTGAATAGATCAAATCCATTCCGGCAAGTTCTCCTTTGGCAACCGATGACAGAATAACCAACATCAGGACGGCGAAAAGGTCTTCGATGATAAGCACGGCAAGCACAAGAGAGGCAAACTTCTTTTGTCGTAAGCCCAAGTCGTTTAATGCTTTAATAATGATTGTTGTCGACGACATCGAAATCATACCTCCGAGAAAGATGCAGTTTATCGGGTCAAGGTGAAGAAGACATCCGACACCAAATCCGGCAAACGTCATTCCGGTGATGATTATGAGTGCCGTCACAATCGCGGAACTTCCGGAGTTCATCAGCTTCTTAAAGCTGAACTCCAGGCCTAATGTGAACATCAGCACGACAATGCCAAGCTCTGCCCAGAACTCGATATTAGTCATGTTGGAAATGGAGGGGAGATACATAAACTTGGGACTCGCAAGGAAACCTGCAAGTATATATCCGAGCACGACCGGTTGCTTTAATTTTTTGAATAGCAACGTCACGATTGCAGCTAACAGAAGAATCCATGCCAGGTCAAGTATCAGACCATTGGTGTGAGATTCATTGCTTTGCTGTTGTGAAGATTCAGGATTTATTTCAGTGTAAAACGTTTCACTGACCTGCTCCACAGTTGGATTAATGGTGAGAGATATCATATTTCAACTACGTTGGAGATATTAATAGCTTTTGTTTTATTCACTTCCTTAAGTTTTTCGAGCACCGGGATAAGCTCCTGTCGGGCATGGGCGAGAATAACCATGTTCAATTCGCTCGTATTGTTGTCATAATCATACTGAGCGTAGATGGAACGGATGTGTATGTCGTTCTGCGCCAACACTTTTTTATAAGCTTTGACATCATAGACAATGCCATAAAGGTAAAGGTTGATGACCTTGCTCACCTGCCCCATGCCGCGCCATTTTTCGTAACGCTCAAATAGCACAAGCACAACAAGAATCATAATTGTCGCACCAACCGACACTCCATACATTCCGACGCCGACAGCCATCCCGATAATGGCCGTAACCCATATTCCGGCTGCGGTTGTCAATCCGCGCACCGACCCCTTCATCTGTATCATCGCACCACCACCGAGGAAACCGATACCGGTGATAACCTGCGCGGCAATTCGACCGGGGTCGCCGTTCTTAAGCCCCATGTATTCCTGCGGAACATAAATGGATAGAAGCATCGCAAGACATGCGCCCATCGAGATAAGGGCAAAGGTGCGGATGCCGGCAATCTGACCCTTATTCTTGCGTTCCGCTCCTACAACCGCTCCAAGAATCATGCTCAGAAGGAGTCGCCACATAGCGTTAAATATATTGACATCCATCGAGACAAGTTGCTCATTCATAGAGACAAACTGCTCATAAAGCCAGTGCATATATGACATAATGTCTGATATATTAGGGTTCTGTTTGTTATTCTCTTTTTATCTTACATTTCTATCGTTTCTGATCGCCAAACTGCTCCGGATATATCACGACAAGATTATTGGGTGCGAAATGGCGATTCAAAAATCCTGGTAACTCCTGAAGCTCTGCCGAATAGGACACTGAGTCTTTGCGGGCTGCTATTATCAGAAGCAAATCCTCCTCCCCTATCTCTCCGGATGCAAGAATGAAATCATCCCACGTATCCATGGTGCGATAGACACGTTCAACTCCATATCCGTCTTCTGTCATGACATGCTCGATAATTGCCGCCGATTTTGTGCCGGCAAGAAACATTATCTTCGAGCCGAGCTGTATGCCGAGATTACCGACGCGTGCCACCCATGCGTGAAATCCGGTTTCGTATTCAGCATTTCGCGGAACAACTACTACAAGACGCCTGAGTGTGTCGACCGGTACAAAGCATCTTGAAATGATTATCATCTTATCTGTCGCGTTCTGCAATGACTCGATGAAGTTGCCATAAAAAGTGTCGACAATATTTGTCTTGCGGTGAAGTCCGATAATAATATCCGTGGCACGATATTCATTGAGTATGTTGATAACTCCGGAAACGGCGTTGAAGTCGTAGCGTTCAACTTCATGAACCTTCATGTTCATTGCCACGGCTGCTGAAGATGCCAGACGTATCGCCTCCCGACCCATGGCTATCACCCTGCCGTCGTTGGTGTTGCGCACAAACAGCACTGTCATCGGATCCTTATTATCTTTGTTGCGCATGAAGACTGCAAGCTTCATTAACCCTTCGGAGGTCATCGGATTTGCAACTGCAATGAGCTGGCGGGCATAACCCGTGCTTTCAACACCTTCCCGCTCCATCTCGCCGGCGGTCAGCCGAATCCTTTGCTTGCGTGCCGCGCTCAGCGTAACGACCGACGCAACTATGCAACAGACAAGAATCATGACGACTGCACCGCTCATGAGATCTTCATCAAGAAGTCCATACTGATATCCGATCATGGCGGCGGCAATGGTGGCGGCGGCTTTTCCGCTGCTCAAGCCGAACATCAAACCCATGTCGAGGTTATCCAATGAGTAAATACGTCGGGTGATCCAGGCTGCAAGGAGCTTGGTTGACAAGGCTGTGACTACCATAACCAGCGCTATCCAGGCAACGCCAAAGTCGCGGAACACAACGTGTATGTTTAGCAACATGCCGACACCTATCATGAAGTAAGGGATAAATATGGCATTGCCTACAAACTCTATGCGCCCCATCAATGCTGAACGCGCCGGAATGAATTTATTTAAAATCAATCCGGCGTAGAACGCTCCTAAAATAGATTCCAGTCCGATTAGTTTCGCCGACAGTGAGGCAAGACAAACAAGGACAAGGATAAAAATAAATTGAGAAACAGTGTCGTCTGTCTTCCGAAAAAACCAACGTGTCAGACGAGGATATGCCCAGCCGATTGCTCCGGCAAGAACCCCCATCATGGCAAACATCAGAAGGAGTGATTCTATCTCAAAATAACCTCTCACACTCACATCTATGACCTCTGCCAAGACAATCAGAGAGAGAAGAACCGTCACAATCGTGCCGCTTACGGCTATTACGACCCCGCGACAGTTAGACAGCCCTAACTTGCTTATTATCGGGTAGGAAACAAGTGTGTGTGATGACAGGGTCGAGGCGAGGAGTACGGCTGTAGTCCAGCCGGTCGACAGGGCATAGCGGGCTGCAAAGATACCTCCCACAAGGGGGATGATAAATGTTATCAAGCCGAACACCAGGCCTTTACCAATGTTTTTCTTGAGATGGTACATATCCATCTCTACTGACGCAAGAAACATGAGGTATAAGATACCCATCTGCCCGAAAATCTCGAAACTTGCGTCGCGTGCAAGGATGTTGAATCCGTATGGACCAACTATGATTCCGGCAACTATTAGTCCGACAAGCGACGGAATTTTTAGTCGCCGGAAAAGAATCGGTGAGCCAAGTATGATGACAAGCACAAGCATAAAGATGGCAACCGGCTGATTCAGCGGAAGCGTAACAGATGGGAGTGCTAATGTCATCAACATCTCGTTATTTATTGTTATTCAACTATTACTCCTCTACGAAAAACGTATGAGGCATTTCTATCGGTAATCTCCTCACATTCATCGACACTCATTCCGAGAATCTCGGCTATCTTGTTGAGAATATATGGGAGATAAGCACTTTCATTTCTCCTGCCCCGACGAGGGACCGGAGCAAGATATGGAGAATCCGTCTCAAGCAGGATTCTGTCAATACCGATTCTCCTGACCGCGTCGGGAAGTGCACCGGAATTCTTGAATGTCACCACCCCGTTTATGCCGAAATAAGGGTCGCACACCTCCCGAATCTTATCTACATCGTCGGGCGAGCCGGTGAAGCTGTGAAAAATCAGCGTCGGCATATCGTCTGTTACCCCCGACTCCGCTTTATGCTCTATCCATTTCTTTAGCTTAACGATAACCTCAAGAGTGTCGTCGAGGGCATCGCGCGAATGTATAATCACAGGAAGTCCAAGCTCCCAAGCAAGCTGCATCTGATAGAGAAATGCTTCTTTCTGCTCCTCCTTACGAGAGGCATCCCAATGATAATCAAGACCTATCTCACCGATTGCAACAATCTCCTGACCTTTCAGAATCTCACGCACTTGCGAGAGATGATCTCGCCAGTCGTCACCAAGTTCTGTGGGATGTATGCCAAGACCGATTCCAATTGCGGAATTGCCACTGAGATTTAAAGATTTCATGGCATTTGCAGAAGGCAAATCAACACACGGAAATATCAATCTTCCGACTCCGGCGTCTAACGCTCGCTTAATGGCAGCCTCGGCACCGCCGTCATAATCCTGCATGTAGAGATGCGTATGAGTATCAACCATGATAAATCAAAAATCCTGTAAAACTATTATTTCTTGCGCCCTGTCAACTTCTCGACAACACTGCGGAAGGCTTCTCGTTTTTCTTCGTCAAGACCGGCCTTCTTTAAAGCATCAAGAGCCGATGCACTGTAGTGAGAAACAGCTTTGCGACATTCAGCACGCATGTTCATTTTCTCAAAAATAGCTGTGATCGTCTTAACCTTAGTGTCGCCGGAAGGAAGTTTGGATGCTATTTTGTAGGCCTCGGCATCCTTGTCGCTACGATTCATCGCCGAAACAACAAGAAATGTCTTCTTGCCGTTCTTTATGTCTCCGCCAATAGGTTTGCCGAAAGTGGTGGCATCGCCAAACGTGTCAAGATAGTCGTCTTCAATCTGAAATGCCAGTCCGAGCATCATTCCAAACCGATACATCTCCTCAGACTGTTCTTTCGTCGCGCCCCCAATCAATGCACCAATCTGCGACGCCGCTCCAAGCAATGCACCCGTCTTAAGTCCAATCATCTTCAGGTAAGCTGTCATCTCGATATTCTCCTCACGCTCGAAACTCATGTCAAGCTGCTGACCTTCATAAACATCAATAGCCATGCGGTTAAAGACGTCGAGCACAGGGCGAAGCACGGCATCAGGAACTTCCGAAATGAGTTGTGTGGCAAGGGTCAGCATCGTGTCGCCTGAGAGTATTGCTGTGTTCTCATCCCACTTCACATGAACTGTAGGACGACCACGTCTCACTTCCGATTTGTCCATGACATCATCATGGAGCAGAGTGAAATTGTGGAACATCTCTATTCCGGAAGCAGCCTTTAAAGCAACCATCGGGTCTCCACAGAAAGCCTCCGCACTCATCAAAGTCAAAACAGGACGAAGGCGTTTTCCTCCGGCACTCATTGCATAACTGATAGGCTCATACAAACCGGCTACATCGCCACCTTTATAATCTATTTTTCTAAGCTCCTCCTCAGCAAGAAGAGCATATTCGGATATTCTTTTCATAACGAAACTTCCTTACTATTCATATTTGATAAATGCCTCGTAAATCTCTGGAGAAAGGTCTTTACCACGATCCACACCAAGCACAGTCTTGAAACCCACAAGGAAACGTGTAAAGGTGTCGGAATCATCCGCACATGCCTTTCGCAACGCCTCGATTTCCTGTTTCACCTGATCAACGGTCATCTTCTTCTCGCGGATACGGTCGACATAGTGAAGGCCTAAATCATATCCCAGACCCTGAGGGTCAATCTCTCCAACCAGCTTATAAAGACGCATTTTGTCGGCAAGCGGCAACGACGACGAAAAGCTGTCATATTCACTACTGAAAAGAGCCAACGTCGAATCCTTATAATTCTCGTAAGCATAGAGCGTTGCCATCGCAACCGTGTCTATCTTAACTCCCGGCACCTTCCCAAGAGCTGCCATACAAATAAATCGAGCCACAGAATCGGGCGACGCATGTTCCATAACATACGCCACTTTCTCCCTGTCACTCCGAGAGTTAAACCCTTCCGGAAACCCCTCTTTCTCATTCTTTCCTCCCCCACTACAGGCCGGAAGAAGCACAGCGGCAGCCGGCAGCAAAACAACGAGAAGAGAGGGAAACAAGCGTTTTATAATCTGCTTCATTACTTATGCAAATCTAATATTCTACAAATTTAGACAAAAAAAATTGATTAAAAAAACTTGCCGTTTAAAATAAAAGCATTAACTTCGCAGAGTAAAAGAAAAGGAAGCAACCCCATCGTTGTGATTTTCTGACAAAACAAAAGGAGTGGTGCTCGAGTGGCTGAAGAGGCACGCCTGGAAAGCGTGTATACGCCAAAAGCGTATCCCGAGTTCGAATCTCGGTCACTCCGCTATAATTGACAAGCAACAGAAATCCCGCAAGCAGAATTGCCAGCGGGATTTTTCATTAAGACCGCAAGCGGCTGAGCTTGTTCGTCAGCGCAAAGGCCGCTTGCGGCTGAGATTGTCCGTCAGCGCATAGCCGCTTGCGGCTGAGATTGTTCGTCAGCGCAAAGGCCGCTTGCGGCTGAGATTGTCCGTCAGCGCAAAGGCCGCTTGCGGCTGAGCTTATCCGTCAGTCGCACTGCCGCTTGCGGCTGAGATTCTAAATTCAAATTCTTTTAATTTTTCTATCTATGGGCAGAGATCCGAAGCATGACTACAGAGGCCGCTCCATCTATCATATCACCATCTGCAAAGCCTCCGCTTGTCCCCCTTTCTCTAAAATTTCCGGCTCTCCCGCAAGTCCCTTGGTCTCCAGAACAATTATCGGAGAAATAATCGAACAGCAGATTCTCAATTTACCCAAACTTTGTCCCTCCCTGCAGATTCTCCAATATGTCATCATGCCGGATCATATCCACTTCGCCATCTTTGCCCGCAATTATCTTCCGAGAGCCATCGGAAGTTATATCGGAATGATGAAGGTAAAGACAGGACAATTGATAAGGGCCTCATTCCCCGAAATAACCGACATCTTCACTCCCGACTTTCACGACCGCTATCTGCTCCCTTCCCACAAACTTCAGACCATCATCAATTATATTCAGGAAAACCCCAAAAGATTGTTGGAAAGAATCCAAAATCCTCTCTTCTTCCAGCGTCTGAATAATCTTGAAATCAAAGGGACCCAATGGCAAGCCTACGGCAATCTTCAACTGCTGCAAAATCCATTTAAAGGGCCGGTAGTAATCCATCGATCCGACTCAGAGGCAATATTAACTGCAAAGCATCGCAGATGGAAACACATCTCTGAAAATGGAGGAGTTTTGGTATCCCCTTTTATTTCTCCTGCGGAAAAGGAAGTCAGGCGACAATGTGAGAACGCAAACGGTAAAATAATTCTTCTTACAAATAAACCATTTCGAGAAAGAGAGAAACCTGCCGCCCATGATTTTGAGCGTTGTTCCCAAGGACGCCTTCTGATTCTCGCTCCCCAAACCCCTCTCCCCTCAGGTCGTGAAACATTCCTCTACCTTAACTCCATAGCCGAATCAATAGCTTTATAGTTTTAAATCTTCTCAGTTCTTAAGAGGATGCCTAACAAGTTTAGGCAGTCTCTTGTATGTATAAACAATGATGAACGCTACTTACGAGTCCTACAAAATAAAAGCACCGCTGCCATACCAAAGCAACAACAAGCGGTTGTTGTTGAATTTTCTGAATTGCTGAACCACATCCAGTAAATGCCGGCTAAGACCATTAAAATTCCTACAACAAGACAATACAGTAAAACCGACTTTGCCAATACGGGATTCTTCGCCATTGAGTTCAGCTACCTCAATCCTGAAATGATGGGGTGTCCCTATGATTCGGTCAGCCAGGAGGGTACATCATCGGAGAGAGTATATGAGTCGAAATTACCGACAATGCCAACATCTATCCAACGGGCATAACCATCTATGGTAATTTCAGCTGAGTGGATGCCCATCGCTAATTCTGCATCGGCTTCGGTGCCTAACGTAAGATGGAATAAATCAAGTTCTGGTTCATTGCTACTGCAGGCAGTAAGAAGAACCAGAGACAAAAGGATATTAAGCAATTTTTTCATACTGCGAAGTTACGAATAATCCGCGAGTTATCAAAGGAATACATGACCGTTTGCTCCCATTGTGTAGTTCTGATTGAACAGCGCGTCTACGAAGGCTTCGCGAGTCTCGAAGCCGGGCATATTTTCAACGGAGTTGAAATTAAGGTCGGAAAAAGAGAAGTCCACAACTTGCTGAATTATGCAGTGAAGTTATGGACCTTATGTTGGTTGCGAAAAGACGCTCATTTCTTCTTTTTGAAGAATTTTATACGTTTTATAGTATGCCCGATGGCAAATGCTATCATTAAAAATCCAATTTTTCCATGAACGCCTCCTAATGGACTATGCTCATTTTCTATGAGCCAATGGATAAATGTTGCAACACCTGATATGAAAGTAAGAACATACAACCACCAAAGTATGCGCGTCGGTACTTTAAGTTTGCTAAATTTTGTAAGCCACTTTTTCCATTGAAAATGAAGATAAATATGCCATACAACAAGACACATGAACGGCAGTGCCACGATGATATGGAAAATAACCGGGAAGAAACCACTGCTTGATGTCGCTTCCAATTGTATGCTTGATGCGAGGACTATCGGCAGAAGGATTGCTAATGTCCAATCGCATATCTTTAATTTTTGTGCCTTTGTCATACCGCAAAGTTAAGGATAATTTGCGAGAAATAAAATGAATACATCAAGGTCATTGACTTTGAAGATGCAACAGTCGCGGATTTTGCGACGGCACTCCCTTATGTACAAAACATAATGAGGGGCGCAACCGTGTGGCTGCGCCCCTGAATTAGGTTGTCGAGATGTATGGTTTACTTAATTGCGATTTTCTTCACAATGTCGCCCTGACGGATGATGTATATCCCGGCGGGGAGATTCTTGGAGCTATCTGCAACCTTAACACCGTTGATGGTGTACACTTCGATCGGCAGAGCCATGTTGATTTCGCCCTCTTCCGTAGCAGGAATTGCTTCTATGCCGGTATTAACGTTTATGGCTTGAATATCATAGAAATAACTCCACGGTGCAGTCTTTCCGTAAGCCGACACGCTCTCAGAGGGAACATAAAGCGTAGCCGAATCGTAAGCATCAACAGGGAAAAGGTCACGTTCTGCACTTATCGGTTCTGTAACATAGCATGTTACGCTCTTTAGAGCATTACATCCATTCCAGACACGTTTACCAAGAGTTGTGACGGTGGTGGGAAGAGTCAACGTAGTGAGACCTTCACAAAAGGCGAAAGCATCGTCAGTGATTTCAGTTACCCCCTCAGGAACTACAAAGTCCGGGCCCACAGTCATTGGAACGTAATAAAGCATATCGTTTCTGCGGGAATATACGCAACCATTCTCTATTTTTGAATTGTAGGCATCATACCCGATGCTGACCACATCCTCTCCGAAAGGATTAGATATGGCGTCGGGATAACCTCCTTTTTTAAGATTAGTACCCCAGAACAAGCCCTCACCTACCTCAGTTACCTTAGTGGGTATAAGAACCTCCTGCAGTCCGGTACATCCTCCGAAAGCCTCCTTGTATATAGTTGTCACTGACTCCGGAATTATTATCTGCTTTAAACCACTACACCCTAAGAAAGCCTGTGCACCGATTACTGTAAATGATTCCGGAAGAACGACTTCTGTAATATTTTCACAATCTGACATACAGACCCAGTTTATTCCAGTGACTCCTTGAGGAATCTCTAATTTGCCTGTATATTTACCTGACACCCACGGATATGGGTTTGAAGAGGAAGGAGCAGCCCATATTATTCCCTTTTCAGCATCTACCGTTTCGTCATCTTGGATAGTCCATCGACCTTTTTCGTTCATGCTGAAGTAACCGTTGTTCTCATAAGCAGCAACCCTATAAAGGTTTTTAGTATTGGCGAAAGCCCCGGACGCAATTTCACAATTTTTGGAGAGTAGCATCACGTCATGAAGGTTCGTACAATCTTTGAACGCATTCTCCCCAATTTTTTCAACCGACTCAGGGATGATAAGCCATTTTAGATTTTCATTGGAGTAAAAAGCATCTTCTTCAATGGTTGTGACAGTTTCCGGAATAACAATCTCAGACGCACCACTCGTCTTTATGAAACCACATCTACCGATTGTTGTAAGAGTATATTTCTCACCATCCTTTTCAGGGTGAGACGGAAGAATCACTCTTCCGGATACTTTATTACCGGGTGACCAGAACGGGATATCATAAATATTCACACCATAATAACCTGAAGCAGTAGCACAAGTCTTGTTCTCTTCATCGAGTACCACATACTCGATGTTCTGACCTTCATACTCGTACAAAAAGGCCCAACCCGGGAGTGCAAAAAGCACGCTCATAATGAGAAGTAGATAATTTTTCATCATTTCATAAGTTAAATAAATTGCCAAGGCGACTCCCCTCATTGGCGTTAGGTTAGAAAAAGAAAAGTGTGAGAGCCGTACTTGTTGCCCGTTCCGCTTTCTGAGGCCCTGGAATTGCCCATCATCGTAGAACGGACAACGCAGAAGCCTCACACCGAATATGTGTAAATACACCGACCACAGACGCTCACGCGCCCGCTGCCGGAAATATATACATACCCACAAGGCATCTACCGTTGTCTCATTCTTGACGATGATTGAAATTTTCCAGGTTTCAGAAAGCCAAGAAAGAGCGTCAAGTAAACGCTTTTCAAAATGTCTGCCGACCCTCCCACATTGCCCTTGACCGGGCTTCCGCGGTGCGATCTGCATTTGCAAAATTACGAATTTTTTTCCGAATAATACTTATCATCTTAAGAAAAAAAATTGCTATCTACGCACATTCCCTTTTTCAGGATATGACCGCATGCAGAAATAGGCAACGCTCCGTCGGGGAGACCGACGGAGCGTTGGAACTTATTTTACGAGTGGAAGGTTTGTTTCGAGGCAGTCCTATTTCGCGAGGAAAGGTTATTTCAGGGGAAGGGTTATTTCAGGGGAATACCTATCTTTTCGAGGTATTCCTTTTCTTCCTTGCCGTAGGCTGTCGACAACTGGAAACCAAGGCTTGTGCGCCTGTGGTTACGCATCCTTTTGAGCTCTTCGATATGGTCTGCCGGGATAATCTCACATTCTCCCATTTGGGCAAATTCCACGTCAGAGAGTGTATTGCCTTTATCAGTGATTCGTGTCTCCTCAATTTCAGAGAGGTCGTCAAGGCGGAAGAATCTCTTTCCACGATCGTCAATGTAAGTTGTCAGCAATGCGTCATCCTTACGCGCAGGCGACACAAACAAGGGGTCAGTGCCGGCAAGCATCTTATGCCGTCCTCCGGCAGACTGTTTGAGAATCTTCGACATCGGCACCTTCAGCACCCTTCCGTCGGGATAGACCATCATCATGAAGCCATCCTTCTCCTCATCGTGGATTGCAAGGGTAAGTTTCCCCTCATCCCATTCAACATCGTCGAGCTTACTCCATTCATTATTATCATAAATGCGGAAATAAGCCGCCGTGTCGACACCGTAACCCTCAAGCCAATTCTCAGTGATGTTAGAGCGCAGATGAGAGGTTGGAATCTTCTTTTCTTCATCATCAGCGAAAACCCTCGTGCGCTCCTTTTGCTCGCGGTCGGTTGAAGAATCATCAGCCGTTTCCACCTCTGCGTCGGCAATTATGGCATCGTTTTCAATGGGGAATCTTTCAAAATCCCTGTTATCCATAATTTCGCGCAGCTGGTTTACGTCGTCGATAGCGTAGGTCGAGCTTCCCTCACGCAAGAAATACTGACGTGTCGTCCGCAGTTGAACCGGAGTCTTCGACGGAGCCACCTGAATGGCATAAATCCAATATTTCCCTGCTTCAGGATGGTGAATTTTGATTGAAGCATTCACTGCATCGCCAAGGGCAAAACGTATCTGATTTCTAACATAAAGGTCAAACTTATCACGACTATTGTCGAAGAACGGCAGGTCATCATCAAGACCCTTAGCCGTTCCGGTGTCGTAGACACCGAGATAAAGTGTTCCGCCATAGGCATTGACCATACCGCAGATAACCTTCATGATATTGAAAGTCTGCTCCTCAAGATTGGGCTGCATGCCGTTTTCGGGCGGGAAGACAATCGACGACTTAAACTCTTTTGTCTGGTTCTCCTGTCCGAATGAATAGATTACGGGAATCTCAATATTGATGTTCTTGAGCTGACGAATTTCCGAGAGGATACTGTTCTGATGTTCAGAAAGGTTAAAGCCGTCCGCCATGTTGTAAGACAGCATCAGACGTGCCAATTTACCCACGATATGCCCCGGACCGTAATGAGACACCAAATCCCAGAGATAGGAATTATTTTCCTGTTTACCCATGCTGTTGAGAATCTTCACCTCACAGATGCGCTGTTTCAACACGGGGAATTTCTCAACAATATCGGCATTTCTCACGCTCAGTTTATCGAACTCAGCCTCGTCAACCTTACCGTTTTTACCATAATCCTCAAGCATACAGAGAAGAGAACGCCGCTGGTCAAGGTAACGCTGTGTCGCCTCATCCTCAATCATACCGGCGAGGATGCACGCCACCGACAGATAACCGTAAGCCTTCGTATTGTCGTCTTCGACAACCGCCTTATGGTCGAGCAGACATATCATCTGGTTGATATAATCGATGTCAAACTGGTCTTCGGAAACCGACATAGCCTCTTCTGCAAGCTCGTCTTCACTCTCCTCATAAACTTCACCTCCTGCAAAATCCTGAAGTAAAGACTCAGCAGCTTCGGTGACATTAACATCATAATCGGCAGGACCGATCACCTCAGCCTGAATTGTCTGTATTCGCTGATAAGATGTCACCCTGACACGCACAGTGTCGCCGAGACGATAATCGAAATCAGGTGTTGAATCGGGCACAAAGACCCCATAGCCGTAGGCAGTGATGCCGAGCATCACATGGTTTGTCTCATCATGATAAACAAGCCGGCAATCGCTCTCCTCATCATACTGAATTGTTGAACGAATGTAATCATCCATCAACGAGATGGAATCAAAATAGTAACGTTGCACATCATTGTAAGGACTCCCCTCGGAATTTACCCTTGTGCGAAACAGCAACGGCTTCCCATCAATACAGAAATTCTCGAATGTAAACCGAGGGTTATAATGGAAAATTCCGTTGGAACCCTTGTCGACGTAGGTGTCAATCCAACCCTCACCCTGATACATATCATCTTCGATCCGGCAATAGAATCGGTTGGGATGATCCATGTCGGAATCCTGATAAAGCACTCTGACAGTCACTTCCGTGCCGACGTCAGGACTGATTTTGCGTGGAGCAATCCGCTCCGTCAACGTGCGTTCCTCAAAGAGAGCAAGTTCAACCTTACGCCACCAATTTCGCCAGGTTGATATTTTTGACGACGGGCTGATCGGATATTTCGTCGGATTATCAAGAAACAGCTGAATGTTATGCCAGGGAAGGAAGTCTGAGGGCAAGACATTACGCTCGCGTCCCGAAGAGGTGGCACGCGCAATCGTCATACCGTCGTTGCTGACCGTGAATCTCACCTTTTCAGTCTCGTAAGCACGGGTTGTAAAGGTCGACATCCGGCTTTTAAGAAGTGACATCTGATAAGCGAACAACTCCGTCTGACCGAAATTCATGTCCCAATTCACCTCACGGCTTATCGACTCCGAACTTACAAGAGCATTAAACGCCTGCTCCAGCAATGAATCGGAGATTGAGATGCCGAGAGCCCGCTGCCCCAGCACATTTTTACTTCTCACAAACGAGAGATAGTGAAAAAGCATCGACTTATAGAGAGGGACATCTACATCCCGACCATCTGACATAAGCAGATAATAACATATCGCGCGCACCATGCGATGAAGAAGTTGCGTCGTGTGGTCATCTTCTACAAAAGCGAGACGATTGACCTTATCGCGGTTGCTCATTATGTAATATTGAATGAACCCTGCGAATGCCTTTTTAAACGAAGGCAACTTCCAGTTTCTCGCCGACTCACCGATAATGTCGAGAATCGTGTCGATTCTCTCCTCAAGAATGTGCGGACGGAGTGAGAAAATGGCAATCAGGAGAGCCATCTTCTTCTGCGCATTATAAATATAGCCTGAATTTCTGATTTTCTTCAGAATAGAATCAATCTCCGCTCCATCTTTGTTATTCTCAATCAGTTCCAGACAATTCTGATAAGTCTCTGCTTTTCTGACAATTTTTGCAATCCACTCCTGAAAATTCTCACGTTCAGACTCAGAGAATTGCTTAAGAAATTTAGAGTCTTCAAGCACATAGAGACAGACGCGGCTGAATGTGGTGAGCAGTCTGAGATAATTTTTTTCTCTGAAACCGCTCCACTTCTCCACACCGGGCACGGCTGTCAGAGCCTTTATGACCCATTCCGGGTCATTTCGTTCAAGATATTCACGCGACTCCTGAAAGAGAGCGGAATTGTCAAACAACCGTTTCAGCACCTTAGAAGAGACTTCATCTATCTCGCTGTCGGCAAGCAACTGATCCGGTGAGATACATTTCCCCTCGATTGTCGGACGCTTATATTCAAAAATCAATTCGAGTTTATTTCTCGACGGCCTGCTGATGCGACAATTAATTCTCTGGCGAGGCTGAAGGAAAACCGTGCCCGGAGTTTTCAATCTGAAAGGCACTCCGTTTTCATCAAAAACATCATAATATTTCTTTCCGTCAGGGAGTGTGGAGACAAGACGGGAAACCGTAAATTGATATGACTCTTCCGGGTCATACTTATTACCGAACATTTCGGCAAAATTCTGCACAAAAATAATGTTTTCTCCATGCACATCCTTAACCATACATGGGAGTTCGCGCAATTCATGAATTTTAGGATCATCCTTTTGAAATGCGAACATCCTGATTGCATGATGTCTGCCGTTTGCATCAACAATAAAATATGAATTTACATCATCATCGAAAAAATCAACTATTGGAAGTGTGTAAAATTTACCTTTTTGAAACACTATATTTTCCATAATTCATTAAAATCTAATTTGATTTAAATCATAAAAAAAATTAATAACCTGCATAATAAAAATCATTTAGGCGAGGGTTAATGATTCCTCGCCTAAATATTCATTCTAAAAACTATTTTTCCAGAAAATGGTCGCCGGTTGCCTTCACAATATTCTCGTAATACTCCTTATTGTAGCCGGGGAACTCCGGATAGACAGGGAGACCGTTTTCGTTGTAAATGAAGTTGCCATCGGCATCGACCTTCTTCATGTTTCCATCCATGAAACGCACAAGGAGGTATTGCGCAAGATTCCGGTAAGCATCTGTTGCTTCCTTAGCGATTGAGCAACCCTCATTGTTGACCTCAGCAATAAGAGCCTCCTTATTGCCATCTTTCACAAGCGCCACGAGTTCTGCCTCACGCTCAGGGCGCGAACCGATATATTTGTTCTCAAGGCCCTGCTGCACCTTACGGATGTCGGGAATCATCAAATCATAGCGGTTGTAGGCCTGATTGGCAACCCAAGTGTTCATCCAGAAATTTGAGTTCATGTCAAACTCATTGATATTTCCCTCTTTAAGCTGTTCGGGCACAACCGTCATCGAACAATAGAAAGGCATATACACACAAGTGTTGGCATCATCGGTGCCAAACCAGGTCACACCACCCACCTCGTCGGGAAGCCAGTCACGGCTCTGACTCACGAAGCTCCAGCCGGTTTGCTGAGTGGCAATGGCACGCTCGTTAAGATAAGTCTTTCCATCGACTTCAAAAGTCATCGGACGCCAGCGATAAGGCACATGATTCGGGCCGGCACCAATGTCATTATTCATATCGAAGGGAGTGTCCTCGAAATGGTCGCGCATGCTGAACTGCATGTCGGCAAGCGACACTTTCTTATCAGGAATTATATAGAGCGGCATCGGCTCGTCGCTCTTGCCGGCACACCAGTCATAGTAAGAATCAGCGTCCTTATTGAATCGGCGGAAGAACGACCAAACTCTGGCATCGCAGCCGCGGCGTGTGGCAGCGGAATGTTCGCCGAAGGCATCGGCAAAACTGAAATCCTCATCCTTACCGTTGAAATATCCACGCTTACGCGCAAAGTCAAAAAGGTCTTTTGAATAACGCACATTCTCCTTGTCCTTATAATTCACCTTGCGGATTCGAGGCTCGTTGGCATGTCCGGAGATTGCATTGTCAGGGATGCGCACGGCAACCCACACAGCTCCCTTTTCAGCACCCTTGCCAATTAATTCCATAACCCAGACCTCATTCTTATCGGCAATTGAGAATGATTCTCCTGAGCTGGCATAACCATACTTGTCGACAAGGTCTGCCATCACATCAATCGCCTCACGAGCCGTCTTTGAACGTTCAAGAGCGATCTGAATCAGCGACCCGTAATCGATAATTGAATTATTGGTGGTGTCGACAAGCTCCTCTTTTCCACCCCAGGTTGACTCGCCGATGCAGACCTGATGCTCATTCATGTTGCCCACAACGTTATATGTCTGTGCAACCTGCGGGATTTCGCCGAGTGGCTTCGAGGTGTCCCATTCAACGACTTTTCTCATAGCACCCTTGGGATGACGAGCTGCCGGAGTATGGTTTAACATTCCGTAAAGAGAATGAGAGTCAGCGGCATAAGTAACCATTACCGACCCGTCTGCCGACGCCTTTTTGCCGGCTATGAGATTGGTGCAGGCCTCTGAGGGAATTGTCAGCATAACTGACACACCGGCCATTGCCAGACCTGCTGCAAGTTTTGTTAAATTCATCGTTTCAAAATAAAGTTTCGTTTCATTGCTACAAATATAGTACTTTTCCGTTAATATTCCAATTATTCTTTACTCCAATTATTCTTTCTATAACCTGCGGGAGCTTGTAAAGTTATCTGTTTTTTTGTAACTTCGCGTTGCATTTCTCACCTCATGAGTTTGCATCATTAAGCTTATCAACTAAACACTGATATTATTGTTAAACTAATATAATCTTATTACTTCGACCGGCAGCCCCGGTCTTAACTAAACACGAAATTTCAAAAATACTATGGAAAACATAAATCCTGAAACATCTTCTGAAGAACTATTACCCGGTGTCGAACCGATTACATTACCCTCAGAAGATGCTTCAAACCGCATTACTTTCTCCGATCTCGGTGTTGAAGACGATCTGCTCAAGGCAATCAACGAATTAGGTTTTGAAACACCCATGCCCATCCAGGAGATGGTCATCCCCCATCTTCTCACCCGCGATGGCGATGTTGTCGGACTGGCTCAGACCGGCACAGGGAAAACAGCCGCCTTCGGATTGCCACTCCTGCAACGCATCAACACTGCCGAGAGCACTCCTCAGGCCCTCATCATAGCACCGACCCGCGAATTGTGTCTTCAGATTGCCGGCGACCTTGCAGACTTCTCGAAATATAAAGATAATCTTCGCATTCTTCCTGTCTACGGTGGTTCAAGCATCGACAGTCAGATACGTTCGCTCAGAAAAGGGGTTCAGGTGATTGTTGCCACTCCCGGCAGATTGATCGACCTCATAAAGCGCGGTGAAGTAAACCTCGACAATGTCCACACCGTTGTGCTCGATGAAGCCGACGAGATGCTTAACATGGGATTCATCGACGACATCAACGAAATCCTGACCCATGTGCCGGAAGAACGAAAAATGCTGATGTTCTCAGCCACAATGCCTAAGGAGATTGCAGCAATCGCAAAACGATTCATGCACAATCCGAAGGAATTCATTGCAGGCAACCGCAACGAAGGCTCAAAGAATGTCAAGCATATCTACTATATGGTCAAGGCTCACGACAAGTACCTTGCCCTGAAACGTGTGGCCGACAATAATCCCGACATCTACGGAATCGTCTTCTGCCGCACCAAGAAAGAAACTCAGGAGATTGCCGACAAACTGATTGCCGACGGCTATAATGCCGATTGTCTGCATGGCGACCTGTCGCAGGCGCAGCGCGACCTGGCAATGAAGAAATTCCGCGACCACGTCACTCAGCTTCTTGTCGCAACCGACGTTGCCGCCCGTGGATTGGATGTCGACGACCTCACCCATGTAATCAACTTCGGTCTGCCGGACGACGTAGCCGTCTATACTCACCGCTCAGGACGTACGGGACGTGCCAACAAGACCGGTGTTTCAGTTGCCATTATCCACTCCAGAGAGAAAAGCAAGCTTCGCCAGATTGAGAAAAAAATCGGCAAGGAGTTTGAATATAAAAAAGTTCCTACCCCGGAGCATATCATTGAGAAACAGCTCTATAATCTTGCCGACCGCCTTGAGCGGGTTCAGGTCGACGAATCACAGATTGAACGCTATTTGCCGGGTGTACGCAAGAAACTCGAATGGCTTTCGGAAGAAGACCTTCTGAAGCGCGTCCTGTCGCTTGAGTTCAACCGTCTGCTGGAATATTACAGAGACATGCCCGACATCGACCTCAACGAGAGCAGCCGAAACACTCGCGAACGTGGCGACCGCAAAGAGCGTAAACGCCCCTCAGACCGCGAGAAAGACCGCCGTCAGGCTGAACCCGGCTATGAAAGAATGATGGTCAACATCGGTAAGTCCGAAGGGTTCTTCCCCGGAAACCTGATGGAAATGATCAATAAATCCGTGGCGGGCAGAAAACCTGAAATCGGCAGGATTGACCTCTTGCCTGACTACACTCTCTTCGATGTCAGAAAAGAGGATGCACGCCGAATCCTCGACGCTTTGCGTCACACTGACTTCTACGGCAGAAATGTTCATGCGGAAATAGCGACCGACCGTGACTACTCTCTCGAAGGGAAAGACCGGCGCGCAAAGAAAGCCCGCAAGGAACAGAAGAGTTCCAATCCTCGCTATGACCTCTCGGCAGCCTTAGGCGAAAAACCGAAAAAAAAGCGCGAAAGTAAAAAAGGAAAGAAGGAAAGTCGTAAAGAAAGACCTGATTATAACGGTAATTTCGACCTCTTCATTAACAAAAAGAAAAAATGACACGAGCCAATAATATAGACTTATCACGTGCCACAACATCTCTGCTGAGAGGTGCTGTGGCGCTTCTGATGTTGTGGGTGATAAACATTCCTGCCCATGCCAAACCTGTTGTGACGGCATCTGATACTCTGACGGCAGGAGAAGTGTTTACGAATCTTCCAATCTCGGTGCTTGACATTCTGCCGCGCACCTCACGTCTCGATATGCTTGACTATGCCGCTGTCGACAGTCTTCGCCCCACACTCAACAACATGGGAGAAATATCAACTCTTCAACTTGTGTCTCCCACAGCGCTTGATGTCAAACTAACAAACGTCTCCGACCTTAAAATACGCATCCTGCCTTACGCCGGAAGCGAAGTCACCATGACAATCTACACCGTCGGACGCAAGGAGTCGTCACCCGACTCTCAGATAAATTTCTTTAATTCGTCAATGCAAAAGCTTCCGACCAACAAATTTATCAGTCTGCCGGAGATAGAGGATTTCCTGATTGACAAAGTCAAATGGCATGAGGTTGGCAAAAAGATTAGCCGTAAGGAAGTGCTTGACCGGATTCCTTTCATGACAGTCACCTACACCATGGAGCCGGACTCCGACCTGCTGAAAGCGCATCTGACAATCGGGAAATATCTCCCGGTGGAAGATGTTGAGTTCGTCACTCCTTTCCTCTGTAAGGAACTGACCTATAAATGGAACGGCAAACGATTCGTCAAGCTGTAAGATGAGCTGACAATCAGTCACAGATTATAATAAAACATATCATAAAAAATGGAACAAGAAGTAAGAGTACGCTTTGCACCCTCTCCCACCGGACCTCTTCATATCGGGGGAGTGCGCACCGCGCTTTTCAACTATCTCTTCGCACGCCATAATAATGGCAAGATGATTCTCCGAATTGAAGACACCGATAGCAAACGCTTTGTGCCCGGAGCTGAAGATTACATCAACGAATCTCTCGAATGGCTCGGCATCGGGATTGACGAGGGTGTGCGTGAAGGTGGCGAATACGGACCTTATAAACAGAGTGAACGCAGGGATATCTATCGTCAATATGTTAAGACCCTTCTCGACAACGGTAAGGCCTACATTGCGTTTGACACCCCGGAAGAACTTGAAGCAGCTCGTGCTGAGATTCCCAATTTCCAGTATGATGCGTCAACCCGCGGCAAAATGAGAAACTCTCTCACAATGTCGGCTGAAGAAGTGAAAAAACTGATTGATGGAGGCGAACAATATGTTGTGCGTTTTCTCATCGAGCCTGACAAGGAAGTAAAAGTCAAGGACCTTATCCGCGGCGAAGTAGTGGTCAATTCATCTATTCTCGACGACAAGGTGCTCTACAAGAGTGCCGACGACCTTCCGACCTATCATCTGGCTAATATCGTCGACGACCATCTGATGAAGGTCTCTCACGTCATTCGCGGTGAAGAATGGCTTCCTTCGGCTCCTCTCCATGTGCTTCTTTATGAGGCCTTCGGCTGGAGCGACACGATGCCCGCTTTCGTGCATCTACCTCTCCTTCTCAAACCTGTCGGCAACGGCAAGCTGTCAAAGCGCGACGGCGACAAACTCGGCTTCCCCGTTTTCCCGCTCGAATGGCATGACCCTGCTTCAGGCTCTGTTTCTTCAGGTTATCGTGAGCAAGGTTATCTGCCTGAGGCTGTGGTCAATTTCCTTGCCCTTCTCGGCTGGAATCCGGGCGACGATTCGGAACTGATGGATATGAACGAGTTGATTGAGAAATTCAGCTTTGCTCATTGCTCTAAGTCCGGTGCGAAATTCGACTATCAGAAAGGTGCCTGGTTTAACCACGAATACCTGATGCGCAAAGGCGACGACGAGCTGGCAGAACTCTTCATGCCGATTCTTGACGAAAAAGTGCCCGGCCATAACTTCTCAAAAGAGTATGTGGCAAAAGCTCTCGGCATGGTGAAGGGTCGTGTCAACTTTGTCGGTGAACTATGGGATCAGGCTGATTTCTTCTTCAAGGCGCCTGAGGAATATGCACCGAAGGACATTAAGAAACGCTGGAAAGAAGAGACTCCGCGCATCATGGGAGAACTCATTGAGGTTCTTGAAGGAATCGACGACATGACATCGGCCAATGCCGAAAAAATTGTGCTTGACTGGATTGCCTCAAAAGAGTATCACCTCGGCAATGTCATGAATGCCTTCCGTCTCGCAGTGGTTGGAGCATGTCGCGGTCCGCACATGTTCGACATCACCGAGCTGATGCCGAAAGATGAAGTAATCGGCAGAATCCGCAAAGCAATCGAAGTCATCAAGCTCCCCGAATAACCCCCCGCCGAAACAGCTACGCTGTTTCGACCCAAAGACACCGCAACCGCAACAAAACTAAAAAAGAGAGTGTATACCTTCTTCCGGCATACACTCTCTTCATTATAGATATTATTCTTTATTTGACAACAATTTTGAAGGCGTCGGAAAGACCTTTCACAATATACATTCCCGAACCGGGCACCTCTATCTCACCCGACTTGGAATTGTCAATCAACCTTCCGGATATATCCCACACTGAGAAAGGAAGAGATGCGCTGTTTTTTATATTCCTGCCGTTGACAGAAAAGAAAGCTCTTTCTGCCACTTCCGTAATATCATTCTCATCATCCACAACCGGATTATAACCTCGGAGATTAAACGGAGACGTGCCGACACTGAGCGCCATGTGCCGATGTCTTGAAAAGTCAATCGCGCTGTAATAAACCATATATCCTCCCCTTACGCGAAGAATCGAAGCTCTGTAGATTGAACGGGAATCAAATGCCGATTTATCAGAAGACCTACCGAGAATCTTAACAGGTTTGGAAAACTCTCCCGTCTTAAGATTCTGAGTCACATAATATAAATCAGCTGTATTGTGCGACCCACCCGGCTCAAACGCACATATAGCAAATTCCAGCAAATCGGGGTCATAATTGATAATATCATGGTGCCAGAGAGATAGATCTCCCTTATCAATCGGTAAAATTTCAGGCTCTGACCAAACAGGCTTATCGTCTGTAATGTCAGCTGTAAGCATCACAATATCTGTCTGGTTGGAATAATAGAGATAATATTTTCCATCACGAATCATAATTACCGGCGACAGGATAGATTTTATGTTATTGTCGGATTCCAGCATCTTCTCAGTTTCAGTCCAGTTGATACCATCCTTGGTGGTGCGACGGCAAACATAAACCTTATGAGCCACCTGATCATGAGGACGCCACCAACATTCAAGTACACCCGTATCTTCCCTATACAGAAGATGTGTGTCGGAATTATACCCCACTTCAAACATGTCAAACAAAGGGTTTGACAGACCGGGCACATCCTCCCAATTTATTCCGTCGTTAGAGACTGCAATACACGGATTTTCAGCCTTTGTCTCTCCCAATGGATAGGGAGTGTAGGCCATCCAGAATTTATATCCATTCCATGGAGTCTTAAAATAAAGCACTTTGGGATGAATATTTTCATTATTACCCAGATAGTTATTAAACTGAAGAGGAACAGTTGCATTTGGCCCGTCTGACAGATTTTCAGTCGAAGTGAAATCGAAAGCAGGTGGTTCGGCATCAGCAGTGCATCCGGCCACCGAAACAGCGAGCAACCCAACTACAAAAAGCAGCAGTCGGATCTTATTCTTAAGCATCATATATAATTGCTTTTATATTATTATTTAATTATTATGGATGTTTTAGATTAAACGGCGTTTCCCCTATCATTATTGCAAGATGTCTATGCCATTTTTCATCTATCGCACTGTAATATATTAAATATTTATTATCAACCTTAAGAATTGACCCTCTGTAGATTGACCTATGATCAAAGGCTTTCGGATCTGACGACCGCGATATTATCTTCACAGGCTCCGTAAAGACTCCCTGACTCATATTCCCTTTTGAATAATATAGATCTGAACTGTTATTAGTCTCTCCCGGAGCTAACCCGTTAATTATAAATTCAAGCTCACCGTCATCATTCCTGATGACATCATGATGCCAAAACCTCAGATTCTTTTTAGGGATTGGCACTACCTTCGGCTCCGACCACTTAAATTCCTTACTCATGACACTGCAATGAGTTTCATAAATAGAGTTGGAATCGGAGAAAAACATCACATAATTTCCATCTTCGACAATGACGGCAGGAGAAAGACGTCTCTCTTGAGTTTTTCCTGACGGAACAACCACTTCCGTCTCTTCCCAATTAATGCCATCCTTACTGACACGCCGGCAAATTAAATCTTTCTCAGGAACCTCGATAAATGCCCGCCACCAACATTCAATAATATCCTTATCTTCTCTATAAACCAGATGCGGGTCGGAATTATACCCGCTCTTAAATTCCCTGAACAGCGGATTTATATCCTTTCCAAGGGAAGTCCAATTTATTCCGTCGTTTGAAACAGCTATACATGGATTCTCACATTCAGTTTTCCCTTTGGGATAAGGGGAATAACTCATCCAATATTTATAACCATTCCAAGGTGTTTCAAAATAAAGCACCTTGGGATGTATATTCTCTGAGTTTCCAAGATAATTCTTTACATTCAGAAGAAGTCCGGATTTATTGCTATCATTATCTGACAACAAATCAGAATCATCCGATGAACAAGATGACAGCATCCAAATGAATGCTGTCATCAGAAAAATCTTACTTATGATGTGTAATCGTTTCAAGGCTTATATCCTCTTGTTGCGTTAGGCGTCGATGTTGGCGTAGGTTGCGTGTGCCTCGATAAACTCACGGCGGGGGGCAACTTCCTCTCCCATCAACACTGAGAATGTGTGGTCGGCATCGGCTGCATCAATAAGCGAAACCTGCTTCAACATTCTGTTTTCAGGGTCCATGGTTGTCTCCCAAAGCTGCTCAGGATTCATCTCACCAAGACCTTTATATCGCTGCAGAACGAATTTTGAACGGTCGCCGTTACAATGAACATCCACAAAACGCTGCACCTGCTGGTCGTTCCATGCGTATTCATAGAAATTCTTCTTTCCCTTGACAGAACACTTATACAACGGCGGTGTCGCTATGTAAAGATAACCGTTGTCGATTATCGGGCGTATGCGGCGGAAGAAGAATGTCATCAGCAACGTCGCGATGTGAGCACCGTCGACATCGGCATCGGTCATGATGATAATCTTATGATAACGCAACTTTGAGATATTGGCTTCCTTAGAATCCTCCTCGGTGCCGATGGTCACACCTAATGCTTTGAAGATGTTTACAATTTCTTCCGATTCATACACCTTGTGATCCATCGCTTTCTCCACGTTCAGAATCTTACCGCGAAGAGGGAGAATTGCCTGGAAGTTCGGATTACGTCCCTGCTTTGCTGAACCACCTGCCGAGTCACCCTCGACAAGGAAGAGTTCACATGACTCAGCGTCGCGGCTCTTGCAATCGGCAAGCTTACCCGGCAGACCGGCTCCGGAAAGCGGCGATTTTCTCTGCACCTTCATCCGGGCGTTATAGGCGGCATGTCGCGCCTGAGCAGCCAGAATCACTTTATCAACGATTGCCTTAGCCTGCTTCGGATGCTCCTCAAGATAATATCTCAGAGCCTCGCTGATGGCACTCTGCACAACACCTCCGACATCATTGTTGCCCAACTTTGTCTTTGTCTGACCCTCAAACTGAGGTTCGGCAACCTTCACCGAAACAACAGCCGTCAGACCGTCGCGAAAGTCTTCCTTCGACAACTCAATCTTAAGCTTATCGAGCAAATGATTATCTTCGGCATATTTTTTCAGAGTCGAGGTGAGACCTCTTCGGAAACCTGTAAGGTGTGTGCCACCCTCAATTGTGTTGATATTGTTGACGTAAGAATAGATATTCTCGTTAAAAGAGGTGTTGTAGGTCATTGCGACTTCAACAGGCACTCCGTTCTTTTCAGTGCGAAGGTCGATAATATCTTCAATGAGAGGTTCTTTCCCCTGGTCGATATATTTCACAAACTCTTTCAAGCCCTCTTCACTGAAGAAACGGTCGGAACGAGGATTGCCATTCTCGTCGAGTTCACGCATATCTGTCAGCGTAAGCGAGATGCCGGCGTTCAGATATGCGAGGTCACGGAGTCGGTTGGCAAGTGTCTCGTAATCATAGACAGTTTCGGTGAAGATTGACCCGTCGGGGTGGAAAATGATGGTAGTGCCTGTGTGATCGGTCTCCCCTATCACCTTCAATTCAGAGGTAGGCTTGCCAAAAGCATACTCCTGCATGTGGATCTTACCATCTCTGTGAATCTCAGCGCGAAGATAATCTGACAGCGCGTTAACACAACTCACACCGACACCATGCAGACCGCCGGAAACCTTATAGCTCCCCTTGTCGAATTTACCACCTGCATGAAGCACTGTCAAAACCACCTCAAGCGCAGGTTTATGCATCTTCTCGTGCATGTCGACAGGAATACCACGTCCGTCGTCGACCACCTTGATTCCATTATTTTCAAGAATGGTGACTTCTATATTGCGTGCATAACCCGCAAGAGCCTCATCAATGGAGTTGTCGACAACCTCATAAACCAGATGATGCAATCCGCGACCGGAAATGTCACCGATATACATCGCCGGTCTCTTCCTGACAGCTTCAAGTCCCTCAAGAACCTGAATATTATCTGCAGCATACTCCTGCTGCTTTTCAATTTCTATATCTTCAGTAGCCATAGTTTCCTAAAAAAAGTCTTGCCGGACTTCTGTTTCATCCAATCCTACAAAACCGAATGAAACGACATTCCGGACGTTGCCGGACATCCTCTCTCCGTGTGTTTACAACTCATTTTTTCACGGGTTTCAAGAATATCCGTATGGACTACAAAATTACAAAATTTTTACGTCTTTTCAAAATCATTCAACCCTCATCGCCTCCTAAAAAATTTCCATTCCTTTTATTGGTTTTTTCTCTTATTATTTCTTACTTTTGCAGATGTTTTCTAAGATTCTTAACCTATTGAGACTCGCTATTTCTGCAATAACCATCGTTTTTGCTTCAACGAATGTCTCAGCATACGAAATATCAGGAAAGGCCGCACTCTCGGCAACCGTGGGAAGCAACGACTTCGCTCCCTACTATTTCACTGCAAATAACTTCGGCATACTGACCCAGTCGAAAGATATTCTTTTTAATGTTGGTGCTTTTCACCCTGTCGACTCCACTAAACGATTCTCCCACTCATGGGGCGCGGAGTTCTATGCGGGGGCTTCCTCAGCTGCGCCCTACCAATATTGGGATGCCGCTGCCAATCCCCCTGCCCTGACCGACAGAAATGTGCGCCCGGCTTCTTTCTGGATTCAACAGCTTTGGGGAGAGATCAAATACCGACGCATCTTTGTGCAGGCAGGCATGAAACCTCACGCCTCCAAAATTCTTGACAACAAGCTCACCGGGGGCGACCTGGTGTGGAGCGGCAACGCAAGACCCGTGCCGGAAGTACGCGCCGGATTCATCGATTTTGTCGACATCCCCCTCACAAAACATTGGGTTCAGATTGAAGGTGTCATAAGTTATGATTGGTTCACCGACAACCGATGGTGTGAGGATCATTATAATTATTACAGCCAGCTGATTGCAACAGGACTGAAGATGTGTTACAAACGAATCTCTTTCCGCACAAACCCCGAAAAACCGTTTTTTGTGATTGCTTCCGCACAAAATGTCAGCACTTTCGGAGGCACCACCAAATATTATTATCGCGGCACTCTCTCGCGCGAGGTTCAAAATGGCAATCGGTTTGTTGATTATCTGGAAGCCCTTGTCCCCTTTCCTCATGGAGGTGCCAAAGATGACTACTATCCGGGCGACAATAAAGGGTCGTGGGATCTTCGCGCAAACTATCGTTTCAAGAATAACGATGTTCTCTCGGCCTATTTCCAATGGCTTTGGGAAGACAGTTCGGGCATGGCAAAGAAAAACGGCTGGGACGGTCTTTGGGGAATACAATATAGCCGTGGAGAAAAGGGATGGTTCAATTCCGCTCTTATCGAATATCTTGACCTCACAAACATGAGCGGGCCTTTCATGTGGAACGCTCCCGACACTCCGGGCACAACCCTTGAGGGAAATCTCGCGGGGGGCGACAATTATTACAACAACACGTTCTACCGCGGTTACACCAACTATGGCATGACAATCGGCACTCCGATGGTCATGGGCACCGTCTTTCAGCTCAACGGCTCACAATTGCTTTGCCTGAACCGTGTGCGTGGCATCCACATTGCCGCAACCGGCAATATCGGTGCCAATATCGAATGGCTCGTCAAAGTTGGCTATCGAAAAGCGTGGGGTGTCCCCGGCACGGTTTATATCCTTCATCCACACCACGCAACATCTTTCATGGCGGAAGCAACCTGGACTCCTGAGAAAAACAGAGGTTTTTCATTCAAAGCTCAGATCGGATTTGACAAAGGGAATATGCCTCAGAACTCTTTCGGATGTATGCTGAGCGTTGTTTTCGACAGAACATTTTTTAAACATTGACCCCACTCTCCACCTGACCTATGAAGAATTTCCTTTTCAAAATATCCGCTTTTTTCATAATCCTCATTTCCATGTCGATTCCTTCAGGCTGCACCCATGCCAACGGCGATATCGGGCCTCTCTTCGGCACCTGGGCTTTCGACAAAATAACAGTCGACGACAACCCGATTCCTGACTACACCGAGGGTCTGATGATTTCCTTCCAAGGGAGTTTCTTTATCATCGACCGCGTTGAAATGGACCTCATTGAAAACTATCAGCGCATCTACGGGAAATGGGAACGTGAAGGCGACACAATGACCTTCGACGGCAAGGAAGAGTATCTTGCCGGAACATTCCCCGAAGAATTAGGGGTTGCACCTAACGGTTCTTTCTCCGTCAGAGTAATTTCCGAATCAAATAAGGAGATGGTCTGGCAACGAATCGGCGACGACGGAAAAATATGGATCTATACTCTGCGGAAACTTATTTGATCTACTTTTTGATTACATGTTAACCTGATACACCATGAACAATAACCTTCAGAAAAACCTTTCGGGAAACGAGCATAACCCTCGTGTCCTCGAATTGCTTTCACAGACATTCGACGATGTGCAGTCGGCTGCCACAGAGATTATAAATCTCGAAGCAATCATGAACCTGCCGAAAGGCACCGAGCATTTTGTAGCTGACATCCACGGCGAACATGAAGCCTTCAGCCACATCCTCAGAAACGCATCGGGCAATATCAAACAAAAGGTCTACGAACTGTTCGGAAATTCCCTCCGCGAAGAAGACCTCCGTCAACTCTGCACTCTTATCTACTACCCCAAACGCAAACTGAACCACATTAAAAGCACCGAAAAGAATCTCGAAGACTTCTATCAGGTCACTCTTCATCAGCTTGTAAAAGTGCTTCAGCGCGTTTCCTCAAAGTACACCCGCTCCAAGGTCAGAAAGGCTCTTCCGAAGTCTTTCGCCTATATCATCGAAGAGCTCCTTCACCGCGAACCGACAATCAACAAGCAGCCCTATTATAACCGAATCGTCGAGACCATTATCTCTACCGGTCAGGCTGACCAGTTCATCCACGCAATCTGCGATGTCATTCAGCGCCTGAGCATCGACCATCTTCACATCCTCGGCGACATTTATGACCGCGGTCCCGGTGCCCACATCATTATGGAGACTCTTCAGAAGTATCGCGATTACGACATTCAATGGGGTAATCACGACGCGCTCTGGATGGGAGCTTGCGCAGGCAACGAGAGCTGTATCGCCAACGTGCTGCGAATCTCCTTGCGCTACGACAACATGGCAACACTCGAAGACGGCTACGGCATTAACCTCGTGCCACTCGCAACCTTTGCCATGGAAGTCTACGGCGACGACCCTTGCAAGATTTTCGAGCCCAAGATTCCTTCAGATGACTCCGCACTTTCCCAGAAGAGCCGACAGCTCATTGCCAGAATGCACAAGGCGATCACCGTAATCCAGTTCAAGACTGAAGCCGCTCTCATCAACCGTCATCCGGAATGGAAAATGGACGACCGCAATCTCCTTCATCTCATCGACTTCGAGAAAGGAACAGTACATATCGACGGCAACGACTACGAACTCCTCGACTACAATTTCCCGACAATCGACCCGAAAGACCCTTACAAGCTCACCGAAGAGGAGGAAGATTTGCTGAATAAACTCACCCATTCTTTCACATCGAGCGAAAATCTGCGTCGTCACATCTCGACCTTCCTCTCTCATGGCAACCTTTATGGAATCTACAATTCCAACCTTCTCTTCCACGCCTCCATCCCCATGAATGAAGACGGCTCACTGAAGAAAGTGAATATCCTCGGCAAGGAGCTTGCCGGCAAGGAGCTTCTCGACGAGTTAGGACTTGTCATGCGGGCAGCCTTTAATGAAGACTGTGAGGACGAGAAACGCGACTTTGCACGCGACTACTACTTCTATCTGTGGTGCGGTCCCGATTCACCTCTCTTCGACAAGTCAAAGATGGCAACCCTCGAACGCTATCTGACAACCGACAAAGGGGTGCAACACGAAGAAAAAGGGTTCTATTATAAGCTACGCAACCAGGAGGAATACTGCGACAAGATTCTGGATGCCTTCGGAGTGACCGGCGAGCATCGTCACATCATCAACGGCCATGTCCCCGTCAAGGCAGGGAAAGGGGAAAACCCCATCAAGGCAAACGGAAAGCTGATGGTAATCGACGGAGGTTTCTCAAAAGCCTACCACAACACCACAGGCATTGCCGGCTACACGCTCATCTACCGCAGCCGCGGCTTCGAGCTTGTGCAGCACGAGCCGTTCACAACGACAGAAGATGCGATTCTGAGTGGCACCGACATTCGCTCGACAACGAAGATTGTCGAGATTAACGCCCATCATCTCTGTGTACGCGACACCGACAAAGGCACCGAGCTCCAAGAGCAGATCAACGAGCTGATGGAGCTTCTGAGAGCCTATCGCAACGGCACCGTCAAATCCCGATAATCCCGCAAGCCGGAGCTTTCGCTCCGGCTCCCACCCAGTCAGAGCTTTCGCTCTGACCCCAAGCCGAAGGCGCAGCAAAGCCGAAAGACCCCAAGCTCAATCAGGATTAATTTGATTAATCTTGATTGAGCTTGTTAAATCATGATTAATCATGAAAATCAAGATTAATCATGAGAAGCCTGAATAATCTTGAATAATCATGATTCTCAAGCCTAATCAAGCCAACTCAGGCCAATTCAAGAAAACTCAAGCCAATTCAAGCCAATTCAAGCCAATTCAAGCCTAATCAAGCCAATTCAAGAAAAATCAAGCCTAATCAGGCTTGAGAAAAAAAGAGAGGGCAGCCCGGATGGGCTGCCCTCTTCTTTTTAGGGATCAGTCGCGTTTCAGATTAACGAACCGCGAGCTTAGCTGTCTTGATGTTGCCATTCTCATCAGCTGCGCGAACGATATAGATGCCATTGAGACCTTCGTTTGCCACGCGGCTTCCTGAGAGTGTGTAAACCTCAACTCCATTTTCGTTGCCGTTAGCAAGAATCTTGCCACCAACCACTGTCAGGATGATTTCAGCATTTGCCAAATCAGAAGAAATTTCATTTCTGTCAGAGAGGTCTTCCACGCCGATAGTGTGGATGATATCACCTGTGATAGCAGCACCTGTTGCAGCATCGATGATGATACATGCGATTGATACATTCTTGTTATCCTCAGGATCAGCGCTTGCAAGTGTTCTGGGACGGTCAAGACCGATGCACTGTTCGATCACTTCGTCAACCTTAACATTGCGGGGGATAAGATTACCCTGACCATAGAATGAGTTGCCGGCAATGCCACGAGCAACATGGCTGTAGTTGACTGCTACGTGATCTGAGCCATATTTGCCACCGTTACCCCAGTCGCCATAGATAGGATCAGTCATGTTAGAGAAGTAGTTGGTCTGGACACCGGGAAGTTCATCTTCAAGAACAAGAGTGAAGACGTTGTAGTTTACGTTCTCACGGTTGATAGCAAACTCAACATTAAACTTAACCTCTAACTTCTGGTTTTCGCGGCAGAAGTAAGCCTTTTCGATTTCAAGCTTAGCCTCAGCGGGATTTTCGAGTTCACGAGATACATAGTCAAACCAAGTCTGATCGCGTTCGGGAGTAGCGAACTGACCGTTATACATCGGAGCCTTGATATGGTCAGCACGGTTCACCTTACCTGAAGGATAGCCTGAAAGACCGATGAAGCTTTCATATTCGGGATAAGCGTAGGTGTCGTTATTGTGGATAGCGACAGGGATCACCTGACCGGGGAACATTGATTCAAGATAATCGAATGCAAGAGTACCCTGCGGGCAGTTACCACACCAAGAGCCGGTGATTTCCTCAACAAGCACTTTCTTCTTGAACTCATATTTGAGGTTCTTAACATTGGCAGGGATTGACTGAGTGTCGCCGTCAACGTCAAGAGTAATCACGTAGGGGTTGTCAGCACCTGATTCAAGTTTCATCTTCTTAGCGAAAGTGAACTCGTAAGTAGCTCCGGGAGCGATATTAGCGTCAGCCTCGTAAGAATCAGTTGAGCCTGTAAGCTCGTTCTTGTAAGAAGCCTTGATTTTCTTAACAGTTTCCTCACCCTGGTTAGTTACAGCAAGACTAACTTCAACGTCGTCTTTCACGAGAACAACCTCAGGAGTTGTCACTTCAGCCACAAACTTACCCTGGTATGCTACAAGGATATCGTCAAGGAAGATAGCAGACTGATTTTCATTTTCGTTGACAAAAGCGATGTAGACACTCTGACCGGCATACTTGTCAAGCTGGAATTTCTTTTCCTGCCATTCACCTTCGAGACCCTGTTCGGTGCGACCTGAAGAAAGACGTTCGTTGAAGATTACGTCACCTTCTTCACGCATGCGATCGATGATCTGTTTGTTGACAGAACCGAAAGTTTCGTCACAAGGCCAAACGATTACCTTGAGGTAGTCAGCCTTAGTCTGACGGTAGCTCTGAGCTTTGAAAGAAAGATAGATATCCTTGTTGTCGATGAGCAGCTGGTTAGTCACCATCCAGTCGTCACTCTTACCTTTGGGGCTATACATAGAGTGAGAGCAAGCAGCATAGTTGTAGTTCTGTTCATCTTCACGAATAGAGAAGTTCCAGGGAGTGTTGTCGGCATCGAATCCCCAATCCTGCATTGCAGAAGTCGGAGTGTTGTGGTCGCCTTCATACTGCATCCAGTTGTTCAGAGATTCATTCGGGCTGTCGAAAGAGTCAGCGAAACGAACACCGGGATTTGTGCTGCCTGCGCTTGTGTAAAGACCGGTGAATCCGAACTCGAACGGTTCGTTTGCACAGAAACCGATGATATCGGTAACCATACCTGCCGGAACCTTGATTTCATACTCAGTGTCTTTCTTGAGCTTATAGTCAGTGGGGCTGTAAAGTCTGAGAACCTTACCGTCGACCACACCGTCAAGAGCAGTCACAGGAGCGTCATTACCCTTAATATAGAGACCTGCATAAACACCGGTGGTCTTTGCAATATTAGTGTTGAAGTTGATAACGATAGGATTAGTCATATCGATATCTCTTACGAAACTACCGTCGGCAGGATCGATACCTTCAACCTTAACCGGACCATCTTCACGACCAACGTATGTCACAGTGATTTCAGGGTTCTTGCTGTTTGAATTTTCAAGATAGAAAAGACCTTCAGGAACATTCACAGTGTAATATTCACCTGCCTTGAAGATAGTTTCAGGGAACTCAATGGTGAACTGAGAATTAGTCTGGTTTACAGGCTTAATGTCGATTGACTCAGCAACCACGTTACCCTTGTCATCCTTGATTGAAGCCTTCAGATTAGTGTTGATGTCAGCATGGTTAGAGAGCTGAACAGTGAAATACTGGAAGTGAGCAAGGTCACTGTTAGCAAACGGAGCATACTGATATGTAGCGAGCACATTCACATCACCGGCCACATCATAAAGTGATTTGGGCAGGATAAGGGTGTAAGGTTCGTTACGGGGGATTGCATTTGCACCGATAACGAGACCATTGTCGCTGATACCGCTCATGAAGCCGGTAGAGCTCCAGCCTGTCTCACCACCGAAGTCGATGCCATACACCTGATTAAGAATCATGTGAAGGTCGACCAAAGTGCCGTTGTGGTCAACACAAAGTGAGCTGACGGGGCTTGATGCGGTTGCACCGACTGAATAGTAGAAATTACCGTCGTTGTCGATGTGAGTCACATTACCAAGAACTCTGGGGAAAGTGATTTCACCTGTCTCCATGTTCTTAAGGAATGAGCGACCGCCACGGTCGATTTCCTCTTCCTCCATGTCGAAACCATACTGGAAAGCAAGCAGCCACTTACCGTTGTTGCTCATCTTGGCAGAACGTGCGGGATAGCTCTTTCCGTTTTCTTCGTAAGAGATCCAGCTCCATTCCTGCTTCTCGATGTCATACAAGAAGACAGCATTACCCCAGCTGCGGTTATGGTCAAGACCACCGATGGCATACTTGCCGTCGGGAGAAATCTGCATCAGGCGGATATTAGCGTATGTGTCCTGTGAACCAAGATATTCTTCCCAGTCACCGCGAAGCATGAAACCTGCTTTGTAAGCATCTTCACGAGTGGGATAGTTACCGGTTGTCACTTCATATTCCTGAGTCTCATCATTCCAAGTCCAGATTACACTGGTGAAGACTGACCAAGCCTGGTGCACGATACCGATTACCACCTTACCGTCGGGGGTACAAGCATCTGCCTCACCTGACCATTTGCTGAACTGGCGTGCAAGGGGAAGATATTCCCAAGTGCCTTTATCAAGGTCATAATATCCGGGAGCATTGTTAAGGCTACCGAACACTCTCTTACCATCGTTGGTAATATCATTCATTCGAGCGATTGAACCAGGCTCAACATCACCTTCAGGATAATTAATCCACTTACCATTGCGGACATCGATTACCTGAACTTTAGCATTCGTCTCATCATTAGAGGGACACTGCCAGAGAGCCCAGTCTCCATTGTCAGAAAGAGTCGAAAGCCACCCTTCTGCAGGAAGATCATAGGTGGACAGGGTTACACCATTCTTCTCCACTGTGACAGCACCTGCCAGAAGAGCGGAAGGAAGAGCGAGACCCAACATCCAGTTTCTTAAATTCTTCATTTGTTAATAGGTTAGTATGATAATATTTAATAATTGTTTTTCTTATTTAAAATTTCCAATCCTCATGCAGCCTTTTCACACCTCCATATAAGGAAAAGAAATGAAATGTATTCAGACTAATAAAAGTGACTATTACTTCACAATCACTTTGGTTGATTTATCGGCGATACGGACAACATACATCCCGTTAAGATTCATGTTTTCCACCCGACTTCCGGTGAGGTCATAAACCTCAACTTCTTCGTCAGCAACAACAGCACCGTCAATAATTTTGAAGTCGACTCCTTCAGAAGCAACGCTTTCAATTCCGGTGTCAATGCCGGGATCCTTATATTCCATCTTGAGAGTAAACTCAAGTGTCTCACGACCATAAACCACCTTTATTGCCGATGTCGATCTAAGTTCCATCGGAACAGGATGAGCATAATTTGACGACACCATGTAAATCTGACCGACTCCGGTCACATTTGCCGGCAAGATCTGGTTATGAGTATACTTCTCTCCGGCATGAAGATATTCACAAGTACCTGAAGGGAAACCTCCGATTACCTTTATACCACAGAAAGCAACTGTGGGGTCAGTAACGACAACACCATCCCAATATCTTATATAACCATCGCCAAGATTAGTAACAGTGACTTGAATGTCAGTGCCCTTTTCAGAAATAAAATTTACAACAGGTTTTAGTTCCCAACTGTAGACTTCGCCATTAAGTTCAACAGCAACGTCTCTTGAAGAAATTACGACCTCGCCATTGCTTACCGGTTTGCCGTCGACAGTTACAGTCAGATCCTGAGCTCGTGATACGATACAAAGAGAGAGGAACAAAACAATAGTAAAAAATTTTCTCACAACTTTTATTTTATTAATAAAAAGTTTTTGGGAAAACCGGGAGACTTCCGTCCCCCGGTCAAATATGTAACGTGTTATTTATTCCGATAATATATCACGGTAATAAATATCCGTAGGTTTTAACAATTATTAGCAATTACAATCAGTTGTTCTGAATTTTAACAGCCTGAGTCTTGCCTTCGTAAGTTACAGTGACAACATAGATGCCGGCAGGAACCTTAGCATTAAGGATGTCGTTGCCTGCAGTTGCAGTGTAAGTGCCCATAGCAGCACCGCTAACTGTGAAGACATTGACAATCATACCGTCTTTAAGACCGGTTACTACGATTTCGCCACCTTCGCTGTAAACATAGAGGTCGAAGTCAGTAACAGTTTCAACCTTGCTACCACCGGTGAGAGTGATACCGTCGAACTCATATTCAGCAACTACTTTAGCGTCAGCAGTAAGTTCAGGAGTAGTGTAGACGTTATTGTTAACATCAGCAGTTACGTCAGCGTCGTTGAAGAGCACCTTAGCAACCTTCCAGCCCTGAGCGGGAGCAAGAGTGATGTTGGCAGCTGAACCCTTAAGCACGTCAGAAACAGTTGTTGCAAGACCTGCAATTTCCTGAGTGAGGGCTACAGACTCAGCAACAGCTTCAGCAGAAGCACCTGTGATGTTGATGCGAACAGCGGGGAAGTCGATGTCAGAACCTTCAAGGAAGATTGTGTTGGCATTGATCATGAGAGTATATTCCTGACCGGGTTCAAGCTGAAGAGGTTTGCCATCCTGCATGAACTCAGCGATAATCATAGTCACACCGTTGTTGAAAGCAGTGATAAGGTTAGCGTTTGCAACCACACCTTCGTCTGTGCGGAGAGACATACGAGCGTTCTCAGCGAGAGAAATAGCAGCGTCAGCGTAAACAACTACGTAAGAGAGTTCGTTGACGATTGAACCGTCGGCGATAGAGAAGCTTGAGAATTGAGGCTCGCCGTCGATTGTGAAGTCGATAAACATCGGACGGTTAGAAGAACCGGTGAACTCAGTACCGAGAGAGAATGCACCGAAGGGAACAACAAGTGTGTACTTGCCGGGAGCTGTAATCTCCTTATCAAGGTTGAAGGTAACTTTAGTTGAAATAGTGTCGTCGATACCTTCGTTAGTCAGAACATTACCATTTGCGTCATATTTAACCTCTGAAGACATAACAACCTCTGCTACACGAGCACCGCTTGAAGTAGTGAGGTAAGGTTTGTCAAGAGCTGAACCAAGAGCGATTGCACCATTGTCAGATGCAGTTGCAGCGAACTCAAAGATGTTTTCAACCACACCGCTTTCGGGAGTGATGTTTACGAGAGGACAACCAAGGTGACAATCCCAAGAGAATCGGAATACAGATTTCTCCTCCTCAGAGTTGTTACCCTTAACTACGAGACCGTCGTCATCCTTAGCAGCAACTGCTACAGAAACAGAACTCTTTTCATCCTTAATCATAGAGGGTTCGAGAGTAAAGGTCCAGATTGTGCGCTCTTCGTTAGCAGGCATCGGAGTGTAAAGAGGAGTTGTCACACCCATACCTACAATATAATTAACCTTAACGTCTACAGGCTGAGAGAACTCAAGACGGAACACCTGATTAACGTTGAAAAGTTCAGCACCGTCAGCAGGGAATACGCTTACGAGTTCTGCAGGAGAATATACGTAGGCAGCTGAACCACCCTTAACAGTAGTTTGAACAATACCCCAATCAGGACGGAGTTCGGGAGCAATGTGAGAGTCTTCGCAGTCGATTGTGACTGTATAAACAAAGTCGTCTGTAAGCTTAGTTGAACCATAGAGTTCAGTCTCGAAGTATTCAGCTTTCTTACAGTTGTTATAACCTTCCCACATTTCGATGCGCTTGTCATAAACTGTGCCTTCATTACCATATTCGTCGATACCCTGATGAGAAATAGCGACGTTCACCTCAGCTGCGTCATCAAACACATTGGGACGCACACGGATTGACCAACCTGCACCGACAAAAGGAACAACTGTGTTGGGGTTCATAAGGTCGAGCTGCTCACCTGTTTCATTGTTGATAAGGTAAGCATATTCGATTTCGAGCTTGCGGTCATCATCACCTACGGAAGGAGCGGTATATGTCCAGGTCTTGCTGAACGCTTCGCTCTTCACACCATTCTTATCGGTTATAAAACCTGCGGGAATGTCAAGAGTATAAACACCTGATACATTCACATCGTCGGTACGCAAGATGATGGTCTGCATCATGCTGATCATATCCATCACTTCAAGAGGGAACTTATTGCCATCCTGGTCAACAAGGAAGAGACTTACAGATTTGTCGTATGTTGCGCCGTTAGCAACCTCGAAGTTGATGTTACCGAAAGTTGCACCTTCTACAGTATCACCTTTGGGGTATGTATTTTCAAACTTAGCGCTTGAAGCAGCTTCGCCTACAACTTCAACAAAGACACTCACTACGTCGTTGCCATATTTGTCGTCAGCATTTCCTTTAGGATAGATAGTACCATCTTGAATAAGGAGTTCATAGTTGGCAGCTTCAGACTGAGGCGCATTAAGTGTGAACACTACAGTCTTGTCGTCACCAGCCTTCATCGATGCTTTTGCATAGGTTGCAGCATTCCACATGTCTGCACCAAAGACCTCGAAATTAATGTTTGCTATGAACTCGCTAAGTTCTACTTCCTGGTCGAAAGTAACCTCGATAGTAGAGAGCTCAGCAACGGGAACAGCAGGAAGAGTTGTTACCACCTTGGGTTTAGAGGCAGTCACCACACCTGCACCGGCAATGGTGTAAGTCAGCTCAATCTTTGCGTTTGTCACATTTTTATCAGCACCATTACCATAAAGGTCTTCACCGAATGAATTTTCATTGATGATAACAGTGTATGTGCCGGGGTCAGTGATTGTGGGTCTACAAACAAGAATAGTCTGATTCCATGCTTGTCCACCTTCAGAGTCAAGAGTAGCAACTTTAGTGCCTTCAGCATTTACAACCTCGCCTACGATGTAGCTATTTTCGTCAACATAGGCAATATCAGATGTCCAGTTAACTGTGATTCTGGAAAGCTCGGTGACAGTTCCCTGAGCCGGGACCGTATTAATAATTTGCAGGTCGCCGACAGCCTTGGGAGCACGTGCGGCACGCTGAGACACCTGCGCCCATGCTGTCACACCCAAAATGAGGGTGAGAAGCGAGAGCGTAATAGTCTTAATTCGTCTCATAATAGATTAGTTTTAGTTTATAAAAAAATTATTATTTGGTTTGATAATCGTGCGGAGCCGGAGAGCAACACCGGCTCCGCAAAATTTATTCGTCAAAGTTCAGAATCAAAGCACAACCACTTTCTTTCCTGCTGCAACATAAAGACCGGCAGGAAGAGTTACGTTGACAGTTTCGCCTGCTCCAACAGCTACTGTTGCCACGCGAATGCCCACAAGGTTGTAGATGTCGAAAGAAGTTTCAGCAACCGCAGTGATTTCGAGGCCACCATTCAAACCGATAACACTTACACCTTCAGCAACTGAGGGAACCTCAATGACACCGGTGTTCTGGTCAACCTTAATCTTGCGGATCATAAGCACGCTCTCACGCTGAGCACATCCGGTGAAAGTGAGCACCTGCTTGCCTGAAAGCACACCGAGAGGAATGCTTTCTTTCTGCCAGCTTGCAGAGCCATCCCAGTTTGAACCTTCATTGTATTCAACCATCTTGCCGTTATATTCGGTGATGGTCTTCACATCCTTGACGTCGCCAACAGGGCCTACGCCGATTGTAAGACCGGGAGTAGCACCGGGCACTTCACCGAACCATCCGGGTTCAGCACCCTGCGCGAGCTGCGGACCATCGGGGTTTGAGGGGTCGGCGGGTTGCCAAGGTTTCTGAGTCTCCATAGCCCATTCGAACTCAAGGACAGCCTCACCGGTGGTGAAGGGGAGTTCGGGAGTTGTGAAGGTCAGGCTGTAAGATGTGCCATCTTTTTCATTGTTGGGAAGAGTGCCGTTGAAAGTGCGTTCCTTGTCGTAGTCACGACGACGGGGAGTCCAGCCCCACTGGTCGTTTGAAGTCTCAGTGCCGACGGGAAGCTGTCCGAAAGGCCACAATTCGAGTTCAGGCTCGTAAGGGAGAGTTGCCACAGGCACACTGAAAGTGTTTGCACCTGATGCAGAAACAACACCATCCTTAACGTTCCAGATTTTGAACATGCTGGGATAGTTGGCACGAAGGTCGGATGCAGGTATAAACATTTCATCGTCTTCACCAACATAGATTACTTTTCCGCCGCCGGGGAGCTCATCGCCAACCTTAACGTCGGCCTCAGGCACACCGTTGAACACACCGTAATAACCCTGGTCAGTGAGAGCAGCTTCAGCAGAATAAGCAACGATTACGGGGAGTTCCGAATCCCATTTCACAGTTACACCTTCCTCGTCGACTGTTGTATAGAACACATCGGGGGGAAGCTGAGTGACTGCCATTGACTCCTTAGCGGGGTTTGTCTTGTTATAGTTGGGATAACCATTGACGCTGAGTGCAGCTACATAAAGAGTTGCATCCGGCTCAATCTCGTCGACTGTCACTGTGGGGTTTTCGTCGTTGCGATAATAAATAAGAGTGGCATTGCCAATCTTAGTGCCGAAACCGTTCTGTTCGTCGTGAACGCGATAAGAGATTCCGTCGGTGGGGAAATCAGCATCGGTGAAAGGCTCGTTGCTTACAAGAATCATTGTAGCATCAGCGCCTTCAGCCTTCTTACATGAGATGACTGCGGAAGTCTCAACCTGCTCAATCTTAAGATCTGTCGGAGCGTTAGCCGGAGCAGGAGTGTTGGCTGCGGGTGTGAATGTCAGCACGAAGCTTTCGTTGTCGTCAGCCTGATCAGACCATGAGATATATGTTTCAGGCTCAAGCATACTGGCATTAACACCAGTCAGAAGCTGCTTCTTTGCTGTCACCGAACCTGTGACGATTGCCTGGTCGCGCTGGTCCCAACCATGAAGACCGGTCATGAAGCCGTTGCTTGAGAAGGGGTAGTCGCCCACGAAAGCCATTTCGATTTTACCATCTGCCTCATGGAGACGGATCTGAAGAGAGAATTTGCTTCGACGGCTATCGACAGTTGAACCGATGTCGTCAAGCACCATTTTATAGAACTGAACGACAAGGACACGATTGCCGGCCTCGCCAACAGTTTTATAAGAAACCTCTCCACTTCTAACACCATACATCATGGGAGCCATACTGATAATAAAGGGGCTCTCATACTGATAGGAAAGAGGTTTTGAGATGAATGGAATGCCACAGCCACGATAATCAACCTGGTCTTTACCGAGCTGAATCATGCCGTTGGCGCAGACAGTGAACTGATTGAAAGTGTTACCACCCATGCGGAAGTCGAATCCGATGGGGAAACCGGCTCCACGATAACCGTTGATTGACTGAGTGCCGTCGGCAAAAATAAATGCAGAGGCAACCTGGCTGGTGCTGTTACCTACGGTTGTGCCGTCGGTAAAGAACTCCCATCCTTCTCCAAGTGCATTTTCCAAACCGGTGGTGTATTGGTTGGAAAGCGTGTACTGCGGTATATTGCCGGCGAATGCAAGGCCCGGTAGGGTTAGGCCTGCGGCAAGTACCATAGAATGAAGTAGTTTCATTTATTATAAAATGTTAAGTATGTAATTATGTTTCAAATATTCTTTGAGTTATATATATAATGCAATAATTATCAAGAGATAATTCAGCAATTAGAACAGGTGTAGTATTAATTCAAAAGGCGTAAACAAATGGCTACAATTTATTTTGTAATCCATATAAATTTTAGCCTTATAACCATGTCGTAAAGTTATACAAATTTCATATTACTTCCAAATATTCAAGTATTATTTTCCATTTATTTTGTCATTCGGCGTTAAACTTTTTAACGAGTTTATGAATAAATTATTGCAAAGAAAATAAAAAATAATAAATAAATAAATCGTATACGCTTTCGGATAATAAAAAGATTCGCAAAATAACAAAATACATTTCGCCCGAAATTTTAACTAAAAAAGACTCGAACACCGGATAATCAGTGTTCGAGTTTTCATTTTTAATTAAAAAAACTTAGTTTCCTGAGATTAAGACCCCGTTCCCCAATATTTGTTAATGGGCCTGAGCCTCATCGGCTGCAAATTCCATCAGATATGCCTTGATGAAATCGTCGATATCGCCGTCCATTACACCACCGACATCGGAGGTCTGATGATTTGTGCGATGGTCTTTCACACGGCGGTCATCGAAGACGTAGCTTCGGATCTGGCTGCCCCATTCAATTTTCTTCTTGCCTGCCTCGACCTTCGCCTGTTCTTCCATGCGATGCTGCAGCTCTTTGTCATAAAGTATTGAACGGAGCTGACGCATTGCATTCTCTTTATTCTTGGGCTGGTCGCGGGTTTCGGTGTTTTCAATCAGAATCTCTTCTTCCTCACCGGTGTAGGGATCCTTATATTGATAACGAAGTCGCACGCCGGATTCCACTTTGTTGACGTTCTGACCACCGGCTCCACCGGAGCGGAAAGTATCCCATGAAACGGCTGCGGGATGCACCACCACTTCAATCGTGTCGTCGACGAGAGGTGTGACAAACACCGAGGCGAACGATGTCATTCGTTTTCCCTGTGCGTTATACGGGCTGACACGCACCAGACGATGCACTCCGTTCTCGCTCTTCAGATAGCCGTAGGCATAGTCGCCTTCAATATTGATGGTTACAGATTTAATTCCGGCATCGTCGCCTTCAAGCAGATGGACAATTGATGTCTTATAGCCGTGTTTCTCGGCCCAACGCAGATAAAGGCGCATCAGCATCTGTGCCCAGTCCTGACTTTCAGTGCCGCCGGCTCCGGAGTTGATCTTGAGCACAACGCCAAGTTTATCTTCTTCACGTCGCAACATGTTGCGCAGTTCGAGTCTTTCCAACTCTTCGACAACGGAGGCATACTGGGCGTCGACCTCATCTTCAGTCACGAGACCTTCTTTGACAAAATCAAATGCAAGCTGAAGTTCCTCAACCTGTTTGTCGAGCGATTCATAACTGTCAATCCAAAAATGTAATTCCTTGATTTTCCGCATCTGGGCTTCCGCTTTTTCGCGGTCTTCCCAAAAGTCTGCTACATGAGTGCGGAGCTCTTCTTCTTCGACTTCTATTTTCTTCGAGTCGATGTCAAAGATACCTCCTCAGCGCCAACTTGCGCTCTAACGTCTCTTTCAGCTGTTCCTGAGTAGTCATTAGTCTTGATTAAGTTAACATCAGGCTGCCATAGCGATTATGGCAGCCGGGATGGATTATTGATTGATAATTTATTATTTCGTTTTGCGTTTGCGTGTCGTTTTCGGTGCGGCATCCTGCTTTGTCATCAATTCCCGTGCCTGCTCGGAAGTGAGCTGTTCGGGGTCGGTTCCTTTCGGAATCTTATAGTTGACCGTCTTCTTTGCTCCTTCCGGTTTATAGGCCATATATGGGCCGTATCTGCCATTGAGCACCTGAAGTCCGGGAATGTCGTCAAATTCCTTGATGAATTTCTTTGATTCCTCTTCCCGTTTGGCAAGAATCAGCGAGATGGCTTCTTCGGGAGTGATTGTCATGGGTGAATAATCCTTGGGTATAGACACGAACTGTCCGTTATGACGGATGTAGGGTCCGAACCGTCCGGCAGAGGCAATCATCTCTTCTCCTTCAAACTCCCCAATTATGCGTGGCAACTCAAACAGCTTCATCGCTTCTTCGAGGGTTATAGTGCTTACACTCTGATCTTTTTGAAGGCTTGCAAACTGGGGTTTCTCCTCGTCGGTTGCTTCTCCGATCTGAACGATCGGTCCGAAGCGTCCAATCTTGACAAACACAGGTTTTCCGGTTTTGGGGTCATTGCCGAGAAGTCGCTCTCCCACTTTGTGTTCGAGCTTCATTGAATTAATCTTTTCAATCCCGGGGTGGAATCCGCCGTAAAACTCTTCCATTTCGGTTTGCCAGGGGAGTTTCCCTTCGGCAATCTCGTCGAATTTCTCTTCAACTTTCGCTGTGAAGTTATAGTCGAGGATGTCGGGGAAATGCTCGGTGAGAAATTCATTGACAATCATGCCGATGTCGGTCGGAACAAGTTTCCCTTTGTCGCTGCCGGTCAGTTCGCTCTTATGCTCAGTGCGGATCCCTTTTGAGTCAAGTATCAACTCTATATAATCACGTCGGGAGCCTTCGCGGTCACCTTTCTTGACATAATCGCGAGCCTGAATGGTGGAGATTGTGGGAGCGTAGGTAGAGGGACGGCCGATTCCGAGGTCTTCCATTTTCTTAACGAGCGACCCTTCGGAATATCGTGCCGGGGGTTGTGTGAATCTCTCGGTGGCTGTAATCTCAATCGCCTTTATATGCTCTCCTACTTCAAGGCGTGGCAACAGACCTGACGCTCCGGCGTCTGAATCGGCGCCGTAGACTTTGAGGAAGCCGTCAAAGAGGATGGTCTCACCTTCGGCCTTGAACGTTTCAGGACGTCCGGAATGAGAAATCTCGATATTGTTCTTTTCAAGCACGGCGTCTGCCATCTGTGTCGCCATTGTGCGCCGCCAAATCAAATCATAGAGTTTCTGTTCTCTTGGTCCGAGGGTTATCGAGCGATTGGCAGCATAGGTGGGGCGGATCGCTTCGTGAGCTTCCTGCGCTCCCTTGGATGATGTGTGGAAGTGACGACGTTTGAGATATTTCTCTCCGTATTGTTCGGCAACAACTTTGTCGATGTCGCGCAAGGCAAGTTCGGAGAGGTTCATGGAGTCGGTTCGCATGTAGGTGATCATACCGGCTTCATATAGTGTCTGGGCAACACTCATCGTCGTCTGGACTGAAAAGCCAAGCTTGCGGGCTGCTTCCTGCTGGAGTGTCGATGTAGTGAAGGGGGGCAACGGGGAGCGTTTCACAGGATGCGTTTCGTTGGAAACAACCTTAAACTCTCCATTGGTGCAGCTCTGAAGAAATTCTTCGGCCTGCTCACGGGTTGAGAGGCGGCGGTTCAGTTCCGCCTTCATCGGTGTGCCCTGCGCGTCGAAGAGAGCGTTGACCCTGAAGAACGATTCCGAGACGAAGTCTCTGACTTCCTTCTCGCGTTCGCATATCAATCTGACAGCCACGCTTTGCACACGTCCCGCCGATAATCCTAATTTAATCTTTTTCCAGAGCACGGGCGACATTTCAAACCCGACAATACGGTCGAGCACTCTTCGCGCCTGCTGAGCATTGACACGGTCAATGTCGATGCTGCGAGGGTTTTCGATGGCATGAATAATTGCCGGTTTCGTAATTTCATGAAAAACTATTCGCCGGGTGTTTTCAGGTTTCAGTCCGAGCACCTCGTAGAGATGCCAGGCGATTGCCTCTCCTTCGCGGTCTTCATCGGATGCAAGCCATACAATCTCTGCTTCCGATGCCGCTTTCTTCAGGGTCTTGACCAGGTCTTTCTTGTCGGAGGGTATCTCATATTCCGGAGTGAAGTGATTGTCAAAGTCAATTGATATCCCTTTCTTTTTAAGATCCCGGATATGACCGAATGAGGATAGGACCTTGAAATCCTTCCCTAAAAACTTTTCTATGGTTTTCGCCTTTGCAGGCGACTCGACTATTACTAAGTTCTTCATTACAAAAAACGCTATGTTTCCGCGCTGGCAAAATTAATATATTTTTTTTAACGCGCAAAGTGACTTTTTTTGTGCGTTCTTCTCCGATTAGTTCTTCTGTTCCGACTTCGAGAGCGTCTTCTGCCGGATTTTTCAGATTTTGTGTCGCCGGTTTCGGCTGTGTTGTCATTGCTGAATCCTGACTTCGACTCGGCAACCATCTCGCTTGTGCGTTGAAGCACCCTGCGGGTCAATGAGCCTGACGCGCCATCATTATTTATAACGTCGTAAAGACGCATCAGGCGGCGAAGGGTGTCGATATTTCCACATTCAGATTGGAGCTGTCGCAACTTGCGATCGGTCATATCCTCTCCGTCTTTCCCCATGCCGTCGATAAAATGATGAAGCCTGACGAGCTTGAACACTTCATCGTAGACCATCGGCTCGAATTTTGCGGAGCGCAATGCTTTGCGTATCATGTCGGCACCGACAATCTCATGTCCATTATAGACTGTTTCTCCTCTTTTATTAACCGCCCGGCTCCGCAATTTGCCGATGTCGTGAAACAAGGCTGCAAAACGGAGTGGCAAATCTTCTTCGGGGATACGGCTTATCGCTTCGACGGCATCGTGCCATAATTCCTTATTTTTTGCCAGCTCTCTGAGAAGGGGGAGCATATATTCTATCGCTCCGGTTTCGCAAAGGAGCGTCAGGGCACCCACTGGGTTATTTCCGGCCACCATTTTTCCGAGCTCGGTGCGGTGACGTTCTTTCGACACTATGGAGAGTCTGGAAATATTATTGTTAAGCGCAGTCATGACCTCCGGCTCGATTTTCCAGCCGAAGCGCGCTGCAAAGCGGAGACAACGGAGGATTCTGACGGGGTCGTCGTCGAAGGTTATTTCGGGATTCATCGGGGTGCGTAAGATTCCTTCCTGAATGTCAGGGATTCCGCGCCCGGTAATGTCAAGAATCTCACCGGTCGCAAGATTCTTATAAAGGGTGTTGACGGTGAAGTCTCTGCGATAACAATCGTCTTCTATAGTTCCGGCAACCACTTCGGGACATCTGCTGGTTGCCTTTGTGTATTTTTCGGCACGGGTCTGGACAGTTTCTATCTCGTCGTGAGGAAAACGTTTCAAGACCAGTTTCGCCGTGCCGTATTTTTCAAAATAAATGGGTCGGCCGAGGGTGTGACGGCGACGATGCAACCAGCGTGCGAATCCGACACCACCTCCGGGGATATCGACGGCTATGTCGACATCCTTAATCTCCCTTCCCAGTATCTCATCTCTGATGCATCCCCCGACAGCATAGATATGTCCTTCCCATTCGGTGTTTTCGACCGTTTCACGAAGGTAACGGCATATCTCATTATATAAATGCGTATTCAAGGCAATCCAATTTTTTCACAAAATTAACAAAAAAATTTCCGATTCACTGATTTAATAAATTTAAATATATAATTTTGCAGTCTAATCCATTCCCTCAAAAAAGGGATTCATAAAATTTATCTGACAAATTACTTCTTAGGCTATGGCTAAATTAAAGTATGACAGCATGATGAACGATGTGCGCGACTATGTTATGATTACGGTCGGTCTGATGCTCTATGCAATCGGGTTTACCGCTTTCATTCTTCCTCATGACATCGTGATCGGTGGTATGGCGGGTCTCGGCACCTTGGTTTACTTTGCCACAAACAAGTTCGTTCCTGTGGCTGTCACAATGTATGGCGTCAACATCATCTTGATGCTCAGCGGTTTTAAAGTGTTAGGAAAGGCTTTCCTTCAGCGCACGATTTTCGGTGCGACGGGCATCTCAATCTTTATCGGTGCAATAGAGGGTTATTTCACTTCTGTGCCCCCTTTGATTCCGGATGTGACGATGAGTGTCGTGCTTGGTGGTATCCTTTGTGGTCTGGGAATCGGAACAATATATATTCATAACGGAACTTCGGGTGGCTCGGATATCGTGGCGGCTCTTGTTTCAAAAGTGAGCAATGCTTCTGTCGGACGCACTCTGATGATTGTCGACATGAGCATCGTGGGTCTGACCTTCTTCCTTCCTTTCGATGGCGACATGCAGGCGCGTGTGCAGAGCTGTGTGCCCAGAATCATCTACGGTTGGGTCATCATTTTCATTTACAGCTATATCACTGACCTTCTGATCAATACTAACCGACAGGCAACCCAGTTTATTATTTTCTCGTCGCAGTGGAAGGAAATCGCCGACAGAATCAACAAGGATGCTCGCCGCGGTGTGACCGTTCTTGACGGACAAGGATGGTATTCAAAACATGAGGTTAAGATTCTGATGGTCTGGTGTCGTAAGATTGAATCAATGTCTATTTTCCGTATCATCAAGAGCGTCGATCCGGAAGCTTTCATCTCGCAGGGTAATGTGAACGGTGTCTATGGCAAGGGTTTCGACATCATGAAGGTGAAGATGAAAAAAGAGAAAAAGTCTTAATGTAAGTCTTAATGATAATTCATAATATCGAATCACTCGCGCATCCGGGAGTCGAGGTCTATTCTTCATTGACCGACACCCGGATGCGCGATTGCTCTGAAAAGGAACGTGGCATCTTTATTGCGGAGAGTCCGAAGGTTATTAAGCGTGCGCTCGCGTCCGGAATAAAACCGATCAGTCTGCTCTGCGAGCGTAAGCATATCGAGGGTGATGCTGCTGAGGTCATTTCAATTATCGACAGCATCGATCCGTCGCTCCCTTTATTTACGGGTGAGCGTGGTGTGCTTCAGAATCTTACGGGTTACAAGCTAACGCGTGGTGTGCTGTGCGCCATGGTGCGTCCTGAACCAATAGATGCTTCGGAATTACTTTCGGGGGCGAGACGTGTGGCTGTGCTTGAGGAGATTTCAGATGCGGTCAATATCGGGGCTATAATCCGTTCGGCTGCGGCTCTTGACATTGATGCGGTGATCATTGACTCCGGCTCGTGTCATCCTCTCAACCGTCGGGCGGTGAGGGTGTCAATGGGGAATGTGTTTCTTATCCCTTGGCTTGTGTGTGACAATCCTGTCTCTCTGCTACATGAGCATGGATTCAAATGCGCGGCGCTCGCTCTGCGCGATGACAATGTGTCGGTCGGCGACCCTGTGCTTCGAGAGGAGCCGAGACTTGCCATCGTGCTTGGGAATGAGGGCGACGGCCTGCGTAGGGAGACAATCGAGCGTTGTGATTATTGTGTCAAGATTCCGATGCGTCCGGGAGTGGATTCGCTCAATGTGGCGGCTGCGGCTGCGGTTGCCTTCTGGCAACTCAGCTGAGAGACCGGCGTCCTGACTTCAAATAACCTGCTGATATCTTAAGCCAAATGCAGGAAAATGAAGATGCGATCGATTTGTTAATATATGTTAATATCAGAGACCTCACACAACATTCAAGAGTCATTTTCGTATTCATTATAAGTTATTTAACTTTCTGACAACATGAAACGATCATTTTCTATCCTCATTATTATTCTATTGACCTTTTTCTGTGGTTTATCAGCGTCAGCTTCTTCAATAGGTTCTGCCACAACGGAATCTAACGAAAACTTGTTGTCGACTGATGATATTACTGATTTCGATAAGTATCTCGATTTAGGTCTTCCTTTATTGGTTATAACGACAGATGAAGGACGCGACCCGACGTTTGAACTTGCTGTTAAACCTGATCCGGGATGTATCGGAACAGGCACTACCAATGCAGAAAAACTTCCGGGCACCATACGCAGGTTTGAACCTGACGGAACACTGACTTACTCAAGTGGGACATACGAGAATGGTGTGTCGGGCTGCACTTTGAAAGTCAGGGGGAATGGTTCTGCCCTCAGACCTAAGAAACCTTTTAAGGTGAAATTACAGAAAAAGGGTGATCTTCTTGCCCGTGGCGACGAGAGATTCAATGACAAAAACTGGGTTCTTCTGACGGATGTCGGGATGCACATCAGCTTAGGGTTTACAGTTGCCTCTTTCTTCGAGTCAGGTTGGGTTCCTGCCTACGAATATGTTAACGTTATAATCAACAATCAATTTCGCGGTCTGTATATTCTTGTCGAAGCGATTGAAAGGAATGAAAAGTGCCGTATAAATGTCTCTAAGGATGGATATATCATCGAGAACGATTGCTATTGGTATGCGGAAAATGGCGAATATCTTCCGTCGGTGGATTTGCCAAAGGCGGCGTACACTTTCAAATATCCTGATTTCGATGAGCTTACACCCGACAGTAAAGCTTTCATACAGAGTAAAATCGACCAACTCGAAAAATCATTTACCGAAGGAGGTTATGGAAAATATCTCGACCTTGACAGTTATGCGGCATGGATATTATGTCATGACCTTCTCGGCACACATGACGGTTTAGGTGCAAACCGATTCCTTGTGCTTGCTGACAATCACCCTGACACCAAGTTTACAATGGGTCCTGTCTGGGATCTTGACACAAGTGAAGGGATTGTGGAGGGCTTCTTCCACATGCACTACACGCCCTATATTTCAATGGCAAAGATGTTTCTTGGTGAAGATAAATCTCTTGAAACAGTCTACACCAATTTATGGATTAACAAAGGTGGAAAGATTTACAATCAGATTGTGACAGAATTTAAAAGACTTCTTAAAGAGGGGAACCACAATTTCGACATTTCCGCTGAGTATTCGAATGAAGTCTGGGCTCCTCAGAATGCTGCTGAGATAGACCCTTGGGAAAGCAACATTAAGCGTAAGCTGGACTATTATGCCAAAAAGAAAATCTGGTTGGACCAGAACGTCGGACAGTCTTTGGATGTGTCGGTTGATGAAATTGAAGATGATTCTTTCGATGCAGATGCTTTAGTCTACAGTATTAACGGGATGTTAGTCGGGACGTATTCTGATTTTCTTGGCTCTAATGCAGAAAAAGGGATATATATTGTAAGAGGTAAAAACAAAACCCGCAAAATAATTATCTAAAATTTTTCATTAACTTTGTAGTCTGTATTTGCAAAAACAAAATAACGCATTAGCGCAGCACTTACTTATAGAATAATGGAATATAATCATAAAGAAATTGAAAAACGCTGGCAGGAATACTGGCGTGAGAATGAAACTTATAAGATTGTCGAGGACAAAACAAAACCCAAGTTTTATGTGCTCGACATGTTCCCCTACCCTTCCGGAGCCGGACTGCATGTGGGCCATCCGCTGGGATATATTGCAAGCGACATCTACTCTCGCTTCAAACGTCAGAACGGATTTAACGTGCTTCATCCGATGGGGTATGATGCTTACGGTCTGCCGGCGGAACAATATGCCATTCAGACAGGACAACACCCTGAAAAAACGACGAATGAAAATATTGCGCGCTATCGCCGTCAGCTCGATAAGATAGGTTTCTCTTTTGATTGGTCGCGCGAGATCCGCACTTGCGACCCAAAATTCTATAAGTGGACCCAATGGGCGTTCATGCAGATGTTTAACCATTATTTCGACCGTCAGGAAAACGCGGCAAGACCAATCAGTGAGCTTATCGCTCATCTGGAGAAATATGGCACTGAGGGGCTGGACGCTGCCGGGTCGAAAGATTTGAGTTTCTCTGCCGAGCAGTGGAACGCTATGTCGGAAAAAGAACAGCGTGACACTCTGATGAACTGGCGAATCGCTTTTCAGGCGGAAACAATGGTGAATTGGTGTGCCGGTTTAGGAACTGTGCTCGCTAATGATGAAGTGTCTGAGGGGTTAAGTGTCAGAGGTGGGTTCCCGGTGGAACAGAAGCTGATGAGACAGTGGTGTCTGCGTGTTTCGGCCTACGCTCCCCGTCTGCTCGACGACATGAATGACCTCAATTGGAGCGATTCTCTTAAGGAAACCCAGAAGAACTGGATTGGAAGAAGTGAGGGTGCGGAGATGCTTTTCGGAGTGAAGGGAAGTGACCTTAAACTTGAGATATTCACAACACGCCCTGACACAGTGTTTGGAGTAACCTTTATGGTGCTCGCTCCGGAATCGGAGTATGTCGATATGCTCACAACTCCCGACCGTCGTGAAGCTGTGAGCGATTATCTGAATGAAGTGAAGCATAAGACGGAGCGTGAACGTCAGACCGATAAGAAAGTCAGCGGCGTCTTCACCGGCTCTTACGCCATCAATCCTCTGAGCGGCAAGGAGATTCCAATCTATGTCAGCGACTATGTGCTTGCCGGATATGGCACAGGTGCTATTATGGCTGTTCCGGCTCATGATTCGCGCGACTATGCTTTTGCCCGTAAATTCGACCTCCCTGTCGTTCCTCTGATTGAGGGTGCTGACGTTTCTGAACAGAGTTTCGATGCCAAGGAGGGAATAATGATTAATTCCGAGGGTCCGGAGCTGAATCTGAATGGTTTGCAGGTTAAGGAGGCTATTGCCAAGGCTAAGGAGTTTATCGAAGAGAAGGGTATCGGAAAAGTTAAAGTCAATTATCGTCTGCGCGATGCGATTTTCTCTCGCCAGCGTTATTGGGGCGAGCCGTTCCCGGTGTATTATAAGGATGGTGTAGCCTACCTGATGGATGAGTCGAAGCTTCCGCTTGAACTCCCGCAGATTGATTCGTTCCTCCCGACTGCCGATGGGGAGCCACCTCTCGGTCGCGCTAAGAATTGGGTCACTGAAGAGGGTTATCCAATTGAACTTTGCACGATGCCGGGGTTTGCCGGTTCGTCGGCTTATTATCTGAGATATATGGATCCTCATAACGATGAGGCTCTCGTGGGAAAAGAGGCTGATGAGTATTGGAGAGATGTGGATCTTTATGTAGGCGGTGCGGAACATGCAACGGGCCACCTCATCTACTCTCGTTTCTGGAACAAATTTCTGTTTGACCTGGGCATTGTCGTTGAGAAGGAGCCTTTCAAGAAATTGGTGAATCAGGGCATGATTCAGGGACGCACAAATTTTGTGTATCGCATAAAGGATACAAATACTTTTGTCAGCCATGGTTTGCGTGACAAATATGAGACGACTCCGATTCGTGTCGATATCAGCCTTGTGAAAAATGACCGTCTCGACACTGAGGGTTTCAAGAAGTGGCGTCCGGAGTATAACACGGCCGAGTTCGTGCTTGAGAATGGTGAGTATGTGTGCGGCTGGGCTGTTGAAAAGATGTCTAAATCGATGTTCAATGTGGTCAACCCTGACGATATTGTCGTCAGATATGGAGCTGACACGCTGCGTCTTTATGAAATGTTCCTCGGCCCTATCGAGCAGTCGAAGCCTTGGGATACCAATGGCATCGATGGTGTAAACCGTTTCCTGAAAAAACTCTGGAATCAGTTTGAGCGGACTCTGAAGGCTGAGGAGAATCCAATGTCGGCTGAGGAGAAGCGCACGATGCACAAGCTCATCAAGAAGGTGACGGGCGACATCGAGAATTTCTCATTCAACACTTCGGTGGCAGCTTTCATGATTGCTCTCAACGAATTATCTGCCCTTAAGTCGGATAATCGTGAGGCAATGGAGATTTTCACTCTCCTTCTGGCTCCTTTCGCGCCTCATATTGCTGAGGAGTTCTGGCATCAGCTTGGTCATGATGGCTCTGTGGCCGACGCTAAATGGCCTGAGTGGGATGAAGATGCTATCAAGGAGTCTACTGTGAAATATCCGGTAAGCTTCAACGGCAAGATGCGTTTCACTATCGAGGTGGATGCTTCCGCTTCAAAGGATGATGTGGAAAAAGCTGCTCTGGCTGATAAAAACGCTGAGAAGTGGCTTGATGGCAAAACACCTAAGAAAGTGATTGTTGTGCCCGGAAAAATCGTAAATATCGTTATCTGATTCTGACTCTCTGTAGAGACACAATATCGGTGCGTATTTCTTCGTTAATGTTTTATGAAGAATACGCACCGTCTTGTTTTTGCCACAAACAATATGCACAAATTGCGGGAAGTCCGCGAGATTATTGGCGATAAATTTGAAATATTGTCTCTCTCTGAGGCCGGAGTGAATGAGGAACTTCCGGAAACATCTGACACTCTTGAAGGGAATGCTTTTCAGAAGGCCCGGCGAGTAAGGGAATTGACAGGTCTTGATTGTTTTGCCGACGATACGGGGCTTATGGTCGATGCTCTTGATGGGGCACCGGGAGTCTATTCTGCCCGCTATGCCGGAGAACATTGCTCGCCTGAGGATAATATGATTAAGCTGTTGAAGAATCTTGATGGTGTGCAGAATCGTTCGGCCCGGTTTATGACCGTTATCGCTGTTGTGTGCGATAAGGGTGAGTTTCATTTCGAGGGAGCTGCCGAAGGGTCGATTGCTCTCGAAAAAGCGGGTGCTAACGGCTTTGGCTACGACCCTATCTTCATCTCTGCCGAAACCGGCAAGCGGTTTGCTGAAATGTCTGACGCTGAGAAAAACAGCATCTCTCATCGTGGACGTGCCGTGAGAGAATTTATCAAAAATATTGAATTAATCTTCTGATTATATCCTTCTATGAAACGATTGTTGAAATATATATTTGCTGTTGCTATGGCGTTTTTTGTCGTCTCCTCCGCTTCTGCCGGGAAGAATGACAATTGGCTTCTGCATCCGACCTTCGACCTTGGAACAAAGAGAATTATTGCAAGTAACCGAATGGTCTATTTCCTTTCGCCTGCTCAACCCGTATTTGAAAATGCTCCTGAGAATGCAATTTCTCAGAATTACCTCTATCGTTATGATACCGCCAAAGATGAGTTTCATACTCTCACTAATATGAATAAACTCTCTGAAACAATTGTTAAGGATATAACTCTTAACGCACGAAGAGGTTATCTTATGGTGATTTATGATTCGGGTAATATTGACCTGCTTTATGATAATGGTAAGGTCTATAATATTCCGGGGTTGATGAATGCCTCGATTCCGGCATCAAAAAATATTAATTCCGTTTTCTTTGACCATGCTAATAACCGTGCTTTTCTTGCAACTGATTTTGGGTTTGTAGAAATCAATGATCAGAAAGCTGAAATTTCTGATTCCCGAATATACGACAGGAAGCTTCTTTCTTTCGGCGTTTTCGGCGATTATTATTTTGCAGTCAGTGAAGACGGGTCTCTTTATCGGGCTCCCTTGTCTTCTCCAATCTATGATTTCAACGATTTTGAAGTTGTTGAAAACATGCCGGTTATAAACAATTTGTATCCGGTGAGCCATCAGTATATGCTTCTCTCAAGCAACCATCAGGTGGAGGACCCTGAAGAGCCGGAGAACTTTATTGAAATGACTGAGATCTATTCTCTCGGTCTGGATGAAAACAATGAGTTTACTTTTAACCTCGTGGGTGATTTTCAATTAAATGAAATTGAAGCTAACTCTCGTGGTTACATTCTTAACACTCCGCGAAAAGCTATCCTTATTTCAAGAAATACAAATCCGACAGAATACGCCATCTCCTCTTCTGATAAGGAATCGTCGGTTGCTTCCTGGGATATGCAGTCTTTCTGGTTTGCAAAAGAACGCTCCGGTTTTTACAGCAAAAAGTTCAGCGACGGGTCTTTGGTTGATGATGTTCAGTTATTTATGCCAAACTCTTCAGCGGCTTTTAAATGCACAAGTATTGAACATCATCCTTCTAAGGGAATGCTTGTCACAAATCATGGTAATGACTTTTTCTTTCAATCAAATTTCGCGCGTTCTCCGCTGTTACTTTCGTCGCTTAAAAACTATAAGTGGGATAAGATCGGTCTGCCTTACATAAATCCTCGCTACGCTAATGTGTTCAGGAATCCTAATGGAATGGCGATTGACCCTAATTATCCGAAATATGTGTATTTCGGGTCAAATTTCTCCGGAATTATCCGAATGAATCTGGAGGATCAGACGGATATTCTAAAGATGACCGCTCCTGCCGACAATTATCTAAATACCCTCCCCTCTGCTATTATTTGCGACACTCAGGTCGATTTTGATAATCTAATCCGTTTCTCGGCTCCGCATTTCGATGCTTCCGGCAACCTCTGGACAATGCACTCGAATCTGAATTCTCCCGCCGGAAAACAGAATGAGCTGTGGGTGTGGCCTCGCGCAAACAGTGCGGCAACAAAGGATTACACTGATGTCAAGCCGTGGCTGAAGATTGTGCCGCCGACATCTGAGCTGTCTAATTCTTCAATATGTCTGCCTCTGTCTCATTCGTCTAACAAGAATCTCGTGATTGTTTCTCTCAACTCTTACATGGGTGAGATGGTGATCGTAGATCATAAGGGGACTCTCGATGTGACGTCTGACGACACGTTTACGACCCTTCCACTAAAACCTGTTGACCAGGACGGACAGACTGTCAACAGAATCTATGTGCGTGCGCTCTATGAAGACCCGACAACCGGCTTGGTCTGGGTTACTACCGATTCGGGGGTCTTCACCTTCAATCCGCGCACTGCGCAGCAGAATCCTAACTTGGTCAACCGTATCAAGGTGGCGCGTAACGATGGCACTTCCCTTGCCGACTACCTCCTCAATGGTGTCGATGTGTTTAACATGACTTCCGACACTCAGGGCAGGAAATGGTTCGCTACCAATGGTGCCGGCCTCGTTTGCACTTCGTCTGATGGGCGAACAGTGCTCGGTGAATATACAACCGAAAATTCGGGCATCCCTTCTGATGAAGTCTATGCGGCGGGCTGGAATCCGGAGAACGGATCAATCCTCATCTCGACTTCTCTTGGTCTTGCTGAACTGTCACCCTACGGTGCGGGTTCAGGTGAAACCCTTGACTCGGCAAGAGCTTATCCGAATCCTGTCAGACCTGACTTTTTCGGATGGGTTACTATCGATGGACTCGTGGATAATGCTCTGGTCAAAATCACTGATGCTGAGGGTAACACTGTCAGAGAACTCGGTAATGCTCCGGGAGGAACCGTTCAGTGGGATGTCTGCGACATGAATATGAAAAGAGTCAAGTCGGGGGTCTATTATATTCTGGCTTCTTCCGGTCCTAACTCTTCTTCGATGGCTAAAGTAACCAAACTTCTTGTGGTAAACTAAAAAAGTTTTGTAACTTTGTCGGTATGACTATCAGAATCCTTTTTTCTCTCATTATATTCCTCGGCTCCCTATGTGCCGAGGCTTCTGTCATTGATACGTCTGCCGGGAAACTTGGGGAGCTTCTGGAGAAGGAGACGATTGATAATAATCTGGTTGTGAGGGGCGAGTTGGATGCCCGCGATTTTGAAGTGCTCCGCTCGCTACCTGAGTCGGTTGTCTCTATCGACCTCTCAAAGACTTCCGTTAAATCGTTCTCTTCCGAGAAGAGTCTGATTGCCGGTTTTTCGACGTTCGATGAAAATATAATTCCCCCTTACGCTTTCTTTCATTCCAGGACTTCGGAAATTATTCTTCCTGAGTCGATAACGGCAATCGCTGACGGTGCTTTCGCTCATTCTCTCGTAAAGTCAGTTTCTATTCCGCGGAATGTCTCTTACATCGGTGATTATGCCTTCTTCGGGGCTTCCCGTCTTTCAGAAATTACTTTCCCGGAAGCTTTGACTTCTCTTGGGAAGGGTTGCTTTGAAGACTGTGCGGCTTTTTCTTCGGTGAATCTTAAGGGTACTGGCATTAGATCTATCCCTGAGAGATGTTTCGCACGTTGCCCGGCTCTGACCGCTGTGTCGTTACCTTCAGGGGTGGTTGAAATTGACGATGAGGCTTTTCTTGCTTCTTCTCTGAAGGCGTTTGATTCTTCTTCAGTTGTCAGTTTCGGTAATTTCGTATTCGCTGATAATGGTAATCTTAAGTCTGTATCGCTCAATCCGGAGGCTCGCTTCGGAATGGGGTTGCTGATGAATTGTCTGTCGCTTGAAACAGTCAATGGTGTTCCTGCTGATATTCCTGACCTGTTTGCGCCTAACTGTCCGGGAATCTCTATCTCGGAAATAATCGGCAACGCAATGTCAATCGGTAAATTCGCGTTCGCTAATAACCATGCGACAACGCTTATCCTTTCTCCGGACCTCGTTGAACTTGATGAGGGTGCCATCGGTCTGATCTCCGGCATCAAGGAGATAAAGGCTCTCGGAATGAGGGCCGACGTGCCGCTGACTCATCCTGATGCTTTTCTGGGCGTCGACACGGCGGAGATTACCCTTTTTGTCGATTCGGGTTACGAAGAGGCCTGGGAGAATCACCCGGTCTGGAAGAATTTTCATATCTTCCCTTATTCTGATGGAATCTCCGCTCCGGAAGCCGATGACAATTCTATCTCGATTTCTTTCGTAGATAATGCCATAACCGCTCAGGCTCCGGAGAGAATAATCAATATTTCACTCTTCTCTATCAACGGAACGCCGTTGCTTTCTTTAACGCCCGACGATTGTGTGATGTCAATACCGACCGACGGATTATCCGTTTCCGGCGAAATAATTGTTATATTCGTACAGACTCCCTCTTCTTCTCGCTCTGCTAAAATAATTCTTTAAGTTAACTTAAATCCAAAATGGGTAAAAACAAACTGAAGAAGTTTGCTGATATGGAACGCTTTAAGTGCGTGCATCAGTATCCCCGTCATCTCGTAGTCAATAATCCATGCCCTCTTAAAGGGAATTGGAATAAGAGTGTGTTTGCTAATGACAATCCGATTACTCTTGAGTTGGGTTGCGGCAAAGGTGAATACACCGTAGGTCTGGCAAGAAAAAATCCTGAGCGTAACCATATCGGTGTCGACATCAAGGGAGCGCGTATCTGGAATGGCGCGAAAACCGTGGAGGAGGAAAACATTTCTAATGCGGCTTTCCTTCGCACGGAAATTGAAATGATTGATGCGTTTTTTGCTCCGGGCGAAGTCGGCGAAGTGTGGATCACGTTTCCTGACCCTCAGATGCAGAAGACACGAAAACGTCTCACCTCGACAAGGTTTCTTAACCTTTACAGAAATTTCCTAAGTCCGGATTCCGTAATTCATCTCAAGACGGATTCTCCTTTCCTTTTTGAGTACACCCGTCGGCTTGTTGAACTCAATAAGCTCGAAGTTGTGCGTCTCACCGACGACCTTTATGGAAGCGGACTCGAAGACCCGGTGACCTCTATCAAGACGTTCTATGAACAGCAGTGGCTGGCCCGCGGAAAGAAAATAAAACTTATCTCTTTCAAAATCGGAAACCAACCGCTTGTCGAACCTCAGGAAGATGACATCGAACGCGATGATTATCGCGCTTATCCCAGAGGTACGGTCGACGCTTCCCGTTCTCAAAATTAAAACCTTATATCCCCCCTAAAATATAAATCAGATGGCAATTTATCCTAACCTTATACTTGATGCGCTGAAAAACGTAAAATATCCGGGCAACGGTAAAAATATCGTTGAACTCGATATGGTTGAAGATGACATTAGAATTGATGGCAATAAAGTCTCTTTCTCTATCATCTTTGAGAAACCGACTGATCCGTTTGTCCGCTCTGTTGTAAAAGCTGCTGAAGCTGCCCTGCCCGTCTATGCTTCTCCGGAAATCGACGTGAAGGGGAGAATTAACGTCAAATTCAGAAAAACTTTGCCTGAGAAACCGGCAAATCCGCTCCCTAAGGTTAAAAATATCATCGGAATAAGTTCCGGTAAGGGTGGCGTCGGAAAATCAACCGTTGCGGCTAATCTGGCAATCGCTCTCGCTGCTAAAGGTTACAAAGTGGGCCTGCTCGATGCCGACATCTTCGGTCCTTCGATGCCGACAATGTTTGGTGTGGAAGGGGAACAGCTCTATATGGTGAATCAGGATGGTCGCGATTGGATTGAGCCTGTGGTGAAATATGGCGTAAAGATGCTCTCAATCGGGTTCGTCGTGAAAAAGGACAGCGCAGTGCTTTGGCGTGGCGGAATGGCAAGCAATGCCCTTAAACAATTGATTACCGACGCGTGGTGGGATGAGCTTGATTATTTTCTGATTGACATGCCTCCGGGCACGAGCGACATCCACCTCACTCTCGTTCAGACACTCCCGATTACCGGTGTCATCGTTATCTCGACTCCTCAGGAGGTCGCGCTCGCTGACGCCCGTAAGGGTATCGCTATGTTCCGCACTGACCAAATCAATGTGCCTATACTCGGAATTGTCGAAAACATGGCCTGGTTTACACCGGCTCCCCATCCTGATGAGAAATATTTTATCTTCGGGAATGGCGGTGCTGAGAAACTGGCGAAAGAACTTCAAATTCCGCTTCTGGCTCAGATACCGCTCGTAGCCGACATTTGCTCTGATGCCGATTCAGGTGCTCCTTCGTCAACCCGACTTATGGCAACTTCCGACACCGGCGACAGCGATTCTGAAAACCCTGAAGCCGCTGCTTTCGCAAAACTTGCTGACACCGTGGTCGAAAAATGTAATCTCCGAAACGATAATCTCCCTCCGACAACCGTTGTCGAAGTTAAAAACAATTAAACACCCGACTCTTGATACCACTCCCTAATATTGGTCCACGACCGTTGCAGACCAACGACATTCTCCTGCGTGATTTCTCTTCCTACCTCTCTCTCGAAAGGGGAATGTCGGATAATACTTTAACCGCTTATCGCACAGACGTTGGCCGTCTGTGCGAATTTCTTACACTCCAAAACATTGCTTTGACCAACGTCGATGATATCCTCCTTCATAATTTCATCGCGTCGCTCTATGACATCGGGATCTCCCCTCGCTCTGTGGCTCGCACCCTCTCCGGAATTAAATCTTTCTTCAAGTTCCTGCGCCTTGAAAACTACATCGCTATTGACCCTACACAACTCCTTGAAGCTCCTCATCTGGAACGCTCAATACCCGATGTGCTCTCAATCGAAGAAATAGACAGCATGATAAATGCTATCGATGACCGTAAAGATGAAGCCCTCAGAAACCGCACGATAATCGAACTCCTTTACGGAAGCGGACTTCGTGTGTCAGAACTCGTAAACGCCCGTCTCTCTCATCTTAACCTCGACCGGCAATATATGATTATCGAAGGTAAGGGTTCTAAACAACGAATGGTTCCAATTTCCCCGATAGCCGAACAGTTGCTCCGTCAATACATACCCACAAGACGCTTCCTGAACATAAAACCTGAGGCCAACGACATCATTATCCTTAACCGACGCGGAAATAAAATGACACGCGTCATGATCTTCTACATACTGCGTGACCTCGCACTCCAAGCCGGAATAACCCACAACGTTTCTCCCCATACACTTCGTCACTCCTTCGCCACACACCTCCTCGAAGGAGGAGCCTCACTACGCACCATACAGGAAATGCTCGGCCACGAATCAATTGCCACAACCGAAATATACCTCCACCTCGACCGCACACATCTGCGCGAACAACTCCTCCAACACCACCCCCACTACCGTACCACCCCCACCGACTGAAACACTGACGTCTTAGAAGCTGTTTGGGGTGCTGACGTCTGAGGAACTGCTCTGGAGGAGAGGCAGGCTGTCTGCGGAGCTGTTTGGGAGCTGCTTGGGGAGTTGTTTGGAGAGTGAATGGGTGAAAGGTTCTCTGATGAGCTGTTCTGAGGAGTGAAAAGCCGGCTGCAAAACTATTGTCAAAACGCTTCATATGCGGTAAAAACGTCACCGAAACACACCTGTCGATAAAAAAATATGTAGACATAAAACACTGATACATTGCCTCTAAACAGCATCAGCACACGATAAGAAACAAAAAAGATGAAAAAAAATTTGGCAGAATAAAAAAAAGGTTGTAACTTTGCAGAGCAAAAGGGAACAAAACCCCACGCAAAAACAACGGTGCCATAGCTCAGTTGGTAGAGCAAAGGACTGAAAATCCTTGTGTCCCCGGTTCGATTCCTGGTGGCACCACAACCTAAAGTCGAAAGACGATGCAACACGTTGAATATCAATGATATTCGACGTGTTTTGCTTTTATAGCCCGAGGCAAATCGTTCAATATGCACCAATCCAGCGGATGAGCAACCGAGAATCGGTGGAGATTTAGAGAAACATAAAATTGATTGTCTCCACAAATATTTATTTTACAACGTTTTACCATATTATACTCTATTCTTTCAAAGATTCCTCTGCGAAGAGAACTTTAACAGAATTGTGAGGAGGCGGAAGCCGTCTGAAAAATTTTTTGAAATAATTTCTTGTGGAGCTGGTGTAGAAATCGGTGGAGCAAGAATATCCACTGAACAATCTCCACCAGACAGGTGTTTAGATACTAAGTTTCAAGAAGTTATTTATCATATAAACATTAAGATTTGCTCCACCAAGTCACCCAACCGCAAACACAAGAATTTGGCTATGAATGGTAAAACCAATTTCAGAGTGTCTTTTTTTCTGAAAAAGACGAAGCTGCTAAAGAGCGGCGAAGCATCTGTGAGTATGCGTATCACAGTTGACGGACAGCGTGTGGAGAACAACATCCGCAAAAGTATCCTTCCCAATTTATGGGATCAGTCGAAGGAACGGGCGAAAGGTACGAGCAAGACAGCCGTTGACCTTAACCGTTTCATCGAGGAGGCCCGTATTAAAATCCATCAGATTATTATGGAGCTTCAGCAGAACGGAGAGGAAATCAATCCCCTCATCGTTCAGCAACGTTTCTACGGCATAGGACAGGTCCGCAAACAGGAGCGGACAATACTTCAGGTGATTCAGGAGCACAATGACGAGGCGGAGAAACTCATCGGCAAGGATTTCGTAAAGATAACCGTTAGACGGTACGAGTCAATGAAACGTTATCTCGGCGAGCTCATCAAAGAGAAGTACGATGTTCCAGACCTGCCACTCTCCGACTTCACCGGCGAGGTTATCCGTGCCTATGAGGTTTATCTCAAAACCGAAAAAGACCTCTGTCAGAACACGCTCATCCGCTACATGAAGGCATTGAAGAAGATCACCAATCGATGTCTGGCTAACGACTGGATTCAGAAGGATCCTTTTGCCGGAATCAAATTCCGTGAAGAACCTACCGACCCGGAATTTCTTACCCTTGAGGAGGTAGACAGGATTTACAACTGTGATCCGGGCAGCAAGCGATTGGAGGTTGTGAGGGATATGTTTATCATGTCGGCCTTCACCGGACTTGCTTTCACAGATGTTTCGCAGCTCACCGAAGAACACATCATCACCGACAATACCGGGAACAAGTGGATACGCAAGCCGCGTCAGAAGACAAAACAGATGAGCAACATCCCTCTCCTTGATATTCCGCTGGAGATTATCGAGAAGTATCGCGGAGATAAGAAAGCCGTCAAGAAAGGCGTGCTCCTCCCTATCCCATCCAATCAGGTGATGAATCGCTATCTCAAAGAGATTGCAGACATCTGTCAGATCCACAAGCATCTTACAATGCACACTGCGCGGCATACTTACGCCACTCTATGTCTGTCACAAGGTGTCAGTTTGAAGAACGTGTCAAAGATGCTTGGACACGCCAGTGTGAAGATGACGGAGCGATATGCTCGTGTACTCGATTCCTCAATCATGCGCGACATGGACAATATACGCGACACTCTGAATCTTGGAAGGAAGAAAGAAGTTGTGAACTAAAGCTTCACTAAACGAATAAATAAAGGAGGCAAATATTCCGAACAGGGTATTTGCCTCCTTTACTTATATCCATACCAAAGCATAAAGAGAATGGGCGGTCTGCATTGTTGGCGGTGTGAGGCCGTCAATCAGTAACGGGCTTCGCCTGATACCTATTGACCGCTTCACACCTATCTGCACCGGCGGAACACCGAACGTAGCCATAGCCTCGGAGTGGTGCGACTATGATGTCGCTTTACCACAGTCCAAGACTTGTTGGCTACGCTCCGTGTTCTTATCGTCGTTGCCAATATGGACTTTTACGACCGCCCATTCACTTCTCGCTTGTATTGCAGTCCACGGGGCGAGACAGTGATAAGCAACCTTCGTTCCTTGTCAGCTTATCACAGACTCGCCATTCCGGGACTGTATAGTTCCATTCTTTCAGTTTTTTCAGTAGCCATATGTTGATGTCCGTTTTCACCGGCGCGGACTCTACGCTCCAATTTATTGCTGTACCATCAACTAAGGAAGCCTTGCTTGCTCGTAATTGAAAACGTGCGGAGCAGGGCTGTTCGCCCGTTGGCTGAAAAATCTCCACACCTGCGGGTAGTATTTTTAAGCCAACGGGCGAACAGTCCTTTATTGCCTCCGCACGCCATACTTTCAACGAGCAAGCAAAACTTCGATAGTCGATAGACGCATAAAAAAAATGTCGCACGATGAAAACGAACAACAACATAT
>JAAVFW010000025.1 GCA_014800535.1 Bacteroidales bacterium
ATGATAGCATAAGGGCTCCACCTCTTCCCATTCCGAACAGAGAAGTTAAACCTTATCACGCCGATGGTACTGCGAAAGCGGGAGAGTAGGTAGTCGCCATCTTAGAGCGGAGATTCAATCGAATCTCCGCTTTTTTTTGTCTCTACCCGCTCTGCGGGTCTGCTCTCATCCTTCCTATTAATCCCATCCTTTCTCATTCTTCCCGGTCGGGTGTCTGATGTTATTTTTGTTTTTGCGTTTCGATTTTTTTCTGTAAATTTGAAGTTTAATTGGATGAATGTCGTTTTGATGTTTCATCCGATTTTATGGATGGATTTTGTTTTTCAATCTGATATTAATATTAAATCTTATAACTATGAATAAATCAACGCTTTACGTTTCGCTTGCCGCGTTTGCTCTGCTTTCGACCGGTTGCTCGAAGAAACTGAGTGATTTTAAGAGTGAGTATTTCTCTACTAATCCGCTTCCGGTTGAGACTGTGGGAGAGGATGTGCGTGCTGTTGTCACTGCTCATGTTCCTGCCAAGTTTATGGTGAAGAATGCGAAGGTAACAGCTACTCCGGTGCTGTCGTGGACTGAGAATGGTGTCGGCGGTGAAGCGAAAGGTGAGCCGGTTGTTATTCAGGGAGAGAATGTGCGCGCCAATGGCACTATTATCAGTTTTGAGAATGGTGGCGTTGTCAACATTCCGTTTGCGACTCCTTATCAGCAGGCGATGGAGCAGAGTGAGCTTTGCATGGATTTTCTGGTTGACCAGAATGGAAAGATTTACCAGTTGCCGCGTGTAAAGGTTGGTAATGGTGTGCTTGCCACTTCGACGCTTGCCTCTGCTGCTACTGTCACTCCTGCGGTTGCGCCTGACAATTTCCAGAAGGTTATCAACGAGAAGTATAGTGCCGACATACGTTTCCTCATCAATCAGGCTAATATCCGTGCTAACCAGACTTCGGCAGCGGATTACATCGACCTTAACAAACAGTTGGCTGAGGCAAATTCGGCTGCCAATCGTGAGATTGCAGGAATTACGGTTAATTCGTATGCGTCGCCTGACGGTTCGCTGAAGTTCAACACGGAGCTTGCTGAGCGACGTGAGAAGAACACTACTTCTCTTATGGAGAATCAGCTTAAGAAGGATAAGATTACAGAGTTCGGTGAATTGACATCGTCGTTTACTCCTGAAGACTGGGAGGGTTTCAAGAGTCTTGTCGAGAATAGCAATATTCAGGACAAGGAGTTGATTCTAAGCGTGCTTTCGATGTATAAGGATCCGGAGGAGAGAGAACGTGAGATTAGAAACCTTGCATCGGTGTTCAATGAGCTTTCCGACCAGATTCTTCCGCAGTTGCGTTATTCAAAGATTATCGCTTCAATCAACGTGATCGGAAAGAGTGACGCGGAGATCGCTCAGTTGTTCGCTTCCGATCCGAAGTCGCTGAGTGCCGACGAGATTCTTTATCTTGCAACATTGACAGACGACAATTCGCGTCGCATGGATATCTATCGTAAGGCAACCGAGCTTTATCCGAATGATTACAGAGGCTTCAACAACCTCGGTATGACAGAATATGTTGCAGGCAACTATGCAGCTGCCAAGGGTAACTATGAGAAGGCAGCGCGTCTGAATCCTGCATCCAAAGAGGTAGAGATGAATATGGGTCTGCTGTCGTTGCTTGACGGCAATTATGCCAAGGCAAACGAGCAGCTCGGTGCAGCAGCCGGAGTTCCGGAGACAGCCGATGCACTCGGAGTGTATTATCTGACCCAGGGAGAAGTGAGCAATGCGCTCAATGCGTTTGGCAATGTCAAGACCAATAACTCGGCATTGGCACATATCCTTGCAAAGGATTATACAGGAGCAAAGAGTATTCTTGCAGGAATTGCAGTGCCCGATGCCACGACTTATTATCTGACTGCTATTCTTGGAGCCCGCACAGGTAACGAGAGCATGGTTATGAGCAATCTTCGTCAGGCAGTCCGCATGGACAGCAAGTTGCTTAATCGTGCGCGCAAGGATCTTGAGTTTTCAAACTATAATCTCTCATCACTCTGATAAAGGAAATGAGAGAGGTCAGGGCGAAGAAGAATCTTGGTCAGCATTTTCTGACCGACCTTGGGGTTGCGCGTCGCATAGCGTCGACAATCTCTGAGGGAGAGCTTGCGAAATGTCCGCGCGGGGAGATGGCTCCGGAGTGGGGTCGGCTTCCGGTTGTGGAGATTGGTCCCGGCATGGGGGTGCTGACCCGTTTTCTGCTTGAGGATAAGCGAGAGGTCGTCTGCGTGGAGCTTGACACGGAGAGCGTGGAATATCTTCATCGCGAGATCCCTTCGCTTGATGTGCGCGAGGCGGATTTCCTTCAGGTTAATCCGTCGGAGCTTGCAGAGGGGCCGGTGGCGTTGATCGGTAATTATCCGTATAACATATCATCGCAGATATTTTTCCGGGTTCTTGAGACGCGGGAGAAATATCCGGTTGTTGCCGGGATGTTGCAGAAGGAGGTTGCCGAGCGCATCTGTTCGGCACCCGGCGGCAAGGTCTACGGCATTCTGTCGGTACTGCTTCAGGCGTGGTATGATTGCCGCTACCTCTTCACCGTTCCGCCGACGGTTTTCTCACCCCCGCCGAAGGTTCAGAGCGGAGTTCTGGTTCTGACGCGCAACAGTCGTGAGAGTCTGGGATGTGACGAGAAGCTGTTCAAGCGTATCGTTAAGACGACCTTCGGACAGCGTCGCAAGACACTCCGCAATTCGATGCGGGCAGTGACCGGAGGGAAAGATGTGTTGCCGGATGATGCAATGATGTCGTTGCGCCCGGAGCGGTTGTCGGTCGACGATTTTATCCGTCTGACAAAGGCAACGGAGGAAGTGCTGAAGAGCGGCAACGGAGAATAAAAAAACAAAGTGAGAAACAACACCGTGAGAGGCGTCGTGAGCTTGTATAGAGCAAAAGAGAGAGAGCCGCACGGAAATGAAATAAGAAAAAAACATAAGAAACAGATATGGCAAATCATGAGTTGAGCGAACAGGAAAAAGTGCGTCGCGCCAGCATGGAGGCATTGCGCGCACGCGGCATCGAGCCTTATCCTGCAGCTGAATACAAGGTGACGGGTTACACAACCGAAATCAAGGAAAATTTCAAAGATGATCAGGAGCCGAAGCGCGAAGTGGCTGTAGCAGGACGTATCATGAGCCGACGCATCATGGGGAAAGCGTCGTTTATGGAACTTCAGGATTCTGAGGGAAGAATCCAGGTTTATGTCAGCCGCGACGACATCTGCCCCGGAGAGGATAAGGAGTTTTACAATATAGTATTCAAGAAACTGCTTGACATCGGCGATTTTATCGGAGTGAAGGGTTATGTGTTCCGCACTCAGATGGGCGAGATAACCATTCATGCTCAGGAAATCACAGTGTTGAGTAAGAGTCTTCGTCCGCTTCCCATCGTCAAGATGAAAGACGGCAAAGCCTACGATGCGTTCACCGATCCTGAGTTGCGTTATCGCCAGCGTTATGTCGACCTTGTGGTCAACGCCAGAGTGAAGGATATCTTCCTGAAACGCACAAAGGTGTTCAACTCAATGCGTGAGTTTTTCAACAAACACGGATATATCGAAGTCGAGACTCCGATTCTTCAGCCGATACCCGGCGGAGCGTCGGCACGTCCGTTTATCACTCATCACAACACGCTCGACATTCCGTTGTATCTCCGCATTGCCGACGAGCTTTATCTGAAGCGACTGATTGTGGGAGGTTTTGAAGGAGTTTATGAATTCTCCAAGAACTTCCGCAACGAAGGTATGGACCGCACCCATAATCCGGAGTTTACATGTATGGAGATATATGTGAGCTACAAGGATTATAACTGGATGATGGACTTCACGGAGCGAATGATTGAGAAGATCTGCATGGATGTCAACGGCACAGACGAAGTGAAGGTTGGCGACAATGTCATCTCATTCAAGGCGCCGTTCCGTCGGGTGACAATGACCGACGCCATTAAGGAGGCGACCGGCTTCGACATCACCGGCAAGAGTGAGGAAGAGTTGCGTGCGTTCTGCAAAGAAGCGGGCATCGAGGTTGAGCCTACAATGGGTAAAGGGAAACTCATCGACGAGATTTTCGGAGCGAAATGTGAAGGCTCATTCATCCAGCCGACCTTCATCACCGACTATCCGATTGAGATGTCGCCATTGACGAAGCGTCATCGTAACGACCCGACACTGACAGAGCGTTTCGAGCTGATGGTCAATGGCAAGGAATTGTGTAATGCTTATTCAGAGCTGAACGACCCGATCGACCAGTATGAGCGTTTCGTCGACCAGATGAATCTCTCTGCGAAAGGTGATGACGAGGCGATGATCATCGACCATGATTTTATCCGTGCGCTTGAGTATGGCATGCCGCCGACATCGGGCATGGGTATCGGTATGGACCGCCTTGTGATGCTGATGACAGGACAGACCACCATTCAGGAAGTTCTTCTCTTCCCTCAGATGCGTCCGGAGAAACGCGCGAAGAAAGCCGAGGAAGGCGAGGAGAATGAGAACGAAGCAGAAAACGCAGAATAAGGTTATGAAATCGCTCGGAACCATTGCAGTGCTTGGTGGAGGCAGCTGGGCCACAGCACTTGCCAAGCTACTTCTCGGACAGGGAGGCCGCATCATCTGGTATATGCGACGTCAGGACCGTATCGACGACTTCATTCGGTCGGGACATAATCCGGTTTATCTAAGCGACGTGCAGTTTGACATTTCAAGAATCGACTTCACAAGCGACATTGATGAGGCCTGCCGGAAAGCCGACACACTTGTAGTGGCTGTTCCGTCGCCATATTTCAAGAGTCATGCCGAGAAAATAACGGTAGACATTTCCGACAAGGTGATAGTGTCGGCGGTGAAGGGTATCGTGCCCGACAACAATCTGCTTGTGACGGAATATTTCGAGCGTATCTTCGGAGTCAGCCACGAGAATGTGCTTTGCATCGGGGGTCCGTGTCATGCCGAAGAGGTGGCTCTTGAGCGTTTGAGTTATCTGACAATCGGGTGTCATGACCGCGAGAAAGGGGCGTCGTTTGCGTCGCTACTTGCCGGTCCGAAGCTGAAGACAATTCTGAGCGATGATGTGGCAGGCATTGAGTATGGAGCCGTGCTTAAGAATGTCTATGCGATAGCAGCCGGAATAGTGAGCGGCATGAAAGCCGGCGATAACTTCATGGCGATGCTTGTCTGCAATGCCGCGCGCGAGATGCGACGTTTTGTCGATGCCGCCGCTCCATTAGACAGAGACATCTGCCGCAGCGCATATCTGGGCGACCTGCTCGTGACGGCTTACAGCCGTTTTTCGCGCAATCATAATTTCGGAGCTATGATTGGAAAGGGTTACAGTGTGAATGTTGCCAAGATGGAGATGCCGATGGTTGCCGAAGGTTACTATGGCACCCGTTGCATCCATGATGTGATCCGCACGCGCCACCTTGAGGTTGAAATGCCGATTCTTGATTGTGTCTATTCGATTCTGTATGAGAATGTCTCTCCGAAGCGGGCGATAGGGCGCATAACCGACACATTCTGTTAGGAGATTGAACCTTAACCCCCTTTTTTTCATTTATATTAACGGGGAGTCGAGCTGAAAGGGTCTCGACTTCCCGTTAAATATGAAATAAAACCAAACAAATAATAATATGAAAACATTAAATCTCGACATTACCCACGCTCAGTATTTTGTGGAAAAGGAATACGAGTCTCTTCTTGCGAAGAGTGCAGAGGCTCTTGAGACATTGAATAACGGCACCGGAGCAGGTGCGGATTTCTTAGGCTGGAACACACTTCCGTCTTCGACCTCCGACGAGCTTCTCGGTCGCATTGAGAAGACAGCAGAACGTCTGCAGGAAAACTGCGACTATGTGGTGTGTGTCGGGATTGGAGGTTCATATCTTGGTGCTAAGGCAGTCATTTCGGCACTGAGCGATAATTTCGCTGACTTTTATGGTCCGCAGCCGAAGCGACCGAAGGTTCTTTTTGCCGGTCAGAACATCGGCGAAGAATATCTTGCCGAACTTCAGAAACTGCTTAAGGGGAAACGTTTCGGCATCATAGTTATTTCGAAATCAGGCACCACGACCGAGCCTGCGATTGCATTCCGTCTGCTGAAGGATCAGCTTGTTGCAGAGGCGGGAGAGGAGAAGGCTAAGAATCTGATTGTAGCCGTAACGGATGAAAAGAAGGGTGCGTTGCGCACAATGGCAGACCAGGAGGGTTATGAGACGTATGTGATTCCCGACAATGTCGGCGGTCGCTTCTCCGTTCTGACTCCGGTTGGACTACTGCCGATTGCCGTTGCAGGGTTCGACATCAAAAAACTCATCTCCGGCGCAGCCGATATGGAACGCACCACAAAACATGCGTCGCCTGAAAATCCGGCTCAGGAGTATGCACGCTTGCGTAATGCCCTCTATCAGAGCGGAAAGAAAACAGAAATTCTCGCCAACTTCAATCCCAAACTTCATTATCTTGCTGAATGGTGGAAACAGCTTTTCGGCGAGAGCGAAGGAAAAGACGGCAAGGGAATCTTCCCCGCAAGTGTCGATTTGACAACCGACCTTCACTCAATGGGACAATGGATTCAGGATGGAGAGCGCACCATCTTCGAGACAGTCATCTCGGTTAAGGAACCCTCAATCACCCATCGTATTCCGGAAGATGCGGCAAACCTCGACGGCATCAATTATCTTGCCGGCAAGCGCATCGACGAGGTGAACAAGATGGCGGAACTGGGCACAATGCTTGCACATGTAGAGGGAGGCGTCCCCAACATCCGCATCGAGCTTCATGCTCTTGATGAGTACACCCTCGGTCAGGTTATCTATTTCTTTGAGAAAGCGTGTGGCATCTCCGGCTATATGCTTGGAGTGAATCCGTTTGATCAGCCCGGAGTGGAGGCTTACAAGAAGAATATGTTTGCGCTTCTTGAGAAACCCGGCTACGAGAAAGAGACGGCAGCCATCAAGTCAAAACTGAAATAAACATAAGAAGCTGAAGATAAACAAGCCGGCTCCTGAGTCAATCAGGAGCCGGCTTTACTATATCTGCGTCCCGCGACGCGGTAAGTTCAGTTATTGGTTGTTGGCGTTTTGAATCATTTGGGCGTTGGCGGTGATGAAGAGTTCTACCCGTCGGTTTTGTGCGCGTCCTTCAGGTGTGGCGTTGGAAGCAATCGGGTCGTTCCATCCTTCGCCTACTGCTTTCAGACGGTCGGCTGCCACTCCTTGCTGTTTGAGGTAGTTAACCACACTCTGTGCGCGTTGCATAGAGAGTTTCTGATTGATGGCTTCTGTGCCGGTGTTGTCGGTGTAACCCACGACAGTTATGTCGGTGTCGGGGAACTGCTTCAGGTTATATGCCACTCTTGAGAGTGCGGCCTGAGCTGCTGCCGAGAGAGTATATTTTCCGGTGGGGAAGAGTACGGCGTCACCCATCACCATCTTAATGGCATCGAGGTTGTTGCGGTCTTTAACCATCTGAATCTTTATGTCGTTGAGCTGCTGTTGCGTTTCGTCGAGACGTGCGTTTGTTTCGTCAAGACGGGAGTCGGTTGCATCCTGTCGGCTTCTGAGTTGGTCGAGTTCCGCTTCGAGAGCATCTTTCTGACGTTGCATGGAGTTGCCGACAACGGCGCCGGTTCCGGCACCGAGGGCCGAGCCAACCAGTGCGCCGATCCATGAGCCTCGGCCGCCCCCGATGAGGGCACCGACGCCGGCTCCGATGGCCGCCCCGGCCGTTCCGCCGGCTGCCGCTCCCTGACCTGTCTGGGACATCCCGTTCCATGTCTTTTGCAGAGAGGAGCAACCTGTCGATCCAAACAGTGTTGCGGTGGTGAGTGTCAGTATGATTGCAGAGCGTGTGAATGTTCGTCTATTCATAGTATCAGATTTTTAAAAGGTTTTTAGTTAAGGTGGAACAAAGATGTAAGTTTGAAGAAAGCAATATTAATCGGAAGATTGATATAAGCTAATCATTGCGACTTACTTAGATATAACGTGCCCGGAGAGTTTAATGTTTAACGCATGCGGTCGATGGAGCATGTAAACCGGCAATCGGGGTAGTTGGTGCAACCCACAAACTCACCGTTACTTCCTTTTTTCAGGATGAGCGGTGCGCCGCACCGCGGGCAGACGCCATTGCGGATCTTGTCGGAGATGTCGGTGGCGGCGGTGCGGGCAAATTGGCGGTGTTCCTTCTGAATGGAGCGGTTTGTGAGAGCCGATTGTCTGATATGATCGGCAATTGCATGCATGGTGTCGCGGGATATTTGCTTCTCTCTTCGCGAAAGCTCCTCGGTGAGATTGTCGAGAGTGAGGATGACACACTGATTATCAAGGCGCACTTCCGACGAAGAGAACAGGAATCTGCGTTTTCGTTGCTGTTCGGGCATGAATGTGCGTCGGATATGTCTGTCCGGGAGCCATCTGCGCGGGATTATGATGTCGTCGGCGCGTACTTCGATTCGCCAGGCCTCCGTGAAAACGATTACCGACAGGAAGAGGGAGGCGGCATTTTCACCGAACAGCTTGCCGACGGCACGCAGGTGAGATTTATTCTGAAGAATAGGGTTATAAAACGACTTTGATTGCGACGAAAGGTGTTGTTGCCAATATTGCGCGTGTTCGCTTCCGGCGATGCGACCTGAAAGGCTCTTTGTTTCAATGACAAAGACACCTCTTGTTGAGACGACTATATGGTCGATTTGAGAGGTGTATTTACCGTTAGGGAGGGTTATATCATTGAGGATGATATAATCAGCCGAGCCGAGAGACTTCAGTTCTTTTGCGACGATGCGTTCCCCCTGCCTTCCTTTTCTCGCCGCTCTCTCCCTCCGGTAGGTAATGAAGATTGCAGCGACAGCGGCGGCAGAGAGCAGTCCGATCAGAATTCCGAAGATTGTCGAGAGGTTCATCAGTCCTTTTTCAGAGCTTTTCTTACTATTGCGGCAAGGTATAGAATCAACAGCAGCGAGCGCACTGTGAGTGTGAGCCACAGTTTTTCGCCACCGATGATAGAGCCACAGGCGTAGATGAAGACAGCGAGACAGGAGTATTTAAAGATTGTCCGAAGGTCGTAAGGAATGGGATAGTATTTCCGGCCGAGGAAATAGCTGACTACCATTACTATGAAATAAGAGATGAGAGCAGCCCATGCCGAGCCCATGTAGCCGTCGGGGATTCCGATTGCGGGCACCAGATAGTAGTTGAGCGCAAACATCAGCGCGAAGCAAATCAGCGAGAGATACATACCCCAGCGTGTTCTGTCGGTGAGCTTATACCAGAGGGAGAGGTTGAAGAAGACACCGAAACAGAGTTCTGCAATCATCATGACCGGCACGACTTGCAGACCGACACGATAGGAGGGGCTGATGAAATATTTCAGAATCGGGAGGAAGAACATCACTCCGAGGAAGATGAAGAGCCCGAAGAGGATGAAATAGGTCATGGAATCGACGTAGGCGGTTTTCTTATCTTCGCCGGCGCTCCGGGCGCGGGAGAAGATGAAGGGTTCGTAGGCATATCTGAAGGCCTGGGTGAACATCACCATGATGATTGCCACCTTTATATTTGCACCATATATGCCGACCATTGAGCGAGCGGCTTCCTCCTGTCCCTGGAAGAGGTAAGGAATCATTATCTGCCCCATGTTTTGCGAGAGGATTCCGGCCACACCGAGAATCAGGAGCGGCCAGCTGTAAGAGAGCATGCTTCGCAGCAGAGGAGCCGAGAAACTCCATTTCCTGCCGATAAATTCGGGGGAAAGGAGGAGCAAGACGCAGAGAGTCGAGATGACGTTAGCCACGAAGATCCATCCGATTCCGAAAGCAGCGCCGCCGAGAGGAGCATAAAACCAATTGATGAGAGCGGGAGAAGAGTGTTGAAGAGAGGGGCATGCGAGTATGAAGAAGAGATTCAACCCGATGTTGAGGAAAACGTTGATGAGTTTTATGGAGGCGAATCTGACAGCTTTATTTTTATATCTGAGCCAAGCGAAAGGAATGTTGGTGAAGGCATCAATCGCGACAACAAATCCTAACATCCAGACGTAACCGGGATGATGAGGGAGGAGAAGCGCGTTTGAAACTGGAGTTATTAAGAGAGAGAGAAGGATTATGAATAGAATTGAGGTTGAGGCAACTGAAATCAGCGACGTGGTGTAGACCTTATCCGGGTCGGCATCATCCTTATTTGCAAAACGGAAGAAACCGGTTTCCATGCCGTAGTTAAGGATTACGAGAGCCACGGCTGTGAAAGAATACAGATAGCTGACAATGCCGTATTCTTCAGTCGGGAAGACATAGACATATAGAGGGACGAGACACCAGTTTAGGAAACGTCCGATAATACTGCTAAGGCCGTAGATAGCGGTCTGTTTAGCTAAAGCTTTGATACCTGCCATTATATGGAATTGATAGATTAATCGAAGAGAGAGGGGGAATTGTTGCGGTTGTTAGTGCGGTGGAGGTGGAGGTAAGCCTGTTCGGTTACTTCCCTGCCGCGCGGAGTGCGTTTGAGGAAACCCTCTTTGATAAGGAACGGTTCGTAGACTTCTTCGAGCGTTCCGGCATCCTCACCCAGGGCAGTGGCGATGGTTGTGAGACCGACGGGCCCCCCTTTAAACTTATCAATGATGGTGAGGAGAATTTTATTGTCAATTTCGTCGAGTCCGTAGCGGTCGATATTCAGAGCTTCGAGAGCCATTCCGGCGATGTCGGAATCTATGAAGCCGTTCCCCTTGACCATAGCGAAATCTCTCACACGACGAAGCAGGGAGTTGGCGACACGCGGTGTGCCGCGGCTTCTGAGCGCAATTTCAAGAGAGGCCTCGGGAGAGATTCCGGTTTTCAGGAGTCGGGCAGAACGTTCGATAATTCCGCGCAACACCTCATGGTCGTAATATTCGAGGTGACAGTTAATTCCGAATCGGGCACGCAGAGGGGAGGTGAGCAGACCTGAACGTGTTGTCGCGCCGATGAGGGTGAACGGAGAGATTGTGAGCTGCACCGATTTCGCTCCCGGACCTTTGTCGAGGAGAATGTCGATGCGGTAATCTTCCATAGCACTGTAAAGGTATTCCTCGACAATTGGGTGCAGGCGATGAATTTCGTCGATGAAGAGCACATCGTGGGGTTCGAGCGACATCAGGATTCCGGCGAGGTCGCCCGGTTTGTCGAGCACAGGCCCGGAGGTCACTTTGAAGCCGACCCCCAACTCATTGGCAACGATGTTGGAGAGAGTGGTTTTACCAAGTCCCGGAGGGCCGTGGAGGAGAGTATGGTCGAGAGGTTCGCCGCGTAGACGGGCAGCCGTGACGAAGACTCTCAGATTTTCGAGAATCTTCTCCTGTCCGGCAAAATCATCAAACGAGAGAGGGCGAAGAGCCTTCTCAACGTCTTTTTCGGGTCCGCGAGGGTTTTCTCGTTCATTATGTATGTCGAAATCAGTCATTTTATTAATCCTTTCCGGTTAGAAGAGAGCGAAGTTCATGAAGCTTTGCGATTGCCTGCATCGGAGTCATATTGTTGACATCAGCAGAGAGGAGCGCATCGCGAATCTGAGAAAGCATAGGGTCGTCGAGCTGAAAGAGAGAGAGCTGATACCCCTCGGAGGAGGGAGAAGAAGGGGGTGTGGAGAGAGCGTTTTCAGTGTCGACAGGCTCGCGGCGTGCAGCCGATTCGAGACGTTTCAGCACACTGTCGGCACGTTTGACGATTGAGGCGGGCATACCGGCAAGTTTCGCCACATGGATGCCGAAAGAATGTTCCGAGCCCCCCGCCACAAGTTTGCGCAGGAAGACAACCTTGCCGTCAATCTCCTTGACGGAGACGTTGAAATTAGAGATGCGAGGGAATGTTTTCTCCATCTCGTTAAGTTCGTGATAATGTGTGGCGAAGAGAGTTTTCGGACGGAACCTGCCGTTGTTGTGGATATGTTCGACGATTGCCCAGGCAATCGAGATGCCATCGTAGGTTGAAGTGCCGCGACCCAGCTCGTCGAAAAGAATCAGCGAGCGGTCAGACATATTGTTCATAATGGCGGCCGCCTCATTCATTTCCGACATGAAGGTAGACTCTCCGGTTGAGAGATTGTCGGAGGCCCCGACACGGGTGAAAATCTTGTCGACCAGACCGATAGATGCAGCTGAGGCCGGCACGAAAGAGCCGATTTGAGCGAGCAGGACGATAAGGGCCGTCTGTCGGAGCAGTGCCGACTTACCGCTCATATTAGGACCTGTAATCATCATTATCTGGCATTTATCGCTGTCAAGTTGCAGCGAATTGGAGATGTAAGGTTGTCCCGGAGGGAGAGTTTTTTCGATCACAGGGTGTCGGCCGTCGGAGATGCTGATGACTTTTGAATCGTCAACCGTCGGGCGCACGAATTTATCGCGGGCAGCCACTGATGCAAACGAGAGAAGCACGTCGGCAACGGCAGCTCCCGACGCCGCGGTCAGCATCGGCGCCACGTTTTCTGCCAGATCATCAATGAGTTTATGAAAGATGCCACTTTCGATTTTCTCAATCTCGACACCGGCGTTCATTATTGTTTCCTCCAGTTGCTTGAGTTCCGGAGTGATGTATCGTTCGGCATTTGTGAGCGTCTGTTTTCGAATCCAAGATTCCGGCACTTTGTCGCGGTGAGTGTTTGTCACTTCGAGATAGAATCCGAAGACGTTGTTATTGCCGATTTTAAGCGAAGGGATACCTGTCTGCTGAATTTCGCGAATGCGTATATTTTCGAGAGCGGCGCGGGTGTCGGAAGAAATGGCCCGTAGTTGGTCAAGCCGGGAGTCGACCCCTTCGGCAATCACATTGCCGCGACCCAGAGCAATCGGCGCGTCGGGAGAGATGGTGGAGGTGATGAGTGCAGCCTGCGCCGAGCAATCCGGCATCCCGTCAGCTATCTCCTTCAGTTCGGGAGAAGAGGTTTCGCTCAGCGTCTTTTTGAGAGCCGCCGCCGCATTGAGCGACGCGCTAAGCTGGAGCAAATCTCTCGGATTAGCCTTCAGTGTCGAGAGCCGGCTGACAAGTCGCTGGAGGTCGCCCGTTTTCCGGAGGATTATTTCAATCTGTTGCCGACAGGTTGTGTCGCGGAAAAAATATTCCACCACATTCTGGCGTTTTTCGATTCTCTTGATGTCGAGCAACGGGAAGGAGAGCCACTTGCGCAGCAGACGCGAACCCATCGGAGAGAGTGTGAGGTCAATGACATCAATCAGAGCGGTTCCTTCAGGCGCCATTGAGTCAAGAATTTCGAGATTTCTCACAGTGAACGGGTCAAGGCGCATTGAAGAATTTTCGTCGATGCGGCTGATGGAAGTGAGGTGAGACAGATTTTTATGTTCCGTCAGGTCGAGGTAATGGAGGAGCGAGCCCGCCGCGATGACAGCCGCCGGCATATTGTTGATTCCGAACCCTTTGAGACCGGACGTAGAGAACTGGCGTGTGAGCCGTTGTGTGGCGGCATCGAGGGTGTAGACCCAATCGTCAAGCTCGAAGCGGGCGCACTTATAGGAGATGGTGTGTTGCACCAGGAGCTTTTTGCCGGAGATGTGCAGCAGCTCCGAGGGGCGAATGGTGTTGAGGAGTTTATTGATATAATCGGGGGAGCCTTCGGCACACAGGAACTCACCGGTGGTGATGTCGAGGAAGGCCACTCCGACAATGGTTACATTCTTCTTTGGGTTATGGAAATGGATTCCCGCCAGATAGTTGTTGGAGCGCGGGGGGAGTGTGTCGGAATTGGTGTTCACCCCCGGAGTGACAAGTTCGGTTATGCCACGCTTTACGAGTTTTTTTGTTTGTTTAGGGTCTTCGAGCTGTTCGCAGATGGCCACACGTTTCCCTGCTCTGACGAGTTTCGGGAGGTAAGTGTCGAGAGCATGGTGAGGGAACCCGGCGAGTTCGACAAACTTCGCACTTCCGTTTGCACGACGTGTCAGGGTGATTCCGAGGATTTCAGAAGCTGTAATCGCATCGTCCGAGAAGGTTTCGTAGAAGTCGCCGACCCGAAAGAGCAATATAGCGTCAGGGTGTTTTTTCTTCATCTCCAGATACTGGAGCATGAGAGGTGTTTCAGCAATCTTAGCCATAGGGTCAGAGCGGGAAAAGACGGAGCATCGTTATTGACATGCTGACATAAATGAGCAATCCGACCACGTCGTTCATGATTTGGATGAAGGGCCCGGTTGCGAGCGCGGGGTTTATGTGAAGGCGTTCGAGAGTCAGCGGCACGAGAGTTCCGAAGATAGTAGCGAAAATGACGACACAGAAAAGAGAAGAAGCCACAGCGAAGCTGACGGCGTAGAGGTGAGGTTGAGTCAGAAGTGTATAGACGAGAACGGCGCCGGAGATGGTGACGGCGTTCAGCAGACCGATCAGACACTCGCGCCCGATCTGTTTCCAGGCATTCTTGAGGTCAAGACGGCCGTTGGCGAGACCCTGCACGACAATTGCCGAGGCCTGCACGCCGACGTTACCACCTGTTCCACCGATCAGAGGGATAAAGATGGCAAGGGCGGTGACGGCGGCAATCTGAGCTTCAAACCCGGTCAGGATAAGCGAGTTAATGATTCCGCCGACGATTCCGAGCAGCAGCCAGGGGATTCGCGCTTTGACTTGGGCGAAGACAGAGTCGTCGGCATCGATGTCGGAGGTAATACCGGAGGCGAGCTGATAGTCACGTTCGCTTTGCTCGCGCACTTCGTCCATTACGTCGTCGACGGTAATCTGGCCCACAAGTCGCCCGATGGAATCGACAACCGGCATCGCCACAAGGTCATATTTCTCGAAGTCTATAGCCACATCCTCAATCGGTGTTTCAGTGTGAATGGAGACGGGGTGAACCTCCATTACATGTTTTATGCGCGACACCGAGGGGTGAGTGATCATCTTTTTCAGCGGGAGGACACCTTTCAGGCGGTTGTCATCGTCGATGACATAGATATAGTAAATGTCGTCGAGGTCTTCCGCCTGACGTCTGATCTCTTTCAGACACTCCGGCATTGACCAGTTTTCGTTGACAGCGATAAACTCGGTGCCCATCAAGCCGCCGGCAGTGTCTTCATCATATTGGAGAAGGTCGACGATGTCGCCAGCCTGCTCCACATCGTCGATGTGGCGTATGACCTGGTCGCGATCCTCCTTGTCGAGCTCCTGAATAAGGTCGACCGCATCGTCGGTGTCGAGCAGGTCGATGAAATGGCCGATTTCCTCAGGGTCCATGTCTTCAAGGATTTTCTTACGATCCTCTTCGTCAAGTTCCATAAGGACATCCGCCTTTTTCTCATTGTCGTCGATAAGATTGAAGACCCACTCGGCCTCCTTGAGATTGAGCGACTGGAAAAGCTCGGCAATGTCGGCGGGGTGAAGTTCGTTCAGCTCCCGGCGGGCTTCCGTCGCGTTCTGCTCATCGATGTAATGCTCGATTTTTTTGGTTTCTTCTTCAGTGTATTCTTTCATGATAACACAATGGCTAACTTCACAACCGATTCAAATCTTTCTATCATCCCACCCTGATTCCTCTTAACTCAATACTTGAATGAGGAGCCGCCGAGAAATTCGCGCAGCAGGGAGGTTGAGGGGATCTGGTCGACGGGGATTGTACGGAAATAGTCGAGGAACTTCAGAAGGCGATAGGCTTCTGAATATTCTTCGATGTCATGAGGCACTTCATGCAGGAGCGGTTCGGCATACCCCTTCATCACACCTAACTCAAAAATCAGAGAAGAGTTGAAGGTGGCATCGGCATTTTCTTGGAAGGGGAAGATCCATTTTTCTTCGCCCCGGCGCACACTTTGCCATCGTCTGATTGTTTCGAGGGCAGAGGTGTGGCGATATTTATGGTCTCTGACAATTCTTCGGAGCAGACGGGTGTCGGTTGTCGAAATCCAGTTATGGTCGTCGATTGAAAGAGTGGTGAGAGCCGAGACATAGATTTTGAAAATCTTATCTTTCGGCAATCCCGGTATAAGGTCGGGGTTCAATCCGTGGATCCCTTCAATGAGCAGAATGTCGTTTTCTTCCAGACGGAGAGGTCGCTCCTTTTCGATGCGACGGCCGAACTCGAAGCTGTAGGTGGGGAGATTGATTTGTTCGCCGGCAAGAAGGCGAGACAGGTCGGAGTTGAGGCGTTCCAGATCGAGGGCATAGAGCGACTCATAGTCGTAGTCGCCTGACTCATCGAGAGGAGTCAGGTGTCGGTCGACGAAATAATCGTCGAGCGAAATCATCTTCGGTGTCATGAGATTGGTCATGAGTTGGATTGCCAATCTCTTCGTGGAGGTTGTCTTGCCGGAAGAAGAGGGTCCGGCAATGAGCACTATGCTGACTCCCGACTCCTTGTGGCGACGAGTTATTTCGTCGCTAATTTCACCAAGAAGTTTGTTGTGCATGGCTTCTGCCACGTTTATAAGTTCGGCAGTCTGATTGTTTTCGACGGCACGGTTCAGCTCGCCGATATCGCTGACACGAATTATTTTGTTGAACTCAAGATGCTTGGTGAAAGCGTTAAAGAGCTTTTCCTGAGTGATTGGAGAGGCAGCCACATCAGGGTTCTCCGGGTCAGGACCGAGAAGGAGCAACCCCTGTTTGAAGGGGATGAGGTCGAAGATGTCGATCTGTCCGGTTGAATAGGCGAGAGGGCCGTAATAAGAATCGGCAAGACCGTCGAGCAGATAATAAGTGGTGTAGAGCTGACGGGTTGTCTCAAGCAGATTGACCTTGCTGTCGAGGTGTTGCGAGCGGAATAACTTGAGGGCATCTTCTGTGAGTCGTTCCTTGCGTTTGAAAGGGATGTCGGCATCACGGAGACGTTCCATTTCGTTGCGCAGTTCAGCGACCTGCTTTTCGGAGGGTTCAAATATCTTTCCGGTTTCGAGGGAGAAGAGATGACAGTAGATCCCTTTCGAGACACTGTGTTCCATCTTTAGTCTCAAGCCCGGCAAGATGTTGTCGACAGCCTTATAGAGCATCATGCAGAGCGACATGATGAAGACACGGCGTCCGGCTGGGGAGCGTCGGTCAAGAAACTCGACCTGTTTAGGGGAGAACAGAGGGAATCCGAGGTCTTCAGTCTTGTTGTTTATTCTGGCACAGAGAGGTGAGAAAGGTAATTCCGGAGCTAATTTGAGGGCAATGTCATGGAGAGTTTCGCCCCCTTTGAAAGGTATATATTGTCCGATGTTACGGCAGTAAATCTTCATAAGAGCAAATTTTCACAAAAGTAACAAAAAAAACGGAGAGGGCAAAGAGGAGACCAAGGTGATTGCATGCTGAGGCTTCTTATTACCGGGCGTACGCCCATTTCTCCTCACGACTATAGGATTAGCCATCCATCGAAAAAAATCTATCTGAGAGGTTGTTTGTGACATACGATAACAACTCTTATTAGTATGTTGATATAGGACATTAGCCATTGCGTTTAATTAAGATGTGTCAGCCTTAACTAAAAACGGAGTTATTGATAAATGTCACAAAATAGGGTAGTTATAGTCTTTGATTGAAAATCCTATTCTTGTTGGTATCAGGATTTTTCGCTAACTTTGCACTATGAATCAAGAGAATCAAAACGTTGAGCATAAGAGGATATGGAAAGACGAATACCTGAAATGGGTATCCGGCTTCGCTAACGCTCAGGGTGGAAAGATTTATATTGGTATCGATGATGACTTGACTGTGGTTGGTGTCGAGAATCTTCATAGGCAGTTGGAGGATATTCCTAACAAGATTATCAATAATACTGGGGTGTTTCCGGAGACCAATCATCTTACGATGGAGGGAAAGGATGTTATTGAGATTGTCATCGAACCCTGTGGAATGCCTATTTCTTATCGTGGCGTTTATTATTATCGTAGTGGCGCGACTAAACAAGAGTTTCGCGGGGCTGCTCTTCATCAGTTTCTCCTGAAAAAGGTTGGGTTGAATTGGGAGGACATTCCTTGTGATGGAATTACGCTGGATGATATTGATGACGGTGCTATTGAATATTTCTTGGATCATGCTATCGGGGAAGGACGTATGGAACCCGAATCGCGTAAATCTTCCAAAGAAGATGTCCTCTACAATTTAGGTCTTATTAAGGATGGTATTCCCACAAACGGTGCAGTTCTGCTGTTTGGAAAATATCCTCAACGCAGATTTGTAACGTCCAGTTTTAAGATTGGCAGATTTGGTGCGGATGACGCAGACTTGTTAAGCCAAGACCAAATAGAAGGAAATCTTATTCAAATGACTGATAAGATAATGCAGGTATTAAGCAGCAAGTATCTTATCCGTCCGATACATTACGAGGGATTGCAACGGAAGGAACCGTTGGAAATTCCTGAAGATGCTCTTCGTGAAATAATCTTCAACAGTATCGTCCACAAATTGCAATTCGGTACGTGGAATCAGATGAGTATCTATGATGACCATATTCGTTTGTGGAATGAAGGTGTATTGCCGGAAGATTATACAGTAGAAACTCTAATGAGTAAGCATACCTCCAAACCGCGTAATCCGAAGATGGCTCAGGTCTTTTACCGTGCCGGATTCATTGAGGCATGGGGACGTGGCTATGAAAAGATAATGAAGGCTTTCGACAAAGCTAATCTTAAGCGTCCGGAATTCAATGTTGAGCAAGGAGGAGTTACAGCCGTGATTTATCGTGAGATTTTCATGTCTGTCAGGGGCGACAAGCTCCCAAACCAAAACCGAACCAAAACCGGTACAGAGCCGATACAAACCGAACAAGATACTCAGAAAAGTTCAGAGAAAACTACCCAGAAAACTACCCAGAAAACTACCCAGAAAACTACCCAGAAAACTACCCAGAAAATTTTGGAGTTGATTGTGCTCAATCCTTATATTACCAGAAACGAAATGGCAATTGAATGTGGTGTAACGTCAGATGCAATTAAATTGCAATTAAAAAAATTAAAAGAAGAAGGGTTAATCCGTCGTGTGGGTGCAGATCGTGGAGGTTATTGGGAGGTAATGGATCACTCATCGTAGGGTTGCATTTTCTGTGCTTTTTGCATTATTGCTTTCCTCAGAGTTTCTTTTGTTCGGCTTCGAGGTCTTCGATGAAGTGGATTTAGACCGATTTTGAGAAACGACAAGTACACGAATCAGAACCGATATAAACCGAACAAGATACTCAGAAAGGTTCAGAGAAAGCTACCCAGAAAAGTAACCGGAAAAAATTTGGAGGTGATTGCACACTTATTGCACGGTCATTTCAGGCCGTAGGCTTGGGAGAGTCGGGCAATGTAATCGTTCCAGCCCAGGCGAGAGCGGAACGTATGCAGTGCGTTTGCCCCTAATTTTCGACGGAAATCGCCGTTCTGAGTCATTTTGCGGATAGCGGCAGCCAACTGTGTGGCGTCGCCGGGACGAACCAGAAGCGCGTCGACACCATCGGTGAGGTATTCACCCGGTGCACTGCCGACGGTTGTAATGACCGGTCTGCCATTCGCCATGAACTGGAGCAGGTTAAGACCGAAACATTCCGGTCTGACAGCCGGGAAGACACCGAAAACGGATTCGTTGATAGTGACCGGAGTCTGGTCATAACGGCGGTGCCAGTCGATTCGTTCCATTACGCCGCGGCTGATTGCCCTCTGGCGTAGCCGGTCGACGTAGTCGGGATTGCCGGTTCCGCATATCCTGAGCCTTATCCTGAGGTCAGGGAGGAGCGAGAGAGCGTCGATCAGCACTTCGAGTCCTTTCCCCTCCATGAGACGCCCGTTGTAGGTTGCGAAGCGGGGCCCGCGCTGAGGTTCCGCCACGACATCAATGTCGTCGGGAGCGACATCGTCGGGAAACAGGGAGCCGCCGACGAGCATCGCGTTTTTATCGCAATTGTCGGGTCTGCCGGCAAGGAAACGGTCGAGTGAGAACTGCGACATGAAGATATGCGCGTCGACCGAGCGATAGATGAAACGGTAGATAGGATTGGAGTCAGCTCGCAGAGAAGTGTGACGTGTGACGACAATCCGGGCTGTTTTGGCGGCTTTGCCGCTTAGAGCGCGGGCAATGAGGGCGCGGAGCGCGTCGCGATAGCGATGAGCGTGGATGATGGTTCCGCCCCGGCGGTTAATCCGTATCTCGCGGCGAAGCCGCATGATCGCTCTCCAGTCGCTCCAGCTGTCAAGAGGGGCATGAAGGAGAGGGATTGAGTGAGCCTTGAAAAAGCTGTCGACAGCACGGGCATCACGCGTCAGAACCGCCACTCTCCATCCTTGCGATGAAAAGTGGCGGCATATATCAAGAGCGTAGCGGTCACGTCCGGTCCAGACGTTCGACGCTATTATGTGAATCAGAGTCGGTTTCAATTTTTTCCTGCCAGCATGACGCTGATGTCAACACTGGGCATCGAGAGGTAGGAGCCGACAAGTTTGTCGACGAGTTTACCGCCGAAAGTGACGATGCCTGACTGTACACCTTCGGTTGTGGAAATCATTCCGTACATGTCTTCTTTCAGGCGCATTTCGTTGAAGAAGTTGACGAGCACGTTTGAGATTGCCATGGCAACAGTGCGCGGCACAGACACCGAGGGGTGAGACTCGCGGATGTTGAGCACGAAAGCAGTGTCTTTGATGGCACCTTTCAGGTTAGCGGGAATCTCGAAGGGACGGGTGGTTGTGCCTAAGAGGATCACGTCGGCAGTCTTGATTTTGTTGAATAGTACTCGCGGATGGATGAGGATTGTCTGGATGTGATGTCCGCAAGTCTGACGTACAGCCTGAAGGGCAGACACGTCGTTGTCCATAACGGTTACGATAGCCCCGGCGTTGTAGGCAGCGGCTGCGGCCGCGCTTGCGTCGGTGCCTTCACCGATGATAAGCACCTCGCAGGGGTTTATGCCGGCAACACCTGAGAGTAGCACACCTTTACCGCCGCCGAGGTATGAGAGGTTTTCCTGCGCATACATGATTGCGGCGCGTCCGTCGATCTCATCGATGATATTGGCAAACACAGGCTCGTCGTTGTGACTATACATATTGTCGAGACAGCCGAGTGTGATGTGTCGTTCAAGCAGTGCGTTGATTACAGTCGGATCGAAGAGCGTGATGTCCATCATGCAGAGCAGGGTGGCACCCTCGTTCATCTTGCGGATGTCGGCAGCGCGGAGAGGGGCGAAGCTCAACACGACCGGGCATCTCAGAGCCTCTTCGCGTGTGCCGATAAGCACACCATATTCTTTGTAGGCACTGTCGTTGAAGCTGATGTCAACGCCGGCGCCGGCTTCCATGCAAAGATTAAGACCGTCGGAGATAATCAGTCCGCAAGCTTCCGGAGTCAGAAGAAAACGGGTCTCGTCAGTGTCGCCATAATTTGCAACCAGACCAATGTCGCAACTTCCGTTGCGAGCAGCTTCGGTTGCCAGTTTCAACATCGGTTCCAATTCAATGGAAGTCTTGTTTTCGGTCATTGTCGTTCTTGGGTGTATGTTGTTCTGTTATTTTCTTGCGCTAAGATAATAAATTATTCTTTCCCGTGCAATAAATCATGCCGCTTTTTTGAGACGGAACTGCAACGGACGCATTATCCAGCGTTGAGAGCAATATGCGGTGATGGCATAAAGAAGGGTGAGCCACCAGAGCGAGGTGTAGTCGGCTGAAACTTGAGCGAGTGAGGCTCCGTTGGTGTTCATGCGGATGAAACCTTCGACGCCCCAGGTCGCGGGCACGAGGTCGCTCAGGAATTTCCAGAACGGACTCATTGCATATCGTGGCCATGTCAGACCAGACAGGAAGAGGAAGAAGACCGAAGTGACAACCCAAAGCACAAAGATTGACTCGCGTTCTCTGACAAACCCCTGCAGGGAGAATGCAAGAAAAATCGACGAGAGGATCAGCGGGATGATGAAAAGGAACTCCTCGACGATATTCCCCGCCATAGGGAAGGAGAAAATCAATGGGACATAGTGAATGAGGAAGATTGCGGGGACAATCATGATGGTGAAATAGGCGAGCACTTTACCGATGAGTGAGCCGACAACAGATGTCGATTCATTGTAGCTGTCATACCCTGTGATAAGGGGCGACTCATGACGTGCGCCTCCTGCCATTCCGATTGCCAGGATGATGCATTGCTGAAGGATAAGGATTACGATGCCCGGCATGATGAAAGAGTCGAACCCGCTTTCGATGTTACCCATCGAGATGTTGGCAACGGGCAACGGGTCGCCTGTGGCGATTGTCTCGGCAAGCGGCATCGAGCGGTTGATGTCGGCATGTTGTATTTCGGCACCCATTGCCTGCGAAACGTTTGTTGAGGCAACCAGGAAGCCACGATAGCGCAACAGCAGGCTCATCTCGCTGTAGATGACGGCGTTTCCGACTTCGCCCGAAGTGCATTTACGGCCGAAATCTGCCGGAATCTCCAGTATTCCGTAGCATTTATGGTCAGACATGGCGCGACGCGCCTCGTTCATGTCGGCTGCATACCCTTTTATCCATATCTCCTGAGTCGCGTCGAGATTCCTCACCAGTTCGCGGCTCAAGGCGCTGCGGTCGTTGTCGACCACGATCATCTTGACATCTCTCACAACTTCCGGGTTGTAGATAAGCGAATAGATGATCGGGTAGGCAAGCGGCAGAAAGACAAGAAACAGGATGATACCCATGTCTTTGGTGACCAGTTTAAACTCCCGCAGGAACACTTTATATGTGGAAATGATAAATCTCTTCATAATTGTTTTCTCCTTTTCTTCCCTTAGGGGGCATAAACCGGATGATTGAACTGTCGTTTAATGTTCCAGCCGACTGTCAGCGGAAGCACCATAAAGATGATATAGGCGACAAACCAGATCCGACTGTAATAGATATCCCATCCGTTGAGGGCCTGGTCGACATAGATCAGATAATTGTAGCGCACCGGCAGAATCCAGCTGAAGATTCCAATGGCAGGATACATGCTTTCAACAGGGAAAGAGAAGGCTGCGATGGAGAAAGAGAGGATGCCGATCAACGCGCTCACTGAAAGCGACATGCGGAGGTTGGGAAGGACTCCGAAGAAGAACACTGCCAACCCTTGACAGGCGAGCACGAACATGAGTTCGGAAAGGGTGATCCAAAGCCAGGAGCCGTGCATCGGGTAATGATTCCAGCCGAAGAGCCAGGATTCCATGAAGATTGCTATGATCATCCAGATGATGGTCTGCGGAAGGAGTTTGGCGGCGAGGGCGCGCCAGATCGAGCCGTTTGCCATCTGCATGAGTTGGATCGAGGTGTGATATTTTATTTCCTGACCAAGGCTGAAGCATGTGATCAGGAAGATCATCAGCTGCAGGATTCCGGGCACGAAGCCGTTGCAGAGGTAAATGCCATAATTGAGCCAGGGGTTGCCGATTCCGCGTGCCTGAATATTGACAGGCTGGAGGAGAGGCATCACTTCAGCCCCGTCGATGCCGGCGGCTTCCGCCACATTGAGCATGACACCGGCTTTTGTGTAGAGCGCGGTTGCCTTGAAGGTCTTGAAAAGGAGCGATGCCGGCACATAATAGGTCATGTTCGTATAGAACGTGATTGAAGGGCTGCGTCCGGCAAGCAGGTCGCGTTCGAAATTTTCGGGAATCAGGAAGTAACCGAAAATCTCACCCTCCTGCATTTTGTGTCGCCCCTCGGTGAAGCTGTTGCAATCGGCAATTATGTCGACATTCTGCATCCCGGAAAGCGTCTGGCTCACCTGGCGCGACATCGAACTTCCGTCCTTGTCGATAATCGCAGCCGGCACTTGTTCCGGCAATCCCTCTTCCATCTCATTGGTCAGGAGGAAAAATCCGAACAATGGGAGGAGGAAGAAGCCGACCCAATAGACGGGGCGCCGGACAATCTGCAGCAGGCTCCGGATGAATATGGCTCTGAATCCACTCTGTTTCATTTATAATTATTTTGCTAAGTAAGTTTCGATAATTAGTTTATATTAAGATTCGAGATTAATTTTAGCAAGATTTGAACTTGCGAAGATGGAGTTATGGGGTTCCATAATGACTGATGAGCAAGTTTGAAGATTACAATATTAAACCGAAGATTGATATAAGCTAATTATTGAAAATTACTTATTCCCTCGTAAATCACGGACATGCCGGGACGGAAGTTTTCAATTTTCTTTTCAGGACGAGCCTTCACCTGGAAGGTGCGGGCATCATAGTCGCCGGTTGATTTTGTTGCCTGCCAGTTGGCGTAGGTGCCGAGGTCTTTGATATAGAAGACGGTCATTGTTGTCTCAAGGTCGAGCGCGGGGATGCGCACTTTGATTTTCGAGCCGTTCTTAATATCTTTCAGCAGGTTCTCACGCACATTGAAGACAGCCCAATGGTCATCTTTCTGAAGATTCATGATCGGAGCACCCATGGCAACCAATTCGCTGACGTTGGGGAATATTTCGGTGATTTCGCCGTCGCAGGGAGCGATAAGATATTGGTCTTCGAGCACAGCCCCGACCTCGTTGACACCGCTCTTGGCAGCGTTTACCATTGCGCGGGCAGCCTCTTTATCTTCTTTCTGAGCGCCGGCAACAGCCAGTTCATATTGACTTTTGGCAGCGGCTTCACCGGCTTTCGCAGCCTCGTAAGCGGCCTTTGCCTCATCTCGTTTCTGTTCGCTGACAACCCCCTTGGCGAAGAGGTTTTCCATTCGGTTGTAGGTCTTCTGAGCTATTCCGGAGGCAGCCTGAGCCTGCGCCCATATATCTTTTGCCGAGGCAATGATCTGGCTGCGAGTTCCGGCGTCGACCTTCGCGTTGGTGGCGTTGGCAACTGTTTCCATAGCCTCTGCCTGAGCCATGCGGGCCTCAACGAGCGAAGAATGGATGTGCACCAATGTGTCGCCTGCCTTCACATGCTGACCCTCTTCGACATATAGTTCTGCCACACGTCCGGGCAATTTGCCTGAAATGCGCACTTCAGTTGCGTCGCCCTGACCCTGAATGGTGTCGGGACCCTGCTTGATAAATAAGAATCCTGCCACTGCCATCGCTGCCACAATCAGCAGGATAACGATGATAGTCAAGATTAATGACTTGTCTTTTGCCGAAACTTCAGTCGGCTCCTGATATTTTGCTGTCTCCATAATGGTTGTTGTTTCCTGAGTTTCGTTTTATTTTTAATATTTCATTGTGCCTGTGACTTTCGACAGATAAACCTCGCAGAGGCGTATGCCGATTTCAGCATCGATTTTTTCGGAATTTGCTTTCACCCAGGCAGTCTGGGCTGCAATGACATCGTCGGCAGTGAGCACACCCTCCTTAAACCCTATCTCGGCGTTCTTAAGGTTGGCATCGGCGCTCTTCATGTTGTTGACGGTCATGTCGTAGGTCTTGTGAGCTTCCTGGAAAGAATATTTTGCCTGACTCACCTGCAGGTCGACTTTCTCTTCCATGTCTTCAAGGAGGAGTTTCTGAGCCGCGGTGTTGGACTTTGCCGCGCGATACTGATTATAGTTGCCGCCCCAATGCCAGAGAGGGATGGTCAGAGTGGCACCGACGCTGAATCCGCCGCCGAATTTCTTTTCAAATCCGTGGATTACGTTGGGATTGGAGAAGCTGTAGGCTCCCACAGCGGCAATCTTCGGGAGCATGGCACCCAGAGCGAGTTTCTCTTTGCTCTCGAAAATCTTGATTCCCTGACGCAACACATCCAGGTCGGGACGTGAGGCATAGACATCCTGCATGTCGGTCACCATCATTCCCGATGGTGTGCCGGCAGTGTGAGAAAGGGATTCATCTTCGAGTTCCATTTGTGTGTCGACGGGCAGGCCGCAGATCTGTGCGAGAGCCATGCGCGAAAGAGACAAACCGTTGTCGACCTTTGTCAGAGCGATACATGCTTCGTTATATTTCACTTCGACAGTGAGATAATCGCTTTGAGTGGCAACACCCTCGTCGAGCATCGCCTTCACATTGTCGCGAAGGGAATCGACAAGTTTAACGAGATTTTCAGCCAGATTTTTCTTCTCTTTGAGAGAGACGACAAGCCAATAAGCTTCATCCACCTTGTAGATTACTTCCTGCGACACCTGATTGTGCATTGACTTGGCGAGACTTTCGCCATATTTAGCAATCTGATTCAGGGCGCGGATCTGACCGCCCATGAAGATTGGCTGCGTCAAGGTGAAGGCACCCGCAAAGACGTTGTGGGTGTCGAAACTCATGGCTTCTTTCGGAATCAGAGCGATGGTCGAGGGAACAGGCAGTCCGCTTGAGGGGTCCATGACCGGAACTCCGTTAGGTCCGACCACAGCATTGTAATTATACTTACCTGTTTCCATATCGAAACTCATGGTCGGGAGCTTGGCATCTTCACCGAGGAGTTCAATCTGGTGTTGGTTATACATGTAACCACCGGTGAAGTCGATGCCCGGAAGATAGGCTGCCGTAGCAGCCTTGCGGGTGTAGCCAGCGCCACGGATATTCTCTTCGGCAATCTTCACCAATTTGTTGTTTTTCAACGCCATATTCCTACATGAGTCAAGGCTGACGCTTTGTGCAGCTGCACCAAACGCCACAAGACATAAGGCTAATGAATATAGTTTCTTCATGGAATCTCTTGTTTATAGTGGGTGGAGTCGGTATCGACTCCTATTAATAAATACAACAGAGAAGCATATTTTGTTTATGTGAGCGGTTTATTCAAGGCATAGGTCAGAGTTATGAGGTCAGAGGTGAGGAGGGGGGAGAGATGAGAGTAATGGGAATAATGGGAATGGTGGAAATGGTGGGAGTGATGGGAATTATAAGAATTATAAGAATTATGGGAGCAAGTCTGACAGGTCTGACAGGTCGGACTTGTCGGACCTGTCAGACTTTCCGCATCGCGGGTGTGTCGCGGAGGTGTCTGCGGAGGGGTGTCGGAGGGGGTGTTTTGAGGGTGTTTTAACATTTGTTAACATTTTTAATTCATTGAAACTCAGGAAGTTAAGCGGGGGGGGGTATTGCAAGTTTTTGTAATAATGATTATTTTTGCGTTGCAAACGCTTCAATTTAGTTGCGATTGCGCATAATTAATGGGAAAGTGTCAGCTTGTCGCATCGCTTTTGGCGATGTGGCGAAGTTTGGCTCTCACACCTTTCTGAGGTTTAACAATTTTATCTTGTTTTCATGGATTTCGACGAGAGACCGGAGTCCGCAATTCTTGTATATAAAAAAGAGAGAAAAAGAAAAGAACTTACCGAAACGATTACTCTTCTCCACTAATTGAGCGAAATTGAAACTAACCAAAATCTGAAAAAACAAATTTCCTCAAAATACTAATCAATTAATTTTTTTATTAACTAATCACTTAATCAGATATGAGAAAGATTTATCTAAAATTATCACTTCTCATCATCAGTCTGATTGCACTCGTAGGAGGCGGGGTAAATTTAATACCCCATATTGTCGCCCAATCGAGAGAATCAATCTTTGGTGTGGATCTGGATCTGAGCGAGTATTATGTGTTGAAAGGTGACAAATCATACATATACTCGGTGACTTACAAAACTAAGTCGCAAAGTGGGATGCATCCGAAAGAATATAATGCATCCGACGGTCTCAGATTGTATTTGATTCCCAAGTCGGAGGAACCGACCTCGGTGAGCATTTCACCTGCCATCGTAAGAGGTGTCACCTATGCCATCAAGTCGATCATTGATGAAAATGGCAAGGACTATAACAGTACCCCCCGTCTTTCGAGCATCAATGTGTCGAGCATGACGCCGGGTGTGGTTGTGAAAATCGAAACCGACGAGGCTGATAATGTCCTGACAGGAACACTGACGGTGAATGTCAAGGATAATCCTTCAAGGGTTAATCTCTATTACGCCGGGTCTGTCTACACTCTTAAGTATAATGTCGGCGAATCCGGTGGAAAAACAATGACAATTAAGTATGATCCTAAGACAGAAAATAGATGGGTTGTCTATGGTGATACTGATAATAAATTGTTCATTGTGAAGTTGGATGGTGAGAAGCAAACACGCGCTTATGTATCCAGTCCTATTATAAAAGATGGGATGCTAACCTTGTTAAATGACTTCTCGGTAACTCTCGATCCGGCAAAGACTAATCACACTATTGATGTCAATGCCGATGTTATCGACATGCAGGTGCCGATGAAGTTTGAGTGTGTCCAGACAACCGGTAACGAAACCAAACCGGAATATCTTCAGGACATGATCTCCTCTGTCACGGTGTCAGGAGTCAAAACCTATACCGACAAGGAATGGACCAAAGAAGGATTCACCGTTCCTAACGGCAAATCCGTATATGTAACGATTAAGCCTCAGGTAAGAGGTCAATGGGAAGTTGAGTCCGCTTACTTCAACGGCAAGAAACTCTCTTCGTCCGGAACATATATGTCAATTGAGGCGGAGTCTCCGACTGAAACGCAGGTTTACCGACTCAGTGGTAAGTATAACTCCCGTCTGCGCTACACGTTCAATCTTCCTGACCTTGAACACACGATAATTCGCGAAGGTAGTTCGAAAATGGACATCACCTCATCCCCTTATAACGGAACAACCGGCATCTCCTCCTCTTACTTCCAGCCTCTCGGCACAGAGGGTTATAAGGTGTATGATGTCACTGTCGACGGAAAGACCCGCGCTCTCGACGAAAACGGCTGTTTCAGAATTGAGAAGCAGGATGAGGTAATCACTATTACTCCCCGCAAGTATGAGCGTAATATCCCGATCAAGATCTATTCGGATTATTCAACCAATATTGTTCTTGATCCAGACGGACCTTGTCATAAAAATGTGGATATTAAAGATGGTCTTCAGACTGTAATGGTCAATGCCGAAGACCTTCCGATGTATATTTGGGAAGGTTATGAGGTATATCTCAATGGAGAGAAGATCACTGCACGCGATGAGAACGGTAATTTGAGTGCGCTGGCTAACCTCAGTGCCAACGATGTTGTCAGTATCTACAGCTCCACTCCGAGGAAAATCAGTCTGACCCATTCCGATTTCCCTTCGGGAGTGAGTGCTACGATCTATCATAACGGCAACCCCGTATCCGGCCCCGGTCATTACACTGTTCTTCCCGGAACAGTAATTAAGTATGTCCCGACACAAGGTGAAAATCTCGTGTTGCAGTCGGGTACTACTATCTTTACACCGGAAGCAGACGGCTCGTTCGAGATCCCTCTCACCGGCGATAACGTGTCTTCTTATATGACAATCAGCCTTCACCCCAGAAACCCTGAAGTTAAGATTTCTGCGGAGACCCCGAGCGGTGTGAAGGCAAGAGTCAAAGGTGGAATTTACAGCGATTGGCAGGATCTGACATCAACCCCTGAAACGTTCTATCTCGACTACAATTCTTCCACAGGGTCTCTGTCATTCTCGACCAGTGATGTTAATTATAATATTGCATCGATCACGGCATCGCCTGCAGGTTCATTCAAATATGATTCCGCTACCAAAACTGCAACCGGCATCGCTGATGGAATGACACTCACTGTGAAAGTTGCCCAAAGTGAGTATAAATATCCCATTGATCTCTCTGTCGCTATTCCGAATAGTAGCTGGGTTTTTGAAGAACAGGAGTCTTATGGCGGCGGAGCACCCTCCTATGTCTGGAAACAAGGCAATGGACAAACTCCGTATTATCCGTTGCGAATGGGACTTAAAGGCGCAAAAATATCTTCGGATGGACCATATTTTGATGAGGGTGAATCTGTGATTTTTGAATGGGGTATCACAAACCCTTTGATGGAGCCTAAGAATAAGTTCGCTCCTAACTTTACCCGGAAAGGTCTCAATGATGAGGATTTCCCCATTACTTTTATCTGGCAGGGGCAGTCTGATTATTCATACGGTAATAATGAAGTTATTGAAGTATCGGCTGTAATCGGAGGTAAGGTATATCCATTCGAATATGTGGAAGAAGACTATGGCTATATGACATTAAAATATGGTAAGCTTGTAATAGAGGAACCTTGTGCGTTGGTAGGCTCTATTATTGATGCCAATCTTGCTTCTTCTTCCTATAATAACTATGGTATCACGATTAAGGCATGTCCCGCACCGTACTTTTACTCTGTCAATGGAGGCTCTGAGGTTGAAGTGCCTGCCGGGAAAGAAGTGAGCATTAGCGTTCCGTATTCATCGCAAATTGATTTCCGGTCTTATGATGGTTCTGATCTAAGTATTGTAAGTTCCGATAGTAACGGTCAGTACGGAATCATGGGTGAGGAGCCGATTGTATTCTATAATGGTAAATATCATTTCCGTGTAAGAGACTACAACGCTAATGGTAGCGAATACGATTATAGCGGTTCAACCACTTTCACTATCACTCCTCCCAAAGCGACTGTGCAGGTAACATCCGACTGTGATTCTTTCAATGATTCAAATATCATAATCGGCGGTGTAACTACACCCGGTGATGGATCGACTGTAGAGTTCACTATTGCTCCCACAATATCCGTGAGGTGTGCTGACAGTGATTACCGTGTGATAGGTGCTATTGATAAGAATAGCGGTCAGAGCCTTGAGGTAGATGTGAAAAAAGGACTTATCTCCGGAGTGAAGGCTGGAATGCATCTTGATATTAAGACTGAAAAAATCGAAAGAAACAGGACGTTCAAGCTTGGAAGAAATGGATACTTCGCATCTTATTCAAAGATGATTTTGGGTGAGGGAACACCGTTCGAGAGAAGTATTAATCTTAAGAATATAACTTCTTGGCCTTACACTGTAAGCTACAATGAAGATGAGTTGCCGCTTAAGTTTGATTGTGGAATAGGTAAGAATAGCGCTTCAACCCAATTTATACAACCAACAATTTATATCGGTCAGGAAGAAGTAAGTGCAAACAAATTGCCGTCATCTCTTCCGGAGGGTGTAACCATTCTTTTATCTTACCAGAAGGCCTCTTGTGATGTGACCTACGTTATCGATGAAGACCTGGATATAACCGTCACTGAAAACGGAGTAAGATTGACTGATTTTGATGGTGTGAAGAAGAGATTGTCGTTATCTTATACTTCAATTGCAATCTCTGAAAATCCGAATAATAAATTCGATTTCAGCATCACTGAGAAGCGGTCAAACGGCTCTACTCTTACACATAACCCCGGTGAGGCATTTACATTGGCGGCTTCCGGTGTAAATTCAACTATAACTGTAGCCAAGACTTACAACACTGTGACTATTGCAGCAGGTGAAGGAACAAATCTTTCAGACCTCACGATTGTCGGTTCTGATGATGTGACCTACGTTCCCGATGCTTCCGGCAATATTATGGTGCCGACCCGTGTGAAGGAGCTGACGATTACTTCATCTGCCGCAGAAAGCTTCTTCTCCGATGGTGTAACCACCGGTGACATGAAGTTTGATCTCATGAGCGGTGTTCTCTCAGATCTCTCGACCGGCACGCTCACCATTTCGACTAAGAAGATTGAGCGCGATAAGGAGGTTTCTATCTATGTTGATGGAAATGATTTCGAAGGCACAGGTCTTGACGGTGCGAAATTCACTTTGGGTAGCGGCAAGAGCATCGAGACCGGTCAGGGTGTCGCAGGAGGCTCTCAGACATTGCAGTTTGGCGACGACGATCTTCCGATCATTCTGACACTCCCCGATAGCTTCACCGAAGGTGGTGTCACTGCCGACAAACTTCCCACAGTCTATGTCAATGGTGAGAAACTTGAATATTCTCAGGAGAAGGGTGGATTTATCTTCCCCGAATCAGCGTTCAGCGATCCCAAAAATCCTCCTGTCATCAAGATTTATCCTGCTCCGACCGATCCCGTGGAAGTCAGCTATCTCATCGAGCCCGGAATCACATTCAAGGCTGTGACAGATGGCGACGAGGCAACTGCTCTCACAGAAGCAGGCTCGGCAATGATTCTCCCCGGCACTCCGGTAGTAATGACAGCAGTTGCCAACAAGGCGAATGAAAATATCTTCGTCGAGGTGGCAGGTCAGACCGTCACCGAGGGTCACTCAGTCAACTATGAGTTCACTGTCGGTTCAATGGATCAGACAATCGAGGTGAAACGCCGCAAGGTGGCTGTCACTTTCAACAATTCTGATCAGTGGGAGAACATCCGTATCAACGGTGCGGGATTCACCTACCCGATGTATGCGGAATCATCAGAACTTGAGTTCCCAGAAGGAACTACTCAGCTGACACTCCGCTCAACTGCCGACGACATGACAATCACCGGTGTCAAGAACAATGGCACTGCGATGAATTATGATGTCGTGACAGGTGTACTCAGCGGTGTTGCCGACAACATGAAGCTGACAATCGAGACAGGTCCGATGACCCGTGACAAACAGCTCACAATCTATCTCGACGATTCAGTAAACACGCCGCAGACAATTATCACTCTTGCAAAAGATAAGGCTATCGAGAAAGAGGTTAAACTTGCGAAGGGTTACCAGACCGTTAGCTTCGCTGATGCCGACCTCCCGCTCTCATTCAACGGTGGCAACTTCTATGTATATCTCAACAACGAAGAGATTAAGGGAGCAGGCGACGGAAGCTACAACTTCCCGACTTCAATCCCGACCGGAAGCGTTATGAAGATTTATGGAAGCGCTCAGCCTCTCGTCGAAGTGCGTTATGCAATTGAAGCTGTGGCATTCAATGCCGAAGTTAAGCATGATCAGATTGTGGTCGACCATACTCAGGCTCATAAACTTCTCCCCGGCACCGAGATTTCATTCTCAATTGAATATCTGAACCCCGCAATGGCTAAGATGGTGGCTGCGCGTCGCGCTGCTGCCCGTGCTGCAGCCGCTGCCGGTGACGCCTTCAACCCGGAAGATACTGAGGTGACTGTCAACGGTGAGCCTCTCGTTCCGGAAGAAGACGGTACATTCAAATATAAGGTGGATGCTTCTCATGCGTCAACCGGTTTGAAGTTTGTCGTTAAGCGTCCCGACTATGTCGACGAAACAACAGGCTTCACTCTGTCATACGACCGCAAGACTCTGGTGGCTGTCTCTTCCACTGTAACCGATCCTGTTTCGATCCCCGAAGGTATCACCACGATTGGTGAAGGTGCGTTCAAGGATCGCAAGGACATTACAGAAGTTATATTCCCCACTTCGCTCACTGAAATCGAACGTGAAGCATTTGCAGGCAGCGGCATCAAATCTGTCACTGTTCCCGACAATGTGACTTCAATCGGCGAAGGTGCGTTCTCAGGATGTACAGCTCTTACTTCAGTTGTACTCGGCAAGGGTCTTACTGAAGTTGGCGAAGGTGCGTTCGAAGGCTGCGATAAGATCAGCAAGTCGATGTATCCTGAAAGCTTAGGAAAGAGTCCCTTCCCCGCATCAATACCCGCAGTTCCTTACAATCCTGAAGATGAACTCACTGTTGATGTCAACGGATTCATCACAGCTCCCGATAAAGATGAGAATGGTAATGTGATCGGTGTCAAACTCGTGTTCGTTCCTGTTTCTGCCGGTTCAGGCGCAGGGGAGAACGGCACTTACACCATTCCTGACGGCGTCACTTCAATCGGTGCGGGTGCATTCGCAGGCTGCGACAACATCACCAAAATTGTGGTTCCCGAAACCTCTCAGCTTAAGAGCATCGGCGCCGGCGCGTTCGAAGGTTGCGGCAACCTTTCTGAAGTTGACCTCAGCGCAAGCAAGAACCTGACTGAAATCGGTGAGGGTGCGTTCAAAGGCACATCAATCACTGAGATCACACTTCCCGAAACACTTGAAAAGATCGGCGGCGGTGCATTTGAAGGCACTAAGATTACTTCTGTAGTCGTACCCGACAATGTTAAGGAAATCGGTGAAGGTGCGTTCAAGGGTTGTAGCGAACTTGAAACTGTTAAGGTTGGCAAGAACGTGACAACAATCGGTGGCGGAACATTCGAAGGATGTGAGAACCTTACCGAAGTTGACCTGAGCGCAAGCAAGACTCTGACAGAGATCGGTGAGGGTGCGTTCAAAGGCACATCAATCACTGAAATCACACTTCCCGAAACACTTGAGAAGATCGATGGCGGTGCGTTTGAAGGCACTAAGATTACTTCTGTAGTCGTACCCGATAGCGTCAAGGAGATCGGCGAAGGTGCGTTCAAGGGTTGTGACGAACTTGAAACCGTTAAGGTTGGCAAGAACGTTGAGACAATCGGTGGCGGATCATTCGAAGGATGTAAGAAGCTCACCGAGGTAGACCTCAGCGAAACTGAAAATCTTAAGGAGATCGGTGAGGGTGCGTTCAAGGGCTCTTCAATCACCGACATTGAACTTCCCGAAACACTTGAAAAGATCGGTGGCGGTGCATTTGAAGGCACTAAGATTACTTCGGTAGTCGTACCCGACAACGTCAAGGAGATCGGTGAAGGTGCGTTCAAGGGTTGTGACGAACTCGAAACCGTCGTTCTCGGCAACGGACTTGATCCTGAAAAGGTAGGTAAAGACCTCTTCGAGGGTAGCGAAAACCTCAGCAAGGTAGTTGTTCCCGACACCGTTAAAGAGGTAATCGGTGAAACACTTCCCGACGGAACTAAGGAAATCGTCTACAACCACGAAGAAGAGGTTGAAATCCTCGACAACGGAATGGTGG
>JAAVFW010000026.1 GCA_014800535.1 Bacteroidales bacterium
ACTCCCAATCCCGACGGTGCATCACCCGTCTATTCTGATTGGAAGCAGAGTGGAACCGTCGACCTCAGCCAGTTCACCGGAATTATCTACATCGGCTTCAAATACACAGCCGAGAAGGGCGGCATGGGCTACTGCTCAACCTATTGTGTCGATGACATCAACATAGGCGACGCTCCCACTGAAGAAGTGATCGACCCCTCGCTGGCCGTCACTTACCGCAAGGCAACTTCTGTAACCGCCGGAAAAGAGTATATCATGGTGGCAGCCGGAAAAGTGGCTGTGCCTCTTTCCAAAAACTATGGTTATCTTTCGGTGCAGGACGTAACTGAAGAGAACGGTGAGATTAAGGTCAACAACGGCGATTTGAGCTTCACATTTGTTGCCGACGGCACCGACTTCAAGATTCAGCAGCCCGACGGCCGTTATCTCTACCTGACCGGCACCTACAACAGCTTCAACGTGTCGGCAGAGGCTTCCGAGGCCGGCACAACCTTCAGTGTTGCTCCGCAGAGTGACGGCACATTCATCATCACCAATCTGCTCATGAATAAGACAATTCAGTTCAGTCAGTCGTTTAACAGCTTCGGCTGCTATTCCGACAAGGGTGGCGATTATCCGACCCTTTATGAAAAAATTGACTAATCGCGAGCTAATCAAAACCAAACAGGAAATTTTATGAAACTAAAGAATATTTTTGGGTTGGCTCTGTGTGCGGCTGCAGCGATGGGTACAATGACCTCCTGTCAGAATCACTTTGACGAACCGGAGCTGACTGTCCCCGTGGCAACCATGGAGGCTAACACAACAATCGCCGAGCTGAAGACAATCTTCCAGGGTGAGCTTGCCCTCGAATGTCCCGTCAAGGATGAAGAAACCGGCGAACATTACATCGTCAAAGGACGTGTCATCTCATCTGACGCAACCGGCAATATCTATCAGACACTCGTCATTCAGGACGAAACCGCCGCGCTTCCGTTCACAATCCGTCGCGCAAGTCTTTATGACGAATATCACATCGGTCAGGAAATCGTGGTTGACCTGACCGGACTGTGGGTTGGACGCTACAACAACCTCTTCCAGATCGGATGGCTCGGCGAGCCGTATCAAGGCTCACCGCAGCTCACTTTCATGGATTATGACATCTTCGCTTCACACACTCAGCTGAACGGTCTTCCCAACCTCAACGTGAAATATATCGCGATGGATGCCGAGCGTCCCTCTGATTCGATGTATTGTCTGCTGATGACCCCCGACCAGCTTGCTGCTGTCACTCCGCTCAGCCCCGAATGTGTCGATCTTCAGTCACAGCTCGTGCAGTTCAGAAACGTGGAATTTGACGGAGCCGGTGTCGAACCCTTCGCACCCTATCAGGAAACGGTCAATGTCTATTTCCATTCCACTTCGTCAAGCACGGAAGTTATCATGCGTAACTCCGGCTACTCCACCTTCTACAACGACATCCTGCCCGAAGGCACAGGAAGCATCACCGGCATCCTTTCGTGGTATGGCAGCGGCTCTGCCGACAGCCGTCGTCCGAACGCCGTGCAGGGTTGGCAGCTCCTTATCCGCGGCCTCTATGACGTTGTGTTCGACAATGCCGGAACCCGCCAGAAACCTTACACTGTCGAGGAGGTCATCGGATTCGACAACAACGGCCTTGACGGTTGGGCTGAAGGCTACATCGTCGGTTCTGTAAAAGCCGGAGTGTCTGACGTCACTTCAAACTCCGATATCTTGTTTATGGAAGACGGCGAACTCGACAATAACCTTGTGGTCGCTCCTTCAAAAGAGACCCGCGACTTCTCTAAGTGTGTTGTTGTCAGTCTCCCGCAGGGCAGTCTGATTCGTGAATACGGCAATGTTGCCGACCATCCCGAATTGCTCGGTCGCAAGATTATGGTCAACGGCGCGTTTGATTCATTCCTCGGCATGAACGGTATTATCCTCAAGACAGGAAGCATCGCCGAGTTTGAAATAGAAGGTCTTGTGATTGAAGGTGTCACCGGTCTGGGCACAGGCACCGAAGAAGACCCCTATAAACCCGGTTTCGTTATCGCCAATATCGACGACGCGCTGAGCGGAGTCTGGGTGGAAGGTTATATTGTCGGATATGTAGAAGGCACCGACTATGCAACCGGCGCACGCTTCAGCGGTGAAGTTCCCTCAGGCGCCAACTATAATAACGGCAACATCATTATCGCTCCCGCACCCGAAACTACTAATCCTGAAGAATGTATCGTTCTGCGCCTTTCAAGCGAGTTCCGTCCCGATCTCGGCCTTGGAAATGCTCCTCAGAATTACAAGAAGAAGGTGATTGTGCGCGGCTCTTTCGAGACTTATCTCAAACGCGCGGCAGTGAAGATCAGCGATTATAAGTTTTAAGACCCTGTTCCCCAATATTTGTTAACGCTGAGGCGGTCAAGCGTTATGCAGCTGTGTTCGCGCAGTGAGGGAGCGATGGGGTTCCATCGTGACCGAAACAAGCGGACGCAGATGCGTGACGATTGGCCGAGGCGATAGTAATTTATGACAAGTTTTATATCCCAAGTCACTGCGATAAGTTCCAAATTGTTAAATTTGGACAACTTGATTCGGGTACACTTTGTTATGAGACAATGTAAAAAAGTTAGTCTACCAGCGCATCTCTCCGGTGCTTTTTGTGCTGTCACTCAGTCACGATGGAACCCCATCGCTCCTTCGTTACAACACAAAAATCTCTCGAAGATATGCGACCTCAGCATTAACAAATATTGGAGAACAGGGTCTGAATCCCCTAAACAGTCAATCGGGGTTCGGCTCTGTTTGCCGGACCCCGATTCCCCACTTACAAAATGAATAAATTATTACTCTTCTTCACATTTCTGACCCCAATGGTGTGCATGGCGGATTATACGCCCGGCTATTATGACACCATGAACGGCAAATCGAAAGAGAAGCTGAAAGAGGCAGCCAAAAGCTGCGTCACAGACCATCGTCGGCTTGCTTATTACGACTTGCCCGATTACTGGCAATACACCGACGTCTATCCCGAACTATATGACGGGTCACGACGCTGGTGGGATATGTATAGCAACCAGATTCAATTGATTCGCAGCAATCAATCGCCCCGTCAGAGTTTCAGCAGCAACAACATGAACAGGGAACATTCGATTCCTAAATCATGGTGGAAGAAAGCCGGCGATGTGGAATACACTCCCGCCTATTCCGACCTCTGGAACCTCTATCCTTCCGACGCGACAGCCAACTCCGCGAAACTGAATTACCCCTTCGGCCCGGTGCGTACCCCCATTTTCGACAATGGCAGCTGCAAGGTAGGTGGAGCAATGAGCGGATTCGGCGGAGGAAGTGCAAATGTCTTCGAACCTGCCGACGAGTATAAGGGTGACTTCGCCCGCTCAATCTTCTACATGGCAACCGTCTATGACGACCTCCCGTGGGTCTATACATACATGTTTGAACCCGACAGCCAGTGGCCGACGCTGCGCACATGGGCCTACGACATGCTTCTTCAATGGGCGCGACGTGACCCCGTCAGCCAGAAGGAACGCGACAGAAACGACGCTGTCGAGAAGCAGCAAGGAAACCGAAACCCATTTATCGACTTCCCCGAACTCGCTGAATATATCTGGGGCACAAGAACCATGGAGACATTCATCATTTCCGAACAGGGGAATGTTGTTACTCCTCCCATCACAGGCGACCCGGAAGTCACAGCTCCCGTAACCGGTGAGGCTCTCGATTTCGGTCAGGCAGCTGTCGGTATGACGGTCAGCGCCTCGCTCCGCATCAAGGCCCAGAACCTTACAAGCCCCTTGAGCCTGCGAGTAAACGGTGCCGACAAAGCGATGTTCGTGCCGGAGGTCAAATCAATAAGTGCAGGAGCTCTCAACACCGTCGACGACTATCTTCTCACAATTGCTTACACCCCGACCTCATTGGGTCAGCACACGGCAACCCTCGCCCTCTACGACGGCGGTCTGCCCGGCGGACAAAGCATCAGTGTGACTCTTATCGGTGAGGCATTGCCCGTGCCTGAACTCTCCGCACTGACAGCCTACGAGCCAACCGAGCTTAGCGGCAATCACTATGTGGCTAACTGGAGTAAGGCTCCCGAAGTTGTCGACTTCTATGTCGTCAACAGAGTCAGATATGTTGAAGACGAAATAACAGGTGAACTCCTCCAGAGCGCAGTCAACAGTCTTGCAATCGACGACCGCGACCCTGACATCATGGAGTCATACACCGTCATGAGCGTCCGTCTGGGATGTATGTCGCCTTCAAGCAATTCCATCATCGTGCCGACAGCGGCATCAGTGAAGGGTGTCGACGATGTCCACCCCGTGATAATCTCACCCGACAACGACGGCTTCACAATTATTTGTGACGGCGAGACATCAGGAGTCGAAGTCTTCGACCTGCTCGGACGCAAAATCCTCTCCACCGGAGCGACAACCGGAAATTCTCACTGGACACTCCCCTCAGGAATCTATATCATCTCAGGAAGTGAAATGAAATGTCCTGTGAAAATAATCTTGAACTAACTAATCTCAACAAACAGCTAAATAGAGCATGAAACTATTGAAATCAGCATTAATGAGCATCATGTTGGGAGGCACAATCCTTTCCGCATGGTCAACATATCCGGCCGGTTATTACAACTCGCTGGAAGGAAAATGTGGCAAAGAACTCAGGAAAGCGGCAAAAGCAATTGTTGCCCGTCACACTGCGATAAGTTACAGCGACGGCACATGGGAAGCTTTCAAAACGACCGATACCCGTGTTGTCAACGGTAAGACAATCTGGTGGGATATGTACTCAAACAATGAAGTGCTCGTCTCTTCCGGTCATGGCGGTCTGAACGTTGAACACTCAGTGGCCAACTCCTGGTGGGGTAAAACCAAAAACGATGCCTATAAAGACCTGTTTCATCTTAATCCCTCGGATTCAAAAGCAAACAGTGCCAAAGGTAATTATCCTTTAGGCGAGGTGAGCGGCACTCCGACATACGACAACGGAGTGACCTTTGTAGGATCACCCAAAACCGGATTAGGCGGAGGTTGCACCAGGGTTTATGAACCCGCAGACATGTATAAAGGCGACTTCGCGCGTGTGTTCTTCTACATGTTCACCGTCTATGACGATATCGCTTGGCAAAGTGCCACTTCAACCGGCGACGGCAGAGGTCGAATGTACACCGTCTCAGGAGGTGAAGCTGAACTTAACCAATGGGCCACAGAGATGATGCTCCGCTGGGCGGAAGCCGATGGAGTCTCGGAAAAGGAGACCAACCGTAATGATGCCATCTACGATATTCAGCACAACCGTAATCCCTTTATCGACCTCCCGATTCTGGCCCGTCACATCTGGGGAGACCTTAAGAACACTCCCTTCCATCTGGATGTGACCGACCCCGAACCTGTCACTCCTGTCGACCCGACAGAACCCGGTGAGGAGAACAACGGAATCCTTCTTAACTGTGACTGGGACAGCGCATCGGAAATTTCATATTACGAAAACCTCGGTTGGGAAAACCGCATTGGCAGCGGTAGCTTCTCCGGTTGGTTCATCAAGGATTATCAAGGCAATAATTACGCGTCATCAAGCGCGTATAAAGGCACTGGCAACGGTCCGTTTGTGGGTTATCTTGTTTCACCTGTAATTGAAATTCCCGACAATGGCAGCACCGTGTTGACCTTCCGCACCCAGGGAGCCTACGGCGTTTCAGACAGCAATCTGAAAGTCTATATCCTCCGCGGAGATACCTTCGATGTCGACAAACTCGAAGAGATCGACGCAGCAATCTGCACTCCCAACGCCAACGGTGTCAAACCTGTCTATAGCTATTGGCTTGAAAGCGGATCGGTCGATCTTTCCGATTATCCCGGCAACGCACGTCTCGTATGGCGATATGAAAGCGCACGCTGCGGCTCAGACAACAGCGCGACATATTGTCTGGATGATGTGCTTGTGAAAACCGACGGTGTCACCACAGGCATCGTTTCAGCTCCCGTGAGCCGTCAGCCATACGAATTGGTTGAGGGAGGTATTGATGCCGCTGAATCAGTTATGGTGTTTGACATAACAGGCCGCATGGTTGCCTCAGGGTCAGGTCATCTTTCCCTCCCGAAAGGGTTATATATCATCGTAAGCAACAGCACCACTTCAAAAATAATGATGAAATAATGAAGAAGTCAGCAATCAACTGTCTGGCAATAACAATGCTTCTTCCGGCAGCCGCCTTTGCAGCGGCGCCGGAAGGGTATTATGCCTCACTTGCCGGAAAAAAAGGAGATGAACTCCGCCGGGCAATCAAGAGCGTGGTGGCAAACCACACCGTAATCAGCTATGGCGATAAGACATGGGGTGCGTTTGAAAAAACCGATGTGCGCGAATATGACGGCCGACAGATATGGTTTGATATTTACAGCAACGCTATCGAACCGACTGCAACCGGTCATGCCACACTCAACATCGAACACTCTGTGCCCAAATCATGGTGGGGAGGAACTTCAAACAACGCCTATAAGGATATCGTGCATCTGAATCCCTCCAACGCCTCTGCCAACAACGCCAAATCCAACTGGCCACTCGGCATTATCAGCGGCAACCCCACATGGACAAACGGAATCACCTCGATGGGTGCTCCCACACAGCAGACAGGGGGTGAAATCGAGGGAGCGAAATGTGAAAAAGTGTTTGAGCCGGCCGATGAATATAAAGGCGACTTCGCCCGCACTTACTTCTACATCTTCACGGTCTATAACGACATCTCCTGGCTCGACACTTCGGCTTGGATGTATGAGACCGAGAAAGATCAGGCTGGAAACGTAATCGACGTCAACCTTAAGCCCTGGGCATACGAAATGCTTCTTGAATGGTCGAAAAACGACCCTGTCGACTCTCGCGAGCTTGCCCGCAACGAAGCAATTTATGAAGTTCAGAAAAACCGAAATCCGTTTATCGATCTTCCGCAACTTGCCGATTATATCTGGGGCAGCAGAAGCTCCGAAGAGCTTACCGCAGCCGATATGACTGAGGCTGTCGCTGTCAATCGCCCCGCAGCTCCTCAACCCAAGGGAGAGGGATACAGCGTTACGGCTGTCAACGGATTCGGAGCCCGCTGGTGGGACGAGACAGAGGTGGTGTTCGACATCGTGCCTGAAAACGCAATCTTCCATTATACACTCGACAATGAGACATGGCAGACCGTAGAGGGAGGCGAAGTTCCAATAATCGGTATCCCGGCAGCTACAGGCGTCGACGATAAAGCTGAAGTGAAATCTTACATTTCCGCTTCTGTCGGCGGCATACTTCTCAACAGTGCTGTCACGACTGTTTACCTGACTGCATTCGACCCCGACGGCGACACCGACATGACCAAAGACAACTGGGCTAAAGTCAAGAGCGGCGATGAAATTTCGACTGAGAAATCTTACCTCATTGTTCCCATTAAAGCCAACAGACCGATGGCAGCGACAGCTGCGGCAAAATATGTCGAGGCTGTGGATAATGCAGTGACAATCACCGACGATGTCATAAGCGGCATACCCGACAACACCGGCATTATCGGCTTCGAGACCTCCGGCAGCGGCTACACCATCAGTGTCAGCGACATCAGAGGTCAGCAGGCGGGTTATCTGTCAACGACCGCAGCAAAGAGTCTCGGAATCGCAGAAACAGGCTCGGTTGTCGAGGTGTCAATCAATAGCGACGACACTGTCACCATAAGTTTCGGCGACGAAATAGGCACTCTGCAATATAACGCATCGTCTCCGCGCTTCGCAGCCTACACCTCCAATCAGCAGGGAATCTATCTCTTCGCCCGAAGCGAGACTCCTTCTGTCGGTATAGAAGAGGTTGACGGCTGGTGTGAAGAAGAGACCACAATGATCTACACACTGAGCGGCATGCGCTGTGAAAACCGCAACCTCGCTCCCGGCATTTACATCTTCGTAAAAGGGGGTAAAGCCACAAAGCAAGTGATTCGATAAAACTTAGAAAAAAAATAACGAAAGTTTAGGTCAATCGAAATAACTTAATTATCTTTGCATCGCGAATCCATATTTATCGGATTCGCGATGCTTGTGTCATATCAGACCCGACAAGAAAGCGGAATGAATTGAGCAGGCACCGACACAAAGAGGAAATAACAGAACTAATCTAATATAAGATCATGTTACCTAATACTAATGTCAAGACATTGGATCGTGTGGTAGTGAGATTTTCAGGCGACAGCGGCGACGGCATGCAGCTCGCAGGAAACATCTTCTCCAACGTGTCGGCCGGTGAAGGGAATCAGATTTCAACCTTCCCCGACTATCCCGCTGAGATTCGCGCCCCGCAGGGCTCACTGAGCGGTGTTTCCGGTTTTCAGGTTCACATCGGAAAAGGTGTGCATACTCCCGGCGATGAGGCCGATGTTCTTGTTGCCATGAACCCGGCGGCACTTAAGACAAACCTTAAGTTCCTCAAACCCGGCGGTATTATCATCTGCGACGTCGATACATTCCGTCCCGCCGACCTTAAAAAGGCTCTCTACGAAACTGACGACCCCGTCAAGGAGCTCGGCATCAATCCCGATAAGATTATGCTCGTTCCGATGACGACGCTTCTGAAAAATACACTTGCTGACTCAGGCATGGACCCCAAATCCATGATGAAATGCAAGAATATGCTCGCACTCGGTCTTATCTGCTGGCTCTTCGACCGTCCGATCGACAGTGTCCTCAGAAAGCTTGAGACAAAATTCGCAAAGAAACCCGCTGTCTTCGAGGCAAACGCCAAAGTTATCCGTGCAGGTTGGGATTACGGTCACAACACACACTCTTCAATGTCGACTTATCGCATTGAGACAGAAGCTGTGCAGCCCGGTGTCTACACAGATGTCAACGGCAATACAGCGACAGCTTGGGGTCTTGTGATGGCATCAGAGAAGAGCGGACGCCCGCTGTTCCTCGGTTCTTACCCCATCACCCCTGCAACCGACATCCTTCACGAACTTGCAAAACGCAAGGACCTCGGTGTTAAGGCTTGCCAGATGGAAGACGAAATCGCCGGCATCTGCTCGGCAATCGGTGCTTCTTACGCAGGTCATCTTGCAGTGACTTCAACTTCAGGTCCCGGTCTTGCGCTCAAGAGCGAAGCCCTCGGTCTTGCAGTTATGGCAGAGCTTCCCCTCGTGGTCATCGACGTTCAGCGTGGCGGTCCGTCAACCGGTCTTCCCACCAAGACAGAACAGACCGACCTCATGCAGGCTCTCTACGGCCGCAATGGTGAATCTCCCCTCTGTGTCGTTGCGGCAACCAGCCCCACAGACTGTTTCCAGATGGCATTTGAGGCTGCCCGCATCGCAATCGAACACATGACTCCCGTCATCCTGCTCACCGACGCCTTCATCGCTAACGGTTCTTCTGCATGGAGAATACCTGAAGAACAGGACTTCCCCGAAATCAAGCCTCCCTACGTTACTCCCGAGATGCTTGAAACAGGCTGGAAACCTTACATGCGCGACGAAGAAAGCCTCGTGCGCTACTGGGCTCTCCCCGGCATGGAAAAAGCTATGCACCGTGTCGGCGGTCTTGAAAAAGACTATAAGACTTCTGTTATCTCAACAGATGGTGCAAACCATGAGAAGATGGTCAAGGTGCGTCGCGAAAAAATCGAGAAAATCGCTTACGACGTTCCCCCCATCGAACTGCTTGGCAACCGCGACGCTAAGACAGTGCTCGTTGGTTGGGGCGGCACATTCGGTCACCTCTTCACTGCTTGCGAGGAGCTGAACGAAAACGGAACTCCCATCGCTCTCGCGCAGTTCCGCTACATCATGCCGATGCCCGCAAACGCACTCGACGAACTGAAGAAATACGACAATATCATCGTTGCCGAACTTAACACCGGTATGTTTGCCGACTACCTCCAGATGCATCTCCCCGGTAAAGAGATTCTGCGCATCAACAAGATTGAAGGTCAGCCCTTCATGGTGAAAGAAATCGTTGACGGTGTTAAAAAACATATTGAAAGCAGAAAATGACCATGGAAAAAGAAACTTGTATTTTCGCCCCCGGCGATTTCAAAAACGAACAGAGCGTGCGCTGGTGTCCCGGATGTGGTGACCACGCTATTCTGAACGTGCTTCATAAAGCCATGGCAAAGATTGGCGTGGCTCCCAAGGATACGGTCGTTGTCAGCGGTATCGGCTGCAGCTCCCGCCTTCCTTACTACATGAACACTTACGGCATGCACACAATCCACGGTCGTGCAGCGGCTATCGCAACCGGTGTCAAGACTGCTCGTCCCGAACTGACCGTATGGCAGATCTCAGGCGACGGCGACGGCCTTGCAATCGGTGGTAACCACTTCATCCACGCAATGCGCCGTAACATCGACATCAACCTGCTCCTTTTCAACAACCGTATCTATGGTTTGACTAAGGGTCAGTATAGCCCGACTTCAGCTCGTGGCTCCGTAACAAAATCTTCTCCCTACGGAACCACCGAAGACCCCTTCGTGCCTGCTGAGCTATGCTTCGGCGCTCGTGGCAACTTCTTTGCCCGCAGCTTCGATGTCGCTCTCGACACCTCGCTTGAAGTCATGACCGCTGCCGCTCGCCACAAAGGTGCTTCAGTTGTCGAAATTCTTCAGAACTGTGTCATCTTCAACAACGGCATCTATTCTTACATGTCTGACCGCGACGCTCATGACGACCACACAATCCATCTCCGTCACGGCGAGAAAATGCTCTTCGGCAAGAACCTCGAGAAGGGTCTTGTGCAGGATGGTTTCGGTCTGAAAGCTATCACTATCGGTGAAGACGGCTATACACTCGACGATGTGCTCGTGCATGACGCTCACTGCAAATCAAACCTCCTCCAGCAGCAGCTCGCTCTGATGGATGGCCATGAACTTCCCCTCGCAATCGGTGTCATCCGCGACGTTGACGCTCCCTCTTACGAGACTGACGTTCAGGAACAGGTTGACCAGGTTCAGGCTAAGAAAGGATTCAAAAACCTTCGTGACATGGTTCTCAAAACCATGGAAACATGGGAGGTTAAAGATGTCCTCTGATTCTTGAGTACACTATAACTCTATATGAATAACGCGGGGTGTGTCGCCATGAAACGACACACCCCGATTCTTTACATTCTCCAATTATGGCAAAAGACCAGCTTGCACGCTACATCTGGATTGTCGATACCCTTAAACGTCACGGCAGACTGACACGCCAAAGACTGAACGAACTCTGGCTGCGCTCCTCAATTTCCGACGGAAAACCGATGCCTGAACGAACGTTCTACTATTATCGGCGGGCAATAGAAGAGAATTTTCATATTCTCATCGAATGTAATAAATCGGCGGAATACTATATTGTCGAGGAGGGAGATGAAGGAAACAAAACTCTTTCCGACTGGTTGCTCGATTCTGTGGCAATCAGTAACGCCATGAAGGAATATTCGATCGACCCTGCGCGTATTGAGGTTGAAGATGTGCCCTCTGCAAGAAGGTTTCTGCCGATAGTGCTCGAAGCTGTCTCTCTCAATCAGAAAATAAATTTCACATACGCCGGCTTCAATCGCTCACGCGAAGAAAATAATATCATTTTCTCCCCATATTTCCTGAAGAGATACAAGCAGCGATGGTATATGCTCGGACTGCGCGAAAAGAGCGGAGAATTGCGCACATACGCCCTTGACCGAATAAGGGAGATGCGCATCTTGCCCGACAAGTTTGAAATGCCTGACGACCTGAAATCATCCGACGTGTTCGGCAACATAATCGGAGTCACAAGTTCAAAGGCTGACACAAGAACTGTCAGACTTAAAGCAACCTCCTCACAAGCGAAATATCTGCGTGCCTTGCCGCTGCATCCGTCGCAACAGGAAGAGATACATGACGATTATTCAATCTTCACCTATAATTTGAAACTGAACTACGACCTTGTCAGCGAAATTCTCAGTCTCGGAGAGCAAGTAAAGGTGCTTGAGCCGCGCGAATTACGACTTATGGTCATCATGCGGCTGCGCGAAGCACTCGCGCTTTATGAATAGGAGCTGAATTACCTCGCCTGATAGATTGTGCCGATAACAAGAAAAGAGTCGAAATCACTTCGACTCTTTTTCTTTAATTAAAACAACAATAACAACTTTTTCAAGAACTTATTCAAGTATGCAGTATGTTAATAAGAAGCAGTTAACTAACCGTAATACTGAATGTCTCAGTTACACTAATAAAACATACCTGACCACACAAAGGTTCATACCATAACGTAAAAATTACATCCATCCCCACTTCAGCATAATCACACCACCCAATCACCCTCACCATTCTCCGAAAACATGCTATTTGCGTCCCATTTGAGAAACCATTTGCAGAATCAAGATGTTTGTCGTATATTTGCAATATAATTGTATCTATCCGACATAAAATGATTCTAAGAGCAACCTTTGAAAACATATACTCTTTCAAGGAAGAAACCATGATCAGTTTTGTAGCTGGAAAAAGTTCGGTTCATCCCGACCATGTCAGTCGCGCCCGGAAGCGCGATGATATTTCCACGCTCAAATTCGGTGTCATATATGGAGCGAACGCCTCCGGCAAAAGTAATGTAATAAAGGGAATCGCTTTGATTCAGCAGTTAGCTGTCGGCAGGTTCCCTATCGGTGATTTCGAGCCTTTCAAGTTATCCACTCAGATAAAGCCCGTTTCAAAAATTGAAATTGAGTTCAAGACCGCGGGTAAATATTACGCATACGGTGTAGAGTTTTCAATAAACGGTATCAAGGAGGAATGGCTCTATGAGGTCAATGCACGAACCGATAAACTCATTTTCACCCGTAAGACCGATGAGTCAGGAAACGCGTTTGAATTCGGAGAAATTCATGGAGATTCTTCTACTTCTCAGTTTGTCAAATTTCTTGGCGAAGGCACTCCCATCCGTAAGACTTTCCTTTCAGAGTATATGGAAAGGAATGGAAAGGGGATATGTGCAATCAAAGCGGCTTACAATTGGTTTTCATCAGGACTGCGAATCATTTTTCCGAGCACCCGATTTCGTGGAATATCGTTCAATGCTGAGCAGGATGAAAACTTCCATGAAGCAACCCGCAGTCTACTGCAATATTTCAATACCGGAATTGTCGATATTCGCCGTTTTCCTGTCAGGTCAAAAGAAGAGACCAATCTGCCTGAAACGTTGCTTGACAAGATAATCAGTAGCGCGACTCCCGGTCGTACAGGATTGGTTACCGCTCCCGAAAGCAATGAATTTTTTTTCTTTGATTTCAAAGAAGACGGCACTTATACAATTTCAAAGCAGAAAGCAGTTCATAGGAATGAGGCTCAGGATGAAGTAGTTTTTGAAATGGATGAGGAATCAGATGGCTCTATCCGTCTGCTTGATTTCATTCCCATGCTTATTGACCTTGGTAATAACGAGGTCGACTACCTGATAGATGAGCTTGATCGCAGTATGCACCCGTTGCTCTCCCAGAAATTGATAGAGTGCTACCTTCATGACTTGTCAGACCGCGACACACAGTTGATTATATCTACTCACGAGTGTAATCTTCTTAACCTCGATATGATCCGAGCCGATGAGGTATGGTTTGCTGAGAAAGACAAGAATGGTGCCTCCCGGCTTGTATCTCTTGCTGAATATAAACCGAGGGAGAATGTGCAGAAAGGATATCTGCAAGGCAGGTATAGTGCAATTCCATTCTTCGCACCCATTGAAACCCTAAACTGGCAGAAGAATGAGAAAGCGTAAGGATTTTGTCAGACTTGAAGGAGTACGCTCCGCCCGACTCGTTGTAATAGCAAGCGAGGGACGTTGTACGGAGTCAATCTACTTCTCAGCAGTAAAGGATAAACTCCGGGCACCCAATGTGCATGTGGAGATTCTTTCGAGGGATTCCAACGAGTCTTCTCCTGAAAGCGTCCATGCTCAGATTGCCGATTTCATGAGGCAGTATAATATCGAAGATGATGACGAGCTTTGGCTTGTTATTGATCGTGACCGCTGGCATGAGAGAATGCTCTCACAGGTTGCTCAGCTCTGTGCTCAGAATCCACATCTGAATTTCTGCATGAGTAACCCATGCTTCGAGTTGTGGCTACTTCTTCATCTTGAGGATGTTAGGGAGTATGATGCTGAAACATCCTCCGCTCTTGCTGCAAATCAGAAAAACAAGGCTGGCGTAACATGGCTGAAAAAGCGGATGAGGGATCTATTAGGATCGTATTCGGAATCAAACTATGATGCTTCAAGGCTACTTCCCAACACTCTTACGGCAATGAAAATAGCCAGGGAACTTGATGTAAACCCCGCTGACAGATGGCCACAGACTATTGGGACGAGAGTGTATAAACTGATGGAAAGCATCACCGGATTAAACGACGATAAATATAAATTAAATTTCCCGTAAATTTTCAATTTAAAAGGGTGATTAAATTACTCAGAATTATATTTATAAACTCGAGTCTGAACCTATAAAGAGTCTGAACCTATAAAGAAAAGTATGTATAGTCGAAAAAAATACTTATCTTTGCAAGAAATAAACAAACCAATTACTCTCTTTGATAATGCTATTATTGAACTAATGACACAGTAATTGTGCGAATTAATATAAACCTTAAAATTACCATTATATGAAACTACTGCCAATAGGAATTTTTCTGATGTTTTGTCACTTAATGGCGTTCGGTCAGACAACTGAAAATAATCAGGAATTTAACGATTCAATTTCCGGATATACTGAATTAGGAGAAACTGTGGTAGAAGCAGCAAGAAATATAACGAATGTGAATAAAACAATCGTATTTCCTGATCAGGCAGAAAAAGCTGCATCAATTGATGCGTATTCTCTTCTTAAAAGAATTACGATTCCCAATATAATGGTAGGCACAGAGCAAGTCAATACTTTAGGGGGAGAAGATGTGTCTATTTATATCAATGGAATACCCGCATCGGAAATGGAAATGAAAAGTATCGATGTGAAGACCATTACAAAAGTTGAATATATTGACTATCCCCAGGATCCAATTTACTTCGGAGCTGCTCATGTTCTCAACATTACAACAAAGAAACCTGAATATGGAGGATTTACAAATGTTAAAGCTATAGGCCAATATAGAGATAAATTCAGTTATCTTGCATATCTTATGTCAAAATTAAATTATAAGCGAATGACATACGATATAATTCTCAATAATACGTTTATAGAAACAAACAAGGATGGATCTATTATCAACCAGAATTTCAAATTCAAAAACGGTGAAATTTTAGACGAGTCTCAAGAACCTATCCGACACTATGATAACTATGAAAGTTTTGCAGGAAATTTCAGAGCTGTCTACTCATCAGATAATGTAAACATTTCAAATACTATCGGATTGTTTTATGCTGATTTTCCCAAATCACTTGAATCATCGCTTATCTCCTATAATAATTACAACAAATTGTTAAATTCAAATTCATCTTCAAATGCCAAATATCTTTCTCCGGCATGGGAGGGAATTTACAGTTTCAACCTTCCTCACGACTTCGTATTGTCATTTCGGGGTACATTCGCATATTCCCGCAATAATAGAAACAACCGGGAATGGCTTGACAACGAGATCTTGTTCGACAACCGGATAAAGGAAGACTCCTACAATTATACCGCAAATCTGGGTTTAAAAAAGAGTTTAAATAAAGCCGGTATAATAACCTTTACGGCTTCCTATAGCGGAGATAATTATAAGACACACTACAATCAGTTAGGTGTCCTTTCCTCACAAGCAATAGAGCAACAGGGAATCTCTCCAAAAATCAATTATAGTCTTCCCATATCAAAAGTAACACTTCAGTTAAATGTGGGAGCCAAATATATCAGACATAAGATTAATGAAACAACCACTTCCTCGTTTATTCCTCTTGGAGTATTATCAGGATATTGGAATCATGAAAATCATTCATTGTCGTTTGATATTGAGGCAACGACGAATGATATAGAGAGTGGTAAGTTGAATCCGACCCTTATCCAATATAATGATTATATTTACACACAAGGTAATCCCGAACTTAAGACATCTCCTGAATATAAATGGGATTTTTCATATTCTTTCGCCCCTCTGAAGTCATTGCAACTCACAGCGTGGGTTAGCGGACAGATGTTGCATAATATCGCAACGATGCAATATGTTGCCACAGACAATTATGTAATAAAAACATTCACAAACTCAGGAGATTATAACAGTGGTATTGGCATGCTCAGAGCCACATGGCGTCCTTTAAACGGAAGGCTTGTTATTGATCTGATGCCTTTTATTGAATATTCTCGCATATCAGGAATCAACAAGGGGAAAGAAGTGGTCGGAAGATTCGCCGGCGCTATCTTTTACTATCTTAAGAATTGGAATTTCGAAGTTTATTATAATAGTGATTCTAAAGATATAACTTCTGACGGCATAAAAACAAGTCATCCCGCTATGTATGGTTTAAAGATAGGATGGAATAAGGAAAATTGGAATCTTGAACTTTTATGCGCTAATCCTTTCAGAAATAGCTGGATATACAGTAGAAGTAGCTTTACATCACCGGTCTATTCATACAACTCTAAAATTATAGGTGAACAAGATTCACATCGATATTTCTTTTTAACGATTGGTTATACCTTCAATTACGGAAAAAAAGTATCTCACGACACT